>NZ_JBQJIM010000007.1:0-401249 GCF_052078295.1 Crossiella sp. CA198
AGACTGGTTGTCCAACGGAGTTCCTGCCGACAGTGATCTTGGTCGATTTCTGTTCTAGCAGGGACTCCGTTGGCTGTTTCACCAGGCTTGACAACCAGCCCCAAACACTAACTACGCGGCATTGGCGCTAACGCAGCAGCCCGGCCCGGAAGGTCGAGGGGGACTGGCCGGTCTCGCGCTGGAAGAACTTGCCGAAGTTGGTCGGCTCGCTGAAACCGAGCCTGCGGCTGATGTTGGCCACCGGCAGGTTGGTGTAGGCGAGCAGACGTTTGGCCTCCAGGGCCACCCTGGCGTCGATCAGCTGTTTGGCGGCCTGACCGGTGGCCGAGCGGCAGGCCCTGGTGAGGGTCTTGCTGGAGCAGCCGAGCCGGTCCGCGTAGTCCTCGACCTGGCGGGTCTGGGCGAAGAAGCGTTCGAGTTCGCGCTGGAACTGGGTGAAGGTGGGATTGTTCCCGTCGTTCCGCTCGGTCTCATTCGGCCGGGGCAGCTGGGCGATCCGCAGCAGCAGGGTGGCCAGCAGATGCCGGAGCAGTTCGGTCCAGGCGGTGTAGTCGCCGGTGTCGGTGCGCTGGTAGTCCGCGGCCAGCAGCTCCAGGTTCGCGGTGATCGCGGCCAGCTCCGCCCCGCTCAGCTGCCAGCGCACCGGACCGCCACGCCGGGTCAGCAGGTAGTCCGCGGCGCGCAGCCGGGGCGGGAAGGCGGGCGCGAAGAACACCAGCGCGGCCTGCAACCCGGTGTCCGCGGTGAACTGCTGCACCTGGCCCGGCCGCACCCACAGCAGCGTGCCCGGACGGCATTCGTGCGGCACGAAGTCCACCGTGTGCGTGCCGGAACCCGCGGTGACCAGGGCGATCAGGTGGAAGTCGATCCGCTGCGGGGCGTGCGGCGCGGCCTCGCCATCGGCGCCGGCGCGCAGTTCGGCGAGGGTGCCGCTGGCCATGCCGAGTCCGGGGAGCTGCGGGTTCTCCGCCGCGCTGGCTCCCCGTCCTGGCCGGTGCTGTCCGAAAACAACCCCCATACCCAGCTAGATTACCTTCCCCGGTAACGACTGTGACAGTCGCGACACCACGACCTGGGTCTGATTGACCATTTTTTCACCGGGTGGGACGGTGGCGGGATGCTGCGAGCACTGGAAACGGCGTGGGTGGTGCGGGAGGCCGTGCCGGGACCCGATGTGGACGAGTTCACCGATCCGCGCCAGATCCGGGCCGCGCTGTCGGCGCAGACCGCGGGCCGGGTCACCCTGCTCGCCGTGCAGCACCCGCACCGCACCCCCGACTCGCTGGCCCACCGCCGCGGCCTGAGTCAGCTGCTGCCGGACGCCCGCGCCAGCCTGCGTCGCCTGCAACGCGAGTCCTACCGCCGGGTCGCCGACGTGGTCGCGCCCTACCAGGTGGATGGCCCCGACGGCAGCACCCTTGGCCTGCTCTGCCTGGCCGATCCGGCCGCGGTGGACCCGGCGCACGGCCGTTCGGTGCGCCGCACCGAGGAGGTCTACCCGGACATCGTGGCCGAACGCGCCGCGGTGCTGGCCGAACTCGGCTGCCTCACCAGCTCCGCGCTGCTCGTCCCGGTCTCCGGCGGCGAAGAGCTGACCACGCTGCTGCGCGCCACGGTCGCCGGGCTCGGCGCGCCCGAGGTGTCCATTGTGGACGTACTCGGCAACCGGCATCGCCTGTGGCTGCTGGGTCCCGGCCCGCAGCGCGAGGAACTGCTGGCCCTGGCCGGGCGGCATCCGCTGCTGGTGGCCGACGGCAACCACCGGGTCGCCGCCGCCGAGACCGCCGGACTGGGCGGCCTGCTGGCCCTGATCACCGCCGGACCGCTGCTGCGGGTCGGCCCGATCCACCGGGTGCTCGCGGGCACCGGACTCAGCCTCGCCCAGGTCGCCCAGGCCTGGCGGGCGCACGGCCTCACCGTGACCGAGGCCGAGCCGAATGAACAACCGTGCCAGGGCAGTGTGCTGGCCAGGGCAGAAGGCTGCGCCGTGCGGGTCGAGTTGCCGCCGCCCTCGGCCGGGGAACCGTTGCCGCGCATCGACCACGGCGCGGTGGAGGAGACGCTGATCGCCGCCGCGCTCGGCCTGGACCCGGCAGGGCCGCGGGTGCTGGCCGTGCCCGGCGGACGCCGTCCCGCGCCGCGCGAGGCCGGGGACATCGAGCTGCTGATCGCGCCGGTGCCCCTCGACGACGTCCTCGCCGTGCACGCGGACGGCCGCCGGATGCCCCGCAAGAGCACCTACTTCACCCCCAAACCACGCAGCGGACTGCTGCTCGCGGAGCTGAACGGCTGAGCTGCCCAGACCCGACCGCGGCTGAGCCGCGCAGACTCGATGGAGGGACGGCGGGTGCTGGCGTGTCGTGATCGTGACCGGACGCGATATGCTACAGGCGGTAATTGCCTGGCTCTGGTGAGTATTGCCATGGTCGATACAGCCGGGCCTCTGGTGCAGGCTGCCAGGAGAGGTGGGATTGAGCGCCACGGGTCGCACCGAGCTGGCCCGGCAGTGGGCTACGGCGGTCGCCACGGCCGGCTATGTCCCGCTGTCCAGGGAACAACTCGAACAACAGCTGCTCGACCTGGTCGATGAACTCCTCGACCTGGTCCTCGCTGACCCGTTCGACGCCCGGCCCGCCGGCCGCGCGGGCGCCCAGCTCGTCGTTGGCAACATCACCAGCAGGCTGGCCTTACGCCGCAGCATCGAGATCCTCGGCGCGGCCTGCCGCCGCGAGCTGAGCGAGCACCGCGGCGCGCCGGATGAGCAGCGGGTCACCGCGCTGCTCGCCGAGTTCGCCGCCGGGTACAGCGAAGGGGTCCGGCAGTTGACCTTCAACCAGCAGGAGGAGCTGAAAAAGGCCCTGCTGCACGCCAAACGCGATGCCGAACGGGAACTGCGGGTCAGCGAGAGCCGGTTCCGCGAACTGTTCACCGCCTCCGCGATGGGCATCGCGATCAGCGATCTGGACGGCAACTTCATCGAGGTCAACCAGGCCTTCACCGAGATCCTCGGCTACACCGGCGGCGAACTGGGCTTCCTGACCGTGCCCGATCTGTTCGCGCCGGAGGAGACCGCCGATCTCGCGGTGCTCTACCGGCACCTGGTGGACGAGCCGGTGGACCGGTTCCGCTGCCGCACCCGGCTGGTCAGCAAGGAAGCGGACAGCGTGTTCGCCTACCTGGCCGTGTCCCTGCTGCACGACGCCGACGGTCAGCCCAACGGGCACGTCACTATGGTCGAGGACCTGACCAACCTGCACCTGCTGCAGGGCAGGTTCAGTCACCAGACCCTGCACGACCAGCTCACCGGCCTGCCCAACCGGCAGTACCTGCATTCCCGGTTGCAGAGCGTGCTCGGCCGGGTCGAGGACGGCCAGATCATCACCCTCTGCCACCTGGACCTGGACAGCTTCACCGTGATCAACGACGGGCTGGGCCACCACATCGGCGACGAGCTGCTCAGGACCACCGCGCAGCGGCTGCGGGCCGCGGTGGCCGGGCACAACGCCATGGTGGCCCGCTTCGGCAGCGACGAGTTCGCCATCCTGATCGAGGATTCGCCGACCCCGCCGGATGTGGCCGCGCTGGCCGGCCGGATCAGCGAGGAACTGGCCGAACCCACCTACCTGGACGGCTACGGGGTGGCGGTCTCGGCCAGCATCGGCATCGTGCAGCGCCCGGCCAAGGGCATGGTGGCCGCCGAGCTGCTGCGCGCGGCGGACCTGACCCTGCACCGGGTCAAGGCCAGCGGCAAGGCGCAGTGGGGCCTGTTCGACCCGGCCCGCGAGGCCCGCGACCGGGCCCGGTTCAAGCTGGCCGCCTCCATGCCGGGCGCGGTGGAGAACGGCGAGTTCAGCCTGCGCTACGAGCCGGTGCGCTGGCTGGCAGGCGGCGAACTGGTGGCCACCGAGGTGCTGGTGGAGTGGGCGCATCCGGAGCTGGGACCGCTGCCGCACGACCGCTGCGTGGAGCTGGCCGAGAGCACCGGGCTGATCCTGGCGCTGGGCCGCTGGGTGCTCAAACGGGCCTGCCGGGACGCCGCGGAATGGCGGCCGAGCGAGGGCGAGCCGCCGATCGTGCTGGCCACCCTGACCCCGCACCAGTCCCAGGACCCGGATCTGGTGGACACCGTGCGCAAGGCCCTCGCTGAGGCCGGACTGCCGCCGCAGCGACTGCGGTTGCGACTGCCGCTGCGCACGGTGGCCAGGGAGGACAGCGACGCCGCGGAGAACCTGCGGGTGCTCGCCGACATGGGCGTGGTGATCGGGCTGGACGAGTTCGGCCGCGATGTCACCGATTTCGTCCGGTTGCCCGACCTGCCCGTCTACGCCGCGCGGTTCGACCGGGCGCTGGTGGATCGCCTCGGCGAGGAACCCGATCCTGGCTCGCCGGTGGCCCGCGCGGTGGCCACGCTGACCGAACTGGCGCACCAGGTCGGGTTCAAGGTGATCGCCTCCGGGGTGGACAGCCGGGCCAAACTGGACTGGCTGACCGGGATCGGGGTGGACGCCGGTCAGGGCAGGCAGCTCGGACTGCCCCGCCCGGCGGAGGCGTTCAGCGGGGTCAGCGCGGGGGCTGCTCTGTGACCTGACGGGCGGTGACCGACCCGTCCGCGGCCCGCTCGCCGGTCACCGTGACCGCGTCGCCGGGGGCCAGATCGCTGACCTTGCCGGGCTGGGTGAGCTGCACGGTGGTGTCCGTGCCGAGCTTGACCTTGACCTCGGTTCCGTTGGCGCCCTTGAGATACAGCGTGTCGCCCTCGATCCGGTCCACCGTGCCGACCGCGCCGTTGCGCGCGCCGCCGGGAGCCGCGCCGCCGGGCGCCTGGGGTGCGCCGCTGGGCCTGAGGCCGCCCGCGCCGCGCTGACCGGGGGCGGCGTTGGCCGAGTCGGAGCCGAAAGCCGTTGCGGCCCACAGGCCACCGGCGAAGGCGACCGCGGTGAGCGCCGCCGCGGCCAGTCCGATGGTCAGTCTGGACGGGCCCTTGCCCGCCTCGGCGAGCTGCTCGCCCAGGTCCTTGTCGTCCACCGGGGTGGCCAGCACCTGTTCGGGATCTGGTGTGGTCATGGGGAAATCTCCTATTCGTGGCGCAGGGCTTCGATGGGGCGCAGCCGGGCGGCCCTGGCGGCCGGGTAGCTGCCGAAGAACAGTCCAATGAGGACGGACACGCCGAAGGCCAGGGCCACCGCGGAGGGCTGGACCACCGGCTGGATCCCGGCGATGGTGAACTGGGCGGCGAGCACGCCGATCAGCGCGCCCAGCCCGCCACCGACCATGCTCAGCACGGTGGCCTCGATGACGAACTGCCCGGAGATGGCCAGCCGGGGCGCGCCGGTGGCCTTGCGGATGCCGATCTCCCTGATCCGCTCGGTGACCGTGACCAGCATGATGTTGGTGATGCCGATCCCGCCCACCAGCAAGGACAACGCGGCCACCGCGGCCAGCAGCACGGTGAAGGTCTCGGTGGTCTGGGTGCGCGCGGTGAGCAGCTGCTGCTGATTGGCGATCCGGAAGTCCGAGACGGCCTCGCCGGTGATCCCGTGCCGCTGGTCGAGCACCGCGGTCACCTGCGCCTGCGCCGCGGACAGGGTGTCCGCCGAGGAGGCCTGGACCACGATCTGGTTGAGCGAACCCACCCCGGACAGCGCGTACTGGGTGGTGCTCAGCGGCGCGATCACCGTGTCGTCGGCGTTCTGCAACCCGGTGGCGCCTTTGGGTGCCAGCACGCCGACCACGGTGAACGGGATGTTGTTGAGCTGCAAGGACAAGCCGAGTGGATCCGCGCCGCCGAAGACCTCATGGGCCACGGTCTGGCCGATCACCACCACCTTGCGCGCCTCGGTGACATCGGCCTCGGTGAAGGCCGCGCCCGAACCGACCGGGGAGTTGGTGATCTCGAAGTAGCCGGGCCGGGTGCCGATGAGCTGGCCGACCTGCTGACTCACCCCGCGGTAGGTCGCGGTGGCCTGCGCGGTCACGATCGGCGCCACCGCGCCGACATCGGGCGCGATCAGCTTGTCCGCCAAGGCTTCCGCGTCCAACGTGGTGAGTGGGCGGGCGGTGCCGCGGGCGGGGGAGACGGTGAGCAGGTTGGTGCCCAGTCCGGCGATGCTGCGCTCCACCGCGGCCGAGGCCCCGTTGCCGACCGCGGTCAGCAGGATCACCGCGGCCACCCCGATGGTGATGCCCAGGGTGGTCAGCACCGAGCGCAACTTGTTGGCCAGCAGCCCGCGCACCGCGACCCGCAGGATCTCCCAGAGGCTCATCGACGGCTCCCGGTGTCGGCCACGATCCGCCCGTCCACCAGCCGGATCACCCGGTTCGCGTGCGCGGCCACCTCGTTCTCGTGGGTGATGATCACGATGGTGCGGCCGAGCGCGTTGAGCCGGTCCAGCACGCCGAGCAGTTCGGCGCTGCTCTGGCTGTCCAGGTTGCCGGTGGGTTCGTCGGCCAGCAGCAGGGCGGGCGCGTTGACCAGCGCCCTGGCCACCGCGACCCGTTGCTGCTGGCCGCCGGAGAGTTCGGTGGGCAGGTGATGCCCTCGGTCCTGCAGGCCGACCAGTTCCAGTGCGGCCAGCGCGCGCTCGCGGCGGTGTGCGCGGCCGAGTCCGGCGTAGATCATCGGAAGCTCCACATTGGACAGTGCGGAGATCCGGGGGACCAGGTGGAAGGACTGGAAGACGAAGCCGATCCGCCGGTTGCGCAGCAGGGCCAGCTGGGCCTCGGTGAACGCGCCGATGTCGATGCCGTCCAGGCGGTACCGCCCGGCGGTGGGGATGTCCAGGCAGCCCAGGATGTTCAGCATGGTCGACTTGCCGGAGCCGGAGGCGCCCATGATGGCCAGGTAGTCGCCACGGCGCACGGTCAGGTCGACCCCGCGCAACGCGGCCACGGCGGTCGCGCCCGCGCCGTAGGTCTTGGTGAGCCGGTTGATCTGGATCACCGGCGGACTGTCCACAGTGGTCACCGGACACCCGTCCCGGCACCCGCGCCGCCCGCACCGCCGCCGCCACCGGCACCCGCGCCGCCGCCACCCGGCACCACTCCGCCGCCCCGGCCGCCGCCGAAACCGCCCGTGCCGCCGCCCGGTTGCGTGCTGCCCTGGGCGGTCGGCACCACCACCTGCGTGCCCTCGGTGAGCCCGCCGGTGATCTCGGTCAGCGCCTCGCCCTTGATGCCGACCTGCACCGTCCGGGTCACCGGCTGCCCGTTCTCCAGGACCGTCACCCGGCTGGCCGCGCCGGAGCCCTGCACGGTGAAGGTGGGCACCGACAGCGCGTTCTCCGCCCGGGCCACCACGATCCGCACACTCGCCGACTGCCCCGGCTTCAACCCCTCCGGAGCCCCGTCCAGGACCAGGGTGGCCCCGTACTGCACCACGTTCCCGGTGCTCGACGGCGTCAAGTCGACCTGGGTCACCTTGGCCGCGAACTGCTGATCCGGCAACGCGTTCACCGTGATGTTGGCCAGCTGGCCGGGTTTCACCTTGGCCACGTCGATCTCGGCGATGGTCGCCCGCACCTGGAAGTCGCTCAAATCCGACAGCACCACGAACCCGGTGGCGCTACTGGTGTTCGCGGCGGTGCTGCTGCTCCCGGTGCCACTGGACCCGCTGCTCGTGCCGCCACCGGCCCCGCCGGTGCCCGCCTGTGCGCCGACCGTGCCGGAGATCGAGATGACCGTGCCGTCCGAGGGTGCGGTGAGGGTGGCCGCGGTCAGGTTGGCCCTCGCCTCGGCCACCGTGGTCTTCGCCTGGGTGAGCTGGCTGCGCCGCTGGGCGACCGTGGCCGGGTCGGGGCCGGTGGGATTGGTCGTGGTCTGGGCCGCGGTCAGGCTCTGCTGGGCGGCCTCCAGGCTCGCGTTCGCCTCGTCCACCTTGGCCTGCAACGGCACCGTGTCCAGCCGGGCCAGGGCCTGGCCCTTGGTCACCTTCGCGCCGACCTTGACCAGGATCTGCTTGACCGTGCCGGTGGCGCCGAAGTTGGCGCCCACCGTGTTCGCGCTCTGCACCGACCCGGCCGCGGTCACCGTGGCGGTCACCGTCGCCCGGCTCGCCGCCACGGTGCGGCTCTGCGCGGTGGTGGCCGCGGGGGCGGGGCGCAACGCGAAGTAGGCGGCCACCGCGGCCGCCACCAGTACCGCGCCCAGGGCTAGGTTCAACACCAGGGCACGCCGAGACCTCGTCATGGGCGGCATGCTCGAAGCCGGAGGTGGGAGCGCGCTGGGCGTTCCCTGGGAATTGCCTGGGAGAGGGGAACCCGTTGCTGAACACCCGGTCCGACTTCCTCGCCACCGCGCGAGTCGCCGCTCAGTTGTTGCGGCACCCGGCGCTGGCCGGGTCCTGGGACAAGCCGAGCGCGCTGCCGGAGTTCTCGGTGGCCGGACTGGCCGGTCACCTGGCCTTCCAGGTCACCGCGCTGCCCGCGATCCTGGCCGGGCCGATCCCGCCCGAACTGCCGATTTCGCTGGCGGAGCACTACAACCGGGTCGAGTGGGTGGACGCCGACCTGGACCACGAACTCAACGTGCGCATCCGGGACAGCGGCGAGGCGGCCGCCGCCAACGGTCCGGCCGCGCTGGCCGACTCGGTGGACGCGGCGATCGCCAGCCTGTCCGAGACGTTGCCGGACACCCCGGAGCGCACGGTGCGTATCCAGTTCTGGGGACCGTGGTCGCTGACCCTGGCAGACATGCTCCGCACCCGCATGATGGAGCTGACCGTGCACAGCGACGACCTGGCGGTCAGCCTCGGTGTGCCCACCCCGGACTTCCCGCCCGCCGCGGTGGAGGCGGTGGTGGACCTGCTCAGCCGCCTGGCCCTGCGCAGGCACGGCGCGCCCGCGGTGCTGCGCGCGCTCACCCGCGCCGAGCGCGCGCCCGCGAGTATCACCGCGTTCTGAGCAGCCGGTCGGGCAGTGGGGCGAGGGGGTAGCGCTGCCAGAAGAAGGCGTCCGCGGCGTGCTGGTCGGCGGCGAAGTTGATCGCCTCGACGATCTTGCCGCGCTGGATCCGGTAGGCCAGCACCCAGGTGATGTCCAGTCCCGGCGGGCTGGTGCTCCAGCCGCGGTGCAGGTCCACCACCCAGTCGCCGTCCGCGCCGAGGAAGAGCACCTCGGCGCGGAACCCGGCCCGGCCCAGCTCGGCGAAGAAGGCCAGCACCTCGCGGACGCCAACCTTGGTGCCCGCCAAGGGATGGTGGCCCGGGATGGTCCAGCGGATCTCCGGCGCGAAGAACTCGCGCAGCGCCTGCGGATCGCCCTTGGCGTAGGCGGCGTAGTAGCGGCGGATCAACGCCACGTGCGGATGGTCCCGGCCACCCGCCTGCGCCGTCCCGCCCAGCACCGCCGCCGCCACCAGTCCCGCGCCGCCTGCCCGCAACAGGTTGGCCCGGCTCACCATTCGCTCTGTCATGCCTCCAGGCAACCGCGCGGGCTTCACCGCGGTCCAATACCCGTGCCCATACCGTTCGGGCATGGCTGATGTGGACACCCGGCTGCTGCGTTACTTCGTCGCGGTCGCCGAGCACCTCAGCTTCACCGCCGCGGCCAAGGCGCTCTACCTCGCCCAACCCTCGCTGAGCCGCCAGATCCGGCAACTGGAGGCCCGCCTGGACGTCGCCCTGTTCCAGCGCGCCAGCACCGGGGTCCAGCTCACCGCCGCGGGCACGGCCCTGCTGACCGCCGCCCGCGCGCACCTCGCCGACTGGCAGCACACCCAGCGCCTGGTCCGCTCGGCCGCCGCCGCCGAACGCGGCGCGCTGCGGGTCGGCTTCGTCGCCACCGGCTGGGGCGCACTGGCCCGGCAGGCCAGAACCCTCCTGTCCCAACGACATCCCGGCGCGATCGAACCCAAACGCCTGGACTGGGGCGGCGAACCCCAGGCCCTGCGCGAGGGCGCGGTGGACATCGCCTTCCTCTGGCTGCCCGCCGACACCACCGGTCTGCACGTCGAGCCGGTCGGCACCGAAGCCCGCTGGGTCGCCCTGTCCCGCGGCCATCCGCTGGCGGACAAGGACTCCGTCACCATTCACGACCTGCGCGACGAACCGGTCATGTGGACCCGCCGCGCCCCGGCCGCCTGGGTCGACTGGTGGGCGGTCAACCCCCGCCCCGACGGATCCACACCCCGCTGGGGCCCGGAGAACGACAACGTCGAGGAAATGCTGGAAGGCGTGGCCACCGGGGCCGCGATCTGCATCAGCCCGGAATCAATGGCCCGCTTCTACACCCACCCCGAGCTGACCTGGCTCCCCATCACCGACATCGCCCCCCTGCGCATCGCCCTGGCCTGGCCCCAGGACCGCACCGACCCCCTCCTACACGCCTTCGCCCACGCCGTCCTGGCCAGCACGGCCTGATCCCCACCCCGCCCGCCGCCGAGTTGGCCCAACTCGTACGCCCACTTTGCCCAACCGGGCGTACCACTTGGGCCAACTCGGCGGCGGTGGGTGCTCAGTGGCCGAAGCTGGACATCAGCTGGCCGGTGCCTGGGGCGCGCCAGACCAGGACCACGCCGCGCCACAGCGCCGATCCGCCGGAGACCGCGGGGGCGACGGCCGGGTCCAGGTCGGTGGCCGCGCCGGTGAGCGTGGTCAGGGGCTTCCAGGCCGTGCCGGCCTTGGCCGTGTAGTGCAGCCGAGTGTCGGTGCCGCTGCCCTTCCACGCCACGAACGGCGCCAGGAAACCGCCGCTGGACTGGGCCGGGGTCGCGGCCGGGGTGTGCGAGCTGAGCCCGGTCCACGGATTCGGGAACGGCCCCCAGACGATCGGGTTCAGCCCCGCGGCGCTCATCCGCACCGAGCCCTGCGCGCCGAGGTAGCTCAGCAGCACCCGGTCGCTGAAGGCGTCGATGTCCGGCGGCGTCTCGCTGCTCACCCCGGGCACCGCCCGCGCGGGCAGCCAGTTCGGGCCGATCCTGGCCGCCACGTAGAGCTGGGTGTCCGCGCCCGAACCCCGCCAGGCCAGGTAGAACGGGTGCGTGCCGCCGGTGCTGGGCCCGCCGGAGGCGGCCAGGCCGAGGCCGGCGCCGGGCGGACCGATGGGTTGCGGCGGCGACCAGGTCTGGCCGTGGGTGGTGCTGCGGATGGCCTGGATCCTCGGCGGGGTCGCGGTGTCCCGCCACAGCACGGTGAGCACCCCGTTGTCGCAGGCCAGCGTGGGCACGTCCGGGGTGGTGATGGTCAGCGCCCTGGGCAGCCAGCGGCGCATCTGGTCCCAGGTGGCGAAGCCGAGCCGCCCACTCGGTTCCCGCCACAGCAGGTAGGTGCCGCTGCCGCAGCTGGCCACCGACGGCCGGTGACTGGCCACCGCGCCCACCGGCCCCGGCTGCTGCCAGGCCAGTGCGGCGGGCGCGGCCTGTGCCGCCGGACTGACCGTGGCCAGCAACGCCAGTAGCACCAACAGGATTCTCGCTCTACGCATGTCGGACTCCCTTGTGCGTGCCGGAATCCAGCACAGCAGGGCAGTCCGGGAAATCGTCATCCCGGTACCAAGGGGCATCGGTTCCCGCCCGCTCAGGCAGTCGTGTGGCGGATCACGGTGTGTGATGCCGCCTGTCTGGGTAACGGACAGGGAGACGTTGTCCCACAACGAAAGGAGCATCGTGCCCTGGTACCTGCTGCTCGGCGTGGGCGCACTGGCCGCGGTCGCCGCCGCGATCCTCGGGGTGTACCTGCTGCACCGGCTGATCAGCAGGCTCGGCAGGCGCGCCAGGGTACTGGCCAGCCTGGCCAGCCGCGCCTACCGGCCTGCCCAGGCGCTGGCCGTGCTGTTCGCGCTGCAGCTGTCCCTGCTGCTGGGCGCGCCCGGCGGCGGCTGGCGGGAACCCGTGCTGCACGGCCTGGGCCTGGCGCTGATCGGCGCGGGCGCCTGGCTGGTGATCGCGCTGGTGCTGGTCTTCGAGGACGCCAGCCTGGCCCGGATCCGGCTCGATCGGGCCGACAACCGGCAGGCCCGCCGGATGCACACCCAGATCACCCTGATCCGCCGGGTCGCGGTGGCGGTGATCGCGGTGCTCACCATCGGCGCGATGCTGATGACCTTCCCCGGCGCCCGCGCCGCGGGCACCAGCCTGCTCGCCTCCGCCGGTGTCATCGGCGCGATCTCCGCGCTGGCCGCGCAGTCCTTGCTGGGCAACGTCTTCGCCGGGGTGCAGATCGCCTTCAGCGACGCGATCCGGATCGAGGACGTCGTGGTGGTGGAGAAGGAATGGGGCCGGATCGAGGACATCACCCTGACCTACGTGGTGGTGCACCTGTGGGATGACCGGCGGCTCATCCTGCCCACCTCCTACTTCATGGCCAAACCCTTCGAGAACTGGACCCGCCGCGAATCCCGGCTGCTCGGCACGGTCGAGCTGGACGTGGACTGGTCGGTGCCGGTGGAGGCGCTGCGCGCCGAACTGCGCCGGGCCCTGGAGGCCAGCGAGCTGTGGGACGGCCGGGTGTGCGTGCTCCAGGTGACCCAGGCCGTCAACACCCTCATCCGGGTGCGCGCCCTGGTCAGCGCCGCGGACGCGGGCAGCCTGTGGGACCTGCGCTGCCTGGTCCGCGAGGATCTGGCGCGCTGGCTGCGCGAACAGCACGCCGAGGCGCTGCCCCGACTGCGGGTAGAGCAGGCCCGTACCGGCGGTGGCCGGGACGAGCCGGCGCCCGCGGACGACGCGGACGCCCGGCTCTTCGGCGACACCGCCGACGGCAGGGCACGCACTCAGGTCTTCAGCGGTCCCGCCGGGAACCCCGCCGAGAACTGAGCAGCACCTCTTCCCAGGCGTTGAGCACCGACAACACGGTCCCGGCCAGGGCCACCGCGAGCGCGAGCTGTACGAGACCCTCGGCCGGGAACCGGTTGATCACCAGCACCAGCGCCCACACCTGCACCGCGGTGAACAGCAGCGTGATCACCAGCCTGCTGGTCACGGTCGAGTTGTCCGGACGAACCTGTTCCTGCTGACTCATGACGCCGACCCCTTCCCCGGGTGAACTCTCCAGGGCACAGGTGTAAACCCGTTTCCGCAGGTTGATTGCGTCACCTGACACACAACTCCAGGGATGTCGCCCGGCTCACGCCGATTCGGCGCCCAGTGCCCGCAACCCGGCCAGGTCCAGCACCGTGATCCGCTGCCTGCCGGTGTCCACCAGTCGCCGGTCCCGCAGCTCACGCAGCACCCTGGCCAGGGACTCCCTGGAGACCGACATGGTGTCGGCCAGCTGCTGCTGACTGATCGACAACGCGATCTCCACCCCCGCGGCCACCGGGCGCCCGTACTGCTCGGCCAGGTCCAGCAGCAGCGCCACCGTGCGGTGCGCGACCGAACCGTCCACGTACTCGCTGCGCCGGCGGTCGGACTGGCGCAACCGGTCGGCCACCACCCGCAGCATCGCCCAGGCCACCCTCGGGTGCTCCTCGCACAGCCGGTCCAGCCGCGCCGCGGGCACTACTAGGACCTCGACCTGGTCCACCGCGGCCACGTTGGCCGAGCGGGTCCGCCCGTCGACCGCGGACAACTCCCCGACGATCTCGCCGGGTCCGCAGATCGCCAGCACGGCCTCCCGCCCGGCCACCGAGCCGGTGCTGACCCGGATACGCCCTTCCAGCACCACGAAGACATGCTGGGACGGCTCGCCCTGGCTCCAGATCACCGCACCGGGTGAGAACCGCCGCCGGGTACCGGCCGAACGCATCGCGGCACGCTCGGCTGGCTCGAGGAGCCCCCAGAAAGTGCCGATCGAAGGCCGCCTTCCGCACTGCCCGACGGTTGTTCGGTTCCCAGACTCCCCCACGGGGGTTTCTCCTTCCGTGACCGCGATCACGCTCATCACGGATCGGTTGCGATCCGCTGAGAACAGTCCGACACGAGTGTCGATATTGCCGCTTTTTCCGCACGAACTGCGGGTTGAGGTGCATCATCCGGAGAATGAGCACGGGGGCAAGAAGCCGACTGGCCGATCTGGCGGAGCGCTACTGGACCAGAGGGGCTCCGGGACGGGAGACCCCGCCGGAGCTGCTGACCGGTCTGTTCCGGCTGTGGCTCCTCGCGCTGTTCCTCAAGGTTCTCGGCGCGTCCTGGGATGTGTCCTGGCACTTCAAGTGGCTGCGCGACGACCTCGCGCCGCCGCACCTGATCAACATCACCGGCAACGCGATCGTGGTCGCCCTGGTGCTCTTCCACGGCTACACCGGCTACGGCACCGACCGGCTCGGCCTGCGGCTGATGCAGTGGGGCGCGGGCATCTTCTTCACCGCGGTGCCGCTGGACCTGATCAACCACCGGGTCAACGGCCTGGACATCACCTCCTGGAGCGTCTCGCACGCGCTGCTCTACCTGGGCACCGTGGTGATGATCTCCGGCGCGATCCGGGCCTGGTGGGTCAACGCCCCGGAGAACCGGGCCCGCCCGGTGGTGCTGGGCCTGCTGTGGCTGTTCTTCCTGGAGAACGTGTGGTTCCCCAACCAGCACCAGGAGTACGGGGTGCTCTCGGTGGCGGCCTGGGACCGCGGCGCGCCCTACGCCGAGCCGATCCTGTTGCAGTTCGCCGCCGACCAGATCGGCAAGCCGAGCGTGGACCGGGACTCCCTGGTCGCCTTCTCACTGCCGGTGCCGGACTGGGTGTACCCGGTGTGGGCCTGCACCGCGGCGCTGCTGGTGCTGGCCATGGCCAGGGCGATGGTCGGCCGCCGGTGGACCGCGACGCTGATCGCGGCCGGGTACGTGGGTTTCCGCGCGGTGCTGTGGCCGCTGCTGGCCGGGATCGACTTCCCGCCCTCGGCGGTGCCGTTCTTCTTCGTGCTGGCCGCGCTCGGCGTGGACCTGGCCTTCCTGCTGCCGGTGCCGGAGTGGGCGCGGGCCCCGATCGGTTCGGTGCTGGCCATCGGCCTGGGCTACGGCGCGGTCGCGTTGCAGGGCTTCGTGCTGGTCGCGCCGCCGGTGGACTACGGCTCGGCGGTGCCTGCCGCGATCCTGCTCGCCGCGAGCTGGTCGGCGGTGGTGTGGCTGCACCAGCGGCGCGGCTGGCACGTGCTGCCCGGCGCGCAACCCCTGGTCAGCTGATCACCGGGGCCCTGGTGAGCACGACCGCGATCCCGTAGGCCAGGCCCATCACGCTGACCTCCAGGGTCGCCCAGCCGAACAGCGCGGTGCGCTCCCGGCGGGCGATCCGGGGCAGCAGCCGGAACCTGATGTGCGCGCCGAGTCCGGCCAGCACCACCAGGAACACCGTCTTGGCCACGATGAGCTGCCCGTAGACGCTGGTGACCAGCGCGCCGGGCAGGCCGCCGCCGGGGGTGAGCTGGAGTTCGACCAGGCCGTTGAACAGCCCGGTCGCGCCGACCAGGAACAACGCCACGGTGGCCAGCTTGGAGAACTTCGGCAGTGCCCGCGCGAGGAGTTCGCCGTGGCCGAGCAGCAGGGTGGCGATCACCGCGAGCCCGCCGGTCCAGATCGCCGCGCCCATCACGTGCAGCTCCATCGAGACCATGCTGACGTCGTGCCACTTCCAGTTGGAGGCGTGCCCGGTCAGCGGCAGCAGCAGGATGCCGAAGACCGCGACGAAGATCCGCAACTCGGCGGGCACCGCCTCGCCGTGCCGCACGGCGAGGCGCCCGATCAGCACGCAGGCCAGTGCGCACCCGGCGCTGACCAGCAGGCCCTTGCCCGCGCCGACCAGCATGACGTAGTCGTAGACCAGTCCGGGGGTGGGCGCGGCGCCGGGGGAGAGGTCGGTGGCCTGCAACACCACCGAGGCCAGCGCGCACACCAGCCACACCGTCGCGGTCCACACGGTGAACCGGCGGGCCACCGACAGCACGCCGTCGGTGTGCTCGGGGTCGTCGATGCCGACCAGTTTGGGCAGCAGGCTCAGCCCGACGGTGGCCACCGCGGCGATGTCCAGGAGCACCCGCACCACCGGCAATCCGAAGGTGACCAGCGCCCACGGTGTCGGCAGTCCGGGCACCTCCACCAGCGGCACCAGCGCCGTGCCTGCCAGCGCCGCCGCGATTCCGGCGACGATCAGGCACAGCGCCAGCACCGTACGGGCCAGTACGGGCGAGACCTCCGGCGCCTCGGCCCGCTCCCCATCCACACCCAGGCTCACACCGGGCATCCTGCCATCCGTTACCGGCGGGTACGCAGCCAGTGGACGACCGTGTCGACATAACGCCGGGACGAGGGCAGCAGCCGGGTCAGATAACTGGAGCCGTGGATGTGCCCAGGCAGGTCGAACCAGTCCACCGCGACCCCGGCCGCGCGCAGCCGCTCGACGTAGGCGGTGCCGCTGCCGCGCAGGGTGTCGTACTCGCAGGTGAGCACCAGGGTCGGCGGCAGTCCGGTGAGATCGGCGGCCAGTCCGGGCGAGGCGTAGTCGGCCAGCGCGTGCTCGCCGCCGCCGGTGTAGAGGTCGGCGGCCTGCCGCAGGTACCCAGTGGACAGTCCTGCCCCGGTGTCCGCCGCGGTGCGCAACGTGGTGTCCAGGAACGGGATCTCCAGCACCTGGGCCAGGGGCGACGGCGTGCCGCGATCCCGCGCCATCAGCGTGGCCGCGGCGGCCAGTCCCGCCCCCGCCGACACTCCGCCGACGGACACCCGAGCCGGGTCCGCGCCCAGTTCGGCGGCGTGTTCCCGGGTCCATTGGAAGGCGGCGTAGACGTCCTCGGCCGGGGTCGGGTACGGGTGTTCGGGCGCGAGTCGGTAGGCCACCGAGACGATCACGGATCCGGCGTGCGCGCAGTACCAGCGGCACAACGGGTCGGTGTCCTCGATCGAGCCCATCCAGAACGCCCCGCCGTGCGCGAACACGTGCGCAGGGAACGGCCCGGTCCCGTGCGGCAGGTAGATCCGCAGCAGGATCTCGCCGCCGGGCACCGGGATCCGCCGGGCGAGCAGCCGGGCGGGCCGCGGCGGCCGGGACATCAGCCGGTGGATCACCCGGTAGGAGCGCGCGTCCCAGGCCCGGTAGTCCTCCAGGGAGGTCATCTCCGGCATCCGCACCCGCTGTGCCAGCCATAGTCCCAGCCGGACCACAGGATGCAACGCCACCGGCCGATCCTAGGGCGTGTCCGCCGGTCAGCTCCCGCCGGTGATCTCGGCCAGCACGTCCGCGCTGTGCGCCACCGAGCGCATCAGCGGGCCGTGCGGCGCGGGCGAGGTGGCCAGGCACTCGCGCAGGCGGCCCACGGCGGCCCGGACGGCGCCCCCGGTGTCGGTGGGGTCGGCGCCCAGCGCGGTGACGGCCTCGGCCAGTGGCGGCAGTAGTTCCCGGTAGCCGGTCAGCCCGTCCTGGCCCTCGGGCAGGTCGCGCCGGGTGTCGGCCTGGTGCCGCAGCTCCTCGGCGACGCGGCCCAGCGCGTGCAGCGCGGCGGCCCGGCCACCGGCTTCGGCCCGGCTGGGATGACCGGGGTTCCAGCGCGCGCTTTCCGCGTCCCGGCGGTTGGTCCGCTGGGCGGCGCGGGCCTGCTCGCACAGCCGGTCCGCGCGCCGGGCCCAGTCCCACGCCCGCGTTTCCGGCTGCCCGGCCATGTCCCCGGCCAGTCCGGCCAGGTCCGTGGCCAGGTTCGCCAGCGCCCGGCGGGCACTGCGCAGGTGGGCGGGCGGCAGGACCAGCAGGTTGACCGCGGCCCCGATCAGCACGCCCAGCGCGCTTTCCCCCACCCGGGTGAGCAGGTATTGCTCCTCGGTGGCCATGCCGTAGGTGAGCATCAGCAACGCGGTCACCGCGACCCACTGCCCGTCGTCGCCGAAGATCCGCGACCGGCCCACGACCAGCCCGACGGGCACCACCACGCCGAGGGCGAGCAGCGGCCACGGGATCAGCTCGCCTGCCGCGAAGGCCAGCAGCACCCCGGCGAGCAGTGCGCCGAGTTGCTGGGCGCCGTTGGCGAAGGAACGGTAGATCGTCTCGTTGACCACGAAGAACGCCGCGTACGGGGCCAGGAACGGGTGCGGCACGCCCAGCAGCCAGGCCGCGACGAACCAGGCGAGCACGGTGGCGAGGGCGGTCTTGGCGGACTGGATCCAGAACTGGCGTTCGCGCATCACTTACCCGGGTATCCCCGGGGCCGGGGTTCAAGCCGGGAGGCAGGGTGGAACTGGTGCTGACCGTGGCGGGCGGACTCGCCCTGCTGGCGGCGGTGTTGCCCAGGGTGCTGCACGGGCGGCCGCTGTCCGCCCCGCTGGTGCTGACCCTGCTGGGCGCCTCGGTGTTCCTGTTGCCCGAGGGGACGGTGCGGCTGGACCCGCGGCCGGAGCCCGCGCTGGTGCAACTGCTCACCGAGCTGGCGGTGATCGTCTCGGTGGCGGGCGCCGGGCTGAAGCTGAACCGCCCGATCGGGTGGCGCCGGTGGAGTTCGACCTGGCGGCTGCTCGGGATCACCCTGCCGCTGTCGGTGCTGGCGGTGACGTTGCTGGCGCTGGGGTTGCTGGAGCTGCCGGTGGCCGCGGCGCTGTTGCTCGGGGCGGCGCTGGCGCCCACCGATCCGGTGCTGGCCGCCGAGGTGCGGGTGCCGGGCCCGGACGAGGCGGAGCTGGGCAGTGACAACGAGGTGCGCACCACGCTGACCGCCGAGGCCGGTCTCAACGACGCGCTGGCCATGCCGTTCGTGCTGCTGGCGGTGACCATGGCGGCGCGGCCGGGTGACCTCGGCCCGCGGTGGGTGCTGACCGAGGTGGTGTGGTCGGGGCTGTGCGGGCTCGCGGTGGGCTGGCTGGCTGGCAAGGCGTTGCACCGGCTGTTCTTCCGGGCGCGGTCCCGTTCGTTGCGGCTGGCCGAGCACACCGACGGCTTCGTGCTGCTGGCGGTGGCGCTGCTGCCGTACGGGATCGCCGAACTGGCGGGCGGACTCGGCTTCCTCGCGGTGTTCACCTGCGCCTGCGTGGTGCGCGGCAACGCCGGATCGCACGACTACCACGAGGTGCTGCACGATTTCGGCGAGCAGCTGGAGATCCTGTTCGTGGCGGCGCTGCTGACCGCGCTGGGCGTGGCGGTGGGCAGCGGGCTGCTGACCGGGCTGCGGCCGGTGGAGGTGCTCTTCGCGGCGCTGGTCGTGCTGGTGGTGCGGCCGGTGCTGGCCGGCGCGGCGCTGCTCGGTGGCCCGGCGGGCAGGCCGGCCGCAGCGGTGATCGCCTGTTTCGGGATGCGCGGCATCGGCACCCTGTTCTACCTCGCCTACGCGCTGGGACACGCCGACTTCGGGCCCGCCGAGCCACTGTGGCGGGTGGTGACCTGCGCGATCCTGCTCTCGGTCGTGGTGCACGGGCTGACCGCGGGACCGGTGATGCGCCTGCTGGAACGGCGCGGCGCGCACCAGCCCCGCGGGTGACCCGGCGCGCTCAGGACTTCTGTTTCAGCCGGATGCCCTTGACCACCACCAGCACCAGCGCCAGGGTGATCACCGCCTCGGCCCAGAAGAAGGCGCAGTAGTCGATCATCGACCCGATCGGCGGCAGCCCGGGGGCGGCGTTGCGGAAGCCGACCAGCGCGAACAAGGTGGCCGCCATCCAGCCCAGCGCGGGCCAGACCAGCCCGAGCCCGCGCCGGACGATGTGCAACGCCCCGGCCAGCACCGACAACGCCAGCGCCCACATCACGATCACCTGGAACCAGGCCAGGATGAAGGTGCTGCGCGACCGCTTGATCAGCAGATCCGCTCGCGCCTCCCCGTCCGCGGCGTCCCCACCGGTGACCCTGGACAGGAAGAACGGGTCGTGGTCGGCGTAGCTCATCGTGGTGGCCACGTGCTCGCCACCGCTGGTGACCTCGAAGTACAGCTGGGTCCGGTAGCGGTCGAACGGGAAGTCCGAGACCACCCCGTCGTCCAGGGGCACCCGCAGTTCCTTGGCCGAGATCCGCTCACCCGCCCGGAACCGCAACGGCACCGCCGCCACCGACGAGCTGTCCACCACGAGATCCTTGGCCGAGGACCGGTCATCCCCACGGTCCCTGGCCGTCCCGTGTGGGGTGACCAGCACCTGCAGCACCAGTTCCCTGGCGGGCGCGTCCACCCGCTGCACGACGACCCCGAGATCGATCCGATCGGCCTGGCCGGTGTCCCCGACCTCGTAGAAGCCTTCGCGGGTGTCGCGTTCGTGGTAGTAGGCGAGGATGCCGACGGCGACCGCGAGCAGCACCCCGAGGGGCGCGAGGAAGTAGGTCCACTTGCGCCGTGTGGCGGTCGCGACGCTCACGGCGGCCAGGTTAGGGCACGGCGTCGCCGATGGCGGGCGGGCACGCCGACACTCCGTCCCACGACGGCGCGGCCGCGAGTCGGCTACCGTCGGACCGGGCGGGGAAAGGGGTTCGGCATGACGGTGCCCGAGGTGGACGCGATCGTCATCGGCTCCGGCCCGAACGGCCTGGTCGCGGCGAACCTGCTGGCCGACGCGGGCTGGGACGTGCTGGTCCTGGAGGCCGAGGACACCCCTGGCGGCTCGGTGCGCACCGCCGAGATCACCGCCCCCGGCTTCCACAACGACCTGTTCTCCTCCTGCTACCCCTTCGGCGTGGCCTCCCCGATCCTGGCCGGCCTGGACCTGGCCAGGCACGGCCTGCGCTGGCGGCACGCGCCACACCCGCTCGCCCACGTCCTGCCCGACCAGCGCGGCGTCCGCCTCGGCGCCACCGCCGCCGACACCGCCGCCTCGGTCAGCGCCTTCGCACCGGCCGACGGCGACGCCTGGCTGGCCGAGTACGAGCTGTGGCAACGGGTCCGGGACAGCCTCATCGACGCGATCCTGCGTCCGTTCCCGCCGGTCCGCCCGGCCCTCGCGCTGGGCCGGGCCCTGGGCGCGGCCGACGGCCTGCGGTTCGCCCGCCTCGGCCTGTCCTCGGTGCGCGGCTTCACCGGCGAGCGGTTCGCGGGCGAGGGCGCGCGGGTCCTGTTCGCGGGCAACGCGATGCACACCGATCTCAGTCCCGACGGCGCGGGCAGCGCGGTGTTCGGCTGGTTGCTGAGCATGCTGGCCCAGGAGGTCGGCTTCCCGGTCCCGGCCGGTGGCGCGGGCGCGCTGACCTCGGCCCTGGTGGCCAGGCTCGCCGAACGCGGCGGCGGAGTCCACTGTGCACGGAAGGTGGCCAGGGTGCTGACCGCCAGGGGGATCGCGGTCGGCGTGCAGGACGTGACCGGCGAACGCTTCCGCGCCCGCAAGGCGGTGCTCGCCGACGTGCACCCGATCCCGCTCTACCGCGACCTGGTCGGCGTGGACCGGCTACCCGCCCGGCTGGTGCGGGACCTGTCCCACTTCACCTTCGACGACGCCACCGTGAAGATCAACTGGGCGCTGTCCGGCCCGATCCCCTGGCTGACCCCGGAAGCCCACGGCGCCGCGGTGGTGCACCTGGGCGCGGACCTCAACGGCATCAGCCGCTTCGCCACCGATCTGGCCTGTGGCGCCGAACCCGTGCACCCGTTCGTCCTCCTGGGCCAGATGAGCACCGCCGACCCCAGCCGGTCTCCGGCGGGCACCGAAGCGGTCTGGGCCTACTTCCACGTGCCCCGCGGCCTGGACTGGACCCCGGATCGCCTGCACCGCTACACCGATCTGGCCGAATCCCTGCTGGAACGGCACGCCCCCGGCTTCCGCTCGATGATCCTGGGCCGCGCGGTGCAGTCCCCACCCGACCTCCAGGGCCGTAACCCCAGCCTGGTCGAGGGTGGTGTCAACGCGGGCACCGCGGCGCTGAGCCAGCAACTCCTGTTCCGGCCGCTGCCCGGCCTTGGCCGGGCGGACACCCCGATCGACCGCCTGTACCTGGCGGGCGCCGGCGCCCACCCCGGCGGCGCGGTGCACGGCGGTCCCGGCGCGAACGCGGCCCGCGCGGCCTTGGCCCGCAACGGAATCGCCGGTGACGTGTACGCCACGATGATCGGCGGCCTGCACCGGATGATCTATCGCTGAGCACCGCCGCGAGCCGGTGCCGCGCCCCGTCAGGGGGCGGCGCGGCCGATCGCGATATCGGCCAGGCGGGACAGTGATTCCCGGTTGCGGGGGCGCAGCACCACGGCCTGCAGCGCGGATGGCAACAGCCGCGCCGGTCCCGCGTCGGCCAGCTCGGACATCGCCACCACCGTCACGCCGTCGGCGGTCGGCGCCAGTTCGATGCGCACGGTCGCCTTGCCCACCGGCCACAACCTGGCCTCCAGCACCAGCAGCCGGGACGGCTCCAGCTCCTTGACCACTGTCACGTCCTCGACCTGGAGCGGCCAGGGCCCGATGCTGTGGTGGATGCGGGAGCCCACCGCGGGCCAGCCGGTGTCCACCTTGCGGATGTGCGAGGCGCCCACCACCCAGCCCGCGTAGGTCCATCCGTCCGCCAGTACCGCGAACACGGCGCCCGGCGCTGTCTCGATCCGCTGCTCGACCTCGATCATCCCGCCTCCGTCGTCGCCAGGGGGCTACCCGGTGCGCGCCGGAACATGCCGGAGCCCCGCCGGGCGGGGCGGGACTCCGGCAGGCTGGTGACTCAGAGGTCGATGTCGATCCGGATGCCCAGCAGGGTGCCGTGCACGCCCTCGGACAGGCTGATGTCCAGGTCGTTGTCGTTGAGGTCCAGCGTCAGCGGGCTCAGGTCGACGCTGGCGCCGACCGGGGACAGGCTCGCCGAGACCGAGGGGCCGCCGTCGTGGCTGTCCCGCTCGGCGGCCAGTGCGGTGCCCGCACCCGCTCCGAACAGTCCGGCGACGACGATTCCGGTGGCGGCGACCTGGGCGAGACGACGACGCATGAGCTTTCTCCTATCGACGTTTCCTGTACTGCTGCGGCGGAATCCGAACACGCCACCCGGACCACGGCAAGAGTTGATCATCCGATCCGGGCAACCCCCCGCCCAAGCGGGTGACCCCGCCCAGCGCACGCCCGACAGGGATGCCACAGTGTCCGCCCCAAGATCACCAACCCCGGAATTCCCCAGCCCCCGGCCAACTCCCGGCTGCCACACTCCGCACCATGACCACCCCGCCGCACACCCTCACCACCGGCCCCGCCGACGCCGCCCTGGAGCAGCGGCTGACCGAGGAACTGATCGCGTTCAACAACACCGCCACCGGCAACGCCGAACGAACCGAGTTCACCGTCCGCGTCACCGGCGACGAGGGCGACCTGGTCGCCGGCCTGGTCGCCTGGACCTGGGGCGCCCTGGCCGGAATCGACCTGGTGTGGGTACGCGCGGACAGCCGCGAGGCAGGCTGGGGCAGCCGCCTGGTACAGGCCGCCGAGGCCGAGGCGCGCCGCCGCGGCTGCGACCGGATCTCGGTGTCCTCCTTCACTTTTCAGGCGCCGGGGTTCTACCGGCGGCACGGGTTCGTGGAGACGGGGCGGACGTTGGGCATCCCCGGCGGGCACGAGGATGTGCACTTGTTCAAGCGACTCGCGGAGTAGGGCGGGCAGTTCCCGGTGGCGGACCACCGCGACAATCCAGCCGCCAGCCGCCAGCCGCCAGCCGCCAGCCGCCAGCCGCGGCCTGGCAGGCGCCGCCGCCCACCACCCGACCGCCGCCCACCACCCGACCGCCGCCACCCAGCCGCCTGCCAGCCGCCTGCCAGCCGCCTGCCACCCGACCGCCGCCACCGACCGCGGTCAGCCGCTGTGGCTGGCCGCCGCCCGCCCGCCGTCATCGCCCGCCAACCGGGTGCCCGCCCGGCCGACTTTCTTGGCCCTCCTGGCTGTCCGCAGGGGCGTCGAGGCGGTCGCCGTCTGCCCGTTGGGCCGCCGGGCAGGCTAGATCGGGTAGTTGCTGTGCTGGGGGCCCAGGGTGATCCAGCGGGTGGTGGTGAAGGCGTCCACACCCCAGCGGCCGCCGAACTTGCCGTAGCCGCTCTGGCCCACGCCGCCGAAGGGGGCCTGGGGTTCGTCGGCCACGGACTGGTCGCCGACGTGCGCGATGCCGGTGTGCAGCTGGCGGGCGATGGTCAGGCCGCGGCCCTGGTGGGTGGTCAGGATGCCGGTGCTCAGGCCGTAGTCGGTGCTGTTGGCCAGCTTGATGGCCTCCTCGTCGGTGTCGAAGGTGAGCACGGTGCAGACCGGGCCGAAGACCTCCTCGTGGTGGATGCGCATGTCGGGGGTGATGCCGGAGAGCACGGTGGCGGGATAGCTCGCGCCCTCGGCCGGGCCGCCGCTGGTGTGCAGGGTGGCGCCCGCGTCGACCGTTTCGGCGACCAGGGCGGCTACCCGGTTGGCCGAGCCTGCGCTGATCAGCGGGCCGAGGGTGGTGTTCGGGTCGGTGGGGGAGCCGCGGTGCAGGGTGGCGGCGCGGGTGGTGAGTTTGGCGGTGAACTCCTCGGCGACCTCGCGCTGCACCAGGACCCGGTCCGCGGACATGCAGATCTGGCCGGTGTTGGCGAAGGCGCCGAAGTTCACCGCGGCGGCGGCGTGGTCCAGGTCGGCGTCGTCGAGCACCAGCACCGAGTTCTTGCCGCCCAGCTCCAGGATCGCGGGCTTGAGGTGTTCGGCGGCGGCGATGCCGATGAGGCGGCCGACGCCGGTGGAGCCGGTGAAGTTGACCAGGCGGACCCTGGGGTCGGCGATCAGGGCGCGGGCGATCTCGGCGGCGTCCTGCCTGGCATTGCTGATCACGTTGAGCACACCGGGCGGCAGGCCGGCCTGGTGCAGCAGGTCGGCCAGGAAGTAGCCGGCGGCGATGGGAGCGTCCTCGGTCGGTTTGAGCACCACCGTGTTGCCGACCGCCAGCGGCACCGCGATCGACCGGATGCCCAGGATCACCGGGGCGTTCCACGGCGAGAACGCAGCCACCACCCCGGCCGGTTCGCGCACGGCCAGGGAGAGCTGACCGCCGAACTCCGTGGTCAGCACCTCGCCCACCGGCTGGGTGGCCGCGGCGGCGGCCTCGCGCAGGATCTGGCCGCCCAGGTCGACGTTGAACAGGCCCCAGCCTCGGGTGCCGCCGGTCTCCGCGGAGATCAGCTCGACCACCTCTTCAGCGCGCTGCTCCAGTAAGTCGGCGGCCTTGAGCAGGACCGCGCGCCGCTGGCTCGGCCGGGCCGCCGCCCAGGCCGGGAACGCCGCCTGGGCGGCCTCGGTGGCGAGGGTGACATCGGCCGGGCTCGCCGCGGCCACCTCGGCGAACACCTCGCCGGTCCAGGGGGAGTGGTCGGGGGTGGTGCGCTGGTTCGTGGCGGGGCGGTCGGCGCCGTTGATCAGGAGCTGGCGAGTGCGCACGGGATCTCCTCCGGTGAGGTTCAAGTTTGAACTAATGGGGTAGGGTGGGGGGTTGTGGACGAACCGCGTTGGCTGGACGGGTCGGAGCTGACCGCGTGGCAGGACTTCCTGACCGCGGGCGCCCTGCTGAACCGCCTGGTGGAGCAGCAGCTCAGGGAGAACGGGCTGTCGCATCCGCAGTACGAGGTGCTGGTGCGCCTGTCCGAGGCCGGTGGCGAGCTGCGGATGACCGAGCTGGCCGAGGCCGCGGTCACCTCCAAGAGCGGGCTGAGCTATCAGGTGGCGCAGCTGGAGAAGCTGGGTCTGGTGACCAGGCGGAGCTGCCCGACCGATGTGCGTGGCGTGATCGCCGAACTCACCTCGGCGGGCTGGGCCCGGCTGCGCGCCGCCGCGCCAGGGCATGCCGCGCTGGTGCGGGCGGCGTTCGTGGACGGTCTGGACCCCGAGCGGTTCCGCGGACTGGCCGCCGGTCTGGCGGCGCTGGCTGATCGGTTGCGTTCGCATGAATGAAGGATGGGCATAGGCCCTCCGGGTGTTCGCATAGCGAAGTTTTGTTCGTTCTGAGTGCGGTGCAGTCTGGCGGGGCGCAAGCTGAACCGTCAACAGCCATCGGCGAGAAGGGACGGACCGTGCCGGAGAACGGGCCATTGGCACGCGGACTCGCGGTGCTGCGCGCGATCGGCGCGCATCAGGGAGTCAGGCTGCGCCGGGCCGACCTGGTCCGGCTGACCGGGCTGCCGCGGTCCACCGTCGACCGGATCGCGACCACCCTGCTGCACCTGGGCCTGCTGCGCGCCGAAGGTCCCGACCTGCTGCCCACGCCCCGGTTACTGATCTTCGGCAACGCCTACCTGGCGGGCTCTGGCCTGGTCGAGCCGCTGCGACCACTGCTGGCCAGGCTCGCCGCCGAACTGGACGAGTCGGTGTCGCTGGCCGTGCCCGATGTCGGCGGCGCGCGGCTGGTGGCCCAGTCCGCGCGGCGGCGGGCGATGTACCTCGCCTTCCACGTCGGCGGTCTGCTGCCGGCCGACCGGTCCGCGGCGGGTGTGGTGCTGGCCGCGGGCTGGGAGGCCGAGCAGTACTACGAGTGGTCGCAGGCCAGGGCCGCGGACCCGCTCGACCACGGCTATCCCGCGGTGCCGCCGCTGCGGGAGGAGCCCTTCGACCGGCTGCGCCAGTTCCACCTGCGGGTGCACCGGGCCTGGAAGGCGGGCTGGTGTCTGGACGAGGAGTGGGTGGAACCCGGGCTGCTCGCCCTGGCGGTGCCGGTGCGCGGGCGCGGTCAGCTGGGCGCGGTCAGCGTGCTCAGCCACACCAGCAGGCACACTCCGGACAGCCTCCGGGCCAGGGTGCTGCCGCCGTTGCGGGCGGCGGTGCGGGAGATGGAGGCCGTGCTCGCCCAGCCGGAGCCGCCGGTCGAACTGCCGACCGCCGCGGTGCCCTCGGCCAAGAACGAGCTGGGCATGGAGTTCCTGGCGGCGCTGGCCCGCGGCCTGGCTGTGCTCGCCGCCTTCCGCGCGGGCGGGCTGACCGTGGCCGGCGCCGCCAGGATCGCCGGGCTGACCAGGGCCACCGCCCGGCGCGCGCTGCTGACCCTGCACGAGAACGGCTACGCCACCGAGGACGAGGGCGTGTACCGGCTGCTGCCCGCGGTGCTCGACCTGGGCTACGCCAAGCTGTCCGCGCTCACCCAGCCCGAGGTGGTGCAGCCGCGGATCGCCCAGCTGGCCGCGGCGGCCGGTACGCCGGTGGCCGCGTTGCTGCTGGACGGTCCTGACCTGCGTTGTGTCGCGGTGGTGGGCACCGGGCGGGTGGTCCGGCTGGATCTCGCCGTGGGCTCGCGGCTGCCCGCCGAGGGCTCTGAGCTGGGCCGGGCCCTGCGCGGTGGGGAATGGGACCGGCTGGACACCGAGTTACCCGGCGGGCTGCGCTGCCTTGCCGTGCCGGTGGGCGGGGCGGCGCCGCTCGCGCTGACCCTGTTCCCCGGCGTGGGCGCGGCCCGGCCGGAGCTGCTGACGCGGATGCTGTGGGAGACCGCACGCTATGTCGAGGCCGAACTGGCCCTGGTCGAGGGCTGCTGAAAAACTAGTTGTTCAAATTTGAAATGGAGCGTAGGGTCCAAGATAGTTAGAGTTTGAACCACCTGCTCGGAGGTTCCCATGGCACAGCCCCGGCCCCAGGCCACGGTACGCACCAGGGTGCGGATCCCGTTGCGCTTCGGCGACGGCTTCTCGGTGACCGCGACCGCGGTGACCTTCCGCGGCCTCGTCGACGGCCTGGAGCACCTGGCGCTGGTCTTCGGCGACCCGGTCCGCACGCCGGATCCGTTGGTGCGCCTGCATTCGGAGTGCCTGACCGGCGATGTGTTCGGTTCGGCCCGCTGCGACTGCGGACCGCAGCTGCGCGAGGCGGTCGAGCGGATCGAGGCACGCGGCGGCGTGCTGCTCTATCTGCGTCAGGAGGGTCGCGGCATCGGCCTGTACAACAAGCTGGACGCCTACGCGCTGCAGGAGGCGGGCCTGGACACCTACGCGGCCAACACCGCGCTGGGCCTGCCCGAGGACGACCGGGACTACACCCCGGCCGCGCAGATGCTGCACGCGCTCGGCCTGGGCGAGGTGGACCTGTTGTCCAACAACCCGGACAAGGCCGGACAGCTGCGCGCGCTGGGCGTGCGGATCCGGCACACCGCGCCCACCGGCGTGTTCGCCACCGAGACCAACCTGCGTTACCTGCGGGCCAAGGTCGACCACACCGGGCACACCATCGCCCTGCACGGATTGGCGGTGTGACCGCGATGAGAATGCCCGCGCTCTACCTCTCGCACGGCGCGCCGATGCTCGCCGACGATCCACAGTGGACCAAAGAACTGGCCGGCTGGTCGGCGAACCTGCCGCGCCCCAAGGCGATCCTGATGGTCTCCGCGCACTGGGAGGAGGCCCCGCTTGCGCTGGGCGCCACCACCACGGTGCCGCTGGTCTATGACTTCACCGGCTTCGAGCAGCGCTTCTACCAGGTGACCTACCCGGCGCCGGGCGCGCCGGAACTCGCCGAGCAGGTCACCAAGTTGTTGCGCGGCCCCGGAACCCCGGTGCAGCACGTGCCGGACCGGGGCCTGGACCACGGCGCGTACGTGCCGCTGGTGGAGATGTACCCGGACGCGGACATCCCGGTGCTGCAGGTGTCCCTGCCCGCGCTGGACCCGCGGCGGCTGCTGGAGGTGGGCCGCAGACTCGCGCCACTGCGGGAGGAGGGCGTGCTGATCGTCGGCAGCGGGTTCTTCACGCACAACCTGCGCGCGATGACCACCGGAGTGCCCCAGTCGGTGATGACCGAGTTCGACGACTGGGGCGCTCGGGCGCTGGCCACGGGGGACCTGGACGCGTTGCTGGACTTCGAGCACAAGGCCCCGGCCGCCCGGCTGGCCCACCCGCGCACCGAGCACTTCGCCCCGCTGTTCGTCACCCTGGGCGCGGGTCTGGACGAACTGGCGGGACAGCGCACGGTGATCGACGGGTTCTGGTACGGGCTGGCCAAACGATCAACGCAACTCGGTTAGGAGGTGATCTTGGTCAGGCGGTGGTGAGGAACGGGATCACGGTGTCGCGGAAGGCTTCCGGGTCGTCCAGCCACGGGACGTGCGAGACCTGCGGCAGCTCGACGTGAGTGGCGTCGCGGAACAGCGGGACCATCGACTCGACCACCTTGGGCCGAGGTCCGGTGTCCAGGCTGCCGGAGATCAGCAGCACCGGGGCGGTCAGCAGGCCGAGTCCGGCGCGGGTGGCCTCCGGGTCGAACGCGCCCTCGCCCGCGTAGGCGGCGGCCGCCTCGTTGTTGCGGTGGGTGTCGCAGTACTCGGCGTCGGTCTGACTGTCCGCGTTCCAGTGCCGGTAGGTGAACGGCTGGAGCTTGGCCCACAGCTCCGGGCTCGCCTCGCCCGCGCGGATCTTGTCCAGGGCGGCGATGGCCTCGGGGTACCAGGGTTCGCCGGTGCGCAGCGCGATGGCCTCGTCCCGGTCGGACTGCGGGAACTCAATGCCGACCGCGCGGGCCCGCCCGTTGAGCAGCACCAGCGCGGAGATCCGCTCCGGGTACGCACCCGCGTAGGACAAGCTGAGGTCGCCGCCCGCGGAGTGCGCGAGCACGTCCATCCGCTCCAGGCCGAGGTGCACGCGCAGAGCCTCGACGTCGGCGACCTGGTGGTCGCAGCGGTAGCTGGCGTGCTCGGCCGGGATGGCGGAGTCGCCGGTGCCGCGCAGGTCCAGGCGGATCAGGGTGCGGTGCGCGGTCAGGCCTGCCAGGTCGCCGAGGTAGCCGGAGGCGACCATCGGGCCACCGGGCAGGCAGATCAGCGGCGCGCCGGCGCCCTCGACGTGGTAGGTCAGCTTGGTGCCGTCGGGGGCGAGGAAGGTTGGCATGATCGGCAGGATAATCGCTGGTGGAGCCGGTTGTGCGGGTTTTGGCCGGGGTGGTGGGCAGCTGCGGAGAGCAGGGGGTGGCGCGGATGTTGAGGCGGGCCGGCGGCCGGGAAGCTGCAGCGGATCGGCCTGGTGCGGGGCGGTGACCTGCGGTTGGTGAGATGGTCCGGGGCGGAAGGCAACCTTTTCGGCGCGAAAAGCGTTCCGCAGAGGAAGCGGCGGGCGGGGCGGGGAAGACGCGGGCCGGGATCACGTGGGCCGGGATGACGTGGGCCGGGATGACGCGGGCCGGGATGACGTGGGCCAGGCAGACGTGAGCCAGGCAGACGTGAGCCGGAGCGACCGGTGACAAGGGTGGCGCGGGGGCTGGCGGAGCGGGGCGGTTGATGTGGTGGGCTGGTGCGGCGTGGTCGTTGATCGCCGGGGCGTCAGTCCTGGGTGTGGTGGGCGAGCAGCCGGGTCAGCAGGCCGACCAGCTGGGTGCGTTCGGCCGCGGACAGCGGCGCGGTGAGCTGGTCCTGCGCCGCGTCCAGGGTGGCGTCCAGGCGGCGTAGCCTGGCCTCGCCCGCGGGGGTGAGGTGGATGATGTTGCGGCGGCCGTCGGCCGGGTCCGGGGTGCGTTCGGCGTGGCCCTGGGCGACGAGTTCGTTGAGGGTGCCGACCACGTCGCTGCGGTCCATGTTGCCGCGGCGGCCCAGTTCGGCCTGACTGGCCGGGCCGAACTCGTGCAGGGTGGCCAGCAGGCGGTACTGGTAGCCGCGGGCGCCCGCGGCGGTGAACGCCTCGGTGACCAGCCGCCGGGCGTGCGTGGCGGTCTGGGTCAGCAGGTAGCTGGGGCGGCTGCTCAGCCGGTGCGGGGCCTCGGACATGGGCGCAGCCTAGCAGGATCGTTGGCGTCACCAACGTTCTGTGTTAGCGTTGGTCTCACCAACGAAATGAGGGATCATGAACGACCTGGGGAAGTTGTTGGACCGCAACGAGATCGCCGATCTGCTGACCAGGCTGGGGCGCTGGCTGGACGGGCAGGGCGGCGATCCGGCGGCGATCTACGACGAGGATGTGCTGGTGCGGAGTCCGCGCGGGGAGTTCCGCGGGCTGGCGCGGGTGGTCGAGTTCGTCCAGGGCTCGGACCAGGGGGAGCGGTGCCAGCACTTGTTCACCGATGTGCTGATCGAGGTGGCCGGGGATGCGGCGGTGGTGCACGCCAACCAGATGGTGCACTTCTACCAGCCGGGTCAGCCGCCGCACCGCGGCTCCGGCCTGCGCGTCGGCTACACGGCGGCGCGCAGGCCGGCGGGGTGGCGGCTGACCACCTCGGAGATCCGGCTGGAGTGGATCATCGGCGAGTTGCCGTCAGCGTGACGGCGCGCCCGGCCCCCACGGGATGCCCAGGCCCCACCAGGCCAGGAACAGCAGCGTCCAGCTCAAGGTCATCGCCACCGCCAGCGGCAGCGTGTAAGAAGCCAGGGTGCCGATGCCCGCGTTCTTGCGGTACCGCTGCATGAACCCGAGCGCCATGATGAAGTACGGGCTCATCGGGGTGATCGCGGTGGACCCGGAGTCGGCGATGCGGAACAACGCCTGGGTGGTCTCCGGGGAGATGTGCACCAGCATCAGCATCGGCACCAGCACCGGGGCCGCGATCGACCACATCGCCGAGCCGCTGGTGACCATCACGTTGACCAGGGTCAGCAGCACCAGCACCAGCAGGAAGATCACCGGGATGGGTAGTCCGCTGTTGCGGAAGACCTCGGCCGCGTTCACCGCGAGCACATCACCGAGTTTGGTCCACTCGAAGTAGGCCAGGAACTGGGCGATGGCGAAGAACAGCACCAGCACCGGGGCCATCTGCTTGATGCCCTCGACCATCAGCTTCGGCACGTCGCCTGCCTTGCGGATGGTCCCGGCGGTGACGCCGTAGACGATGCCGACCACGCCGAACAACAGCGCGACCACCGCGGCGATGCCGTCCAGCAGCGGCGAGTCGATGATGCTGCCGCCCTTGCCCCGCAACGGGGACCAGCTCGGCAGGGTGATGGCGGCCAGCACACCCAGGGAGAGCACCAGGGTGGCCAGGGACCAGCGCAGGGCCAGGCGTTCCCGTTGGGCGACAACCAGATCGCCGATGTCGGTCAGGTCGGCGTCCGGATCGGGGTCCAGGTCGGTGCGCTTGTTCAGCACCAGCTTGGTGACCAGGGTGATCACCAGGGCCAGCAGCAGCGAGGAGGCGATGTTGAAGAACCAGTTGCTCAGCGGGGAAACCGTGATCTCCGGGCTGATCAGCCGGGCCGCCGCGGTGGTGATCCCGGCGAAGATCGCGTCGTTGGGAGTGGGCACCGGGCTGGCGTCATAACCGGAGGCGATGGCGGTGTAGGCCACCACGATGCCCAGGATCGGCGATTTGCCGACCGCGCGGAAAGCCAGGCCGCCCAACGGGACCAGGATGATGTAGGCGGCCGCGGAGGCCACGTGCGCCACGGTGCCTGCGAAGGCGACCGCGAAGACCACCCAGGAGGCGGGCACCCTGGACACGCCGACCTTCATCAGCGTGCCCAGGAATCCGCTGCGTTCGGCCACCGCCACACCCATGATCACCACCACGATGGTGGCCATCGGCGGGAACTTGGCGAAGTTCTCCACCATTGTGGACAGTGCCATGGCCAGGCCGTCACCGCTGAACAGGTTCCGCACGGTGACGGTCTTGCCGTTGCTGGGCGAGACCACGGACACGCCGAACCCGGCCAGCACCGCGCTGATCACGCCCAGCAGCAAGGACAACAGCCAGAACAGCCAGAACGGGTGCGGCAGCGCGTTGCCCGCGCGTTCGATCACGGCCAGCAGGCGGAGCACCCTGGGCAGCTTGGGTGTCTCGGTGGCAGGGGAGTTGGTCATGTCGGGATCCCGGGGGTCAGCAGGGGAGTCGGGGCAGGCGGTACTGGCGGACGAAGTTCCACAGCACCTCGTGCGCCTCGATGGTCTGGGTGGTCACGCCGCCACCGCTGTAGCTGTCGGCGCCGGGCCAGGTGTGCCCGCCACCGGTCACCGCGACGTGCTTCACCTCGACCCCGTCCTTGCACCGGGTCCAGCCGGTGACGGTGACATCGCTGCCGATCTGCTGTGCTGGCAACGTTTGCGTGCACTTGTCGCGATTGGCCCACTGCTTGACCCAGCTCTGGATCGGCGGCAAACCGCGGTCCTCGTCGCCGGTGTAGGGGATGGTCACGTCGGCGGTGCCGTGGAAGTCGATCACCGGCACCGGCCGGGACGGCTTGCAGTTGATCCCGTTGGGGTAGAAGGCGCCCGCGATCGGCGCGATGGCGGTGATCCGGTCGGCCATGGTGCAGGCCAGGATGCCGATGAACCCGCTGCCGTTGGACTTGCCGGTGGCGTAGACCCGCCGCATGTCCAGGCACAGCGTGGACTTCAGCGAGTCCAGGAGGTCCTTGGTGAAGGCCACGTCGTCCACGCCGGGAGCGGCGTAGGGCGCGCCCTGCCAGGCCTGGCGGTCGCCCTCGCCGGTGCCGATGACCCCGTTGGGGTAGACCACGACCGCGGGCAGGGTGGACAGTTTGGAGAACTCCTCGGTGCCCGCGCCGGTGTTGCCGCGGCCATGGTAGGCCAGGATCAGCGGCCAGTCCGAAGTGGACTCGTAGTCGGCGGGCAGGTGTAGCTGGTAGGTGCGGTCCCGGCCGCCGCTGTCGAGGTGGTGCAGGGCGCTGGTGCCCGGCGACTGCGGCGATGGTGTGCCGCAGCCGCCGGGAACAGTGGTCCGAGTGGGGGGCTCGGACCCGGCCGCCGCCCCGGCAACACTGGGGAGGATTGCCGCGACGGCGGTGCACAACAGGGCTGCGGTGCGCAGCCTGGACAGGCGAGACATGGCGCTATCCCTTTCGTCGGCTCTGACGAGGGGTGGGGCGGGATGATCAGGTGGCCAGCCAGTCGTCGAGGTAACCGACGATCCGGTTCACCACAGTGTCCACAATGGACTCACCGGCCTGCGCGGTGGCGCGGCGCGGATCGCCCAGCACCCCGTTGGGGCTGAGCCGGTCGTAGCGCAGTGCGAGCTTGGGATGACCGTCCTTCCGGGACAGTCGAGCCAAGGGGGAGAGTTCGTCGAGGGTGGTGGTGCCGGGCCGCAGGTGGCTGGTGCGCACCAGTTCCGGCGCCAGGTGCAGCATTTGCGCGGTCTCGGCCTCACCGCTGTGCCCGTGCACCTCGCTGACGCCCATCTCGGCCACCACCTGCCCGGCCAGTGCGGTCAGCGGTGTCCAGGCGAATTCGAGATCGGGATGGGTGGCCAGGTAGTCCTGGGCGACCGTGCCGAGCGCGGCGTTGTTGCCGCCGTGCCCGGTGATCACCAGGATCTTCCGCCAGCCATGCCGGTACAGACTGTCGCTGTACTCGCGCACCAGGGTGGCGAAGGTGGTGGTGGACAAGGAGATGGTGCCCGCGAAGGCCAGGTGGTGCGGGGACACCCCGACCGGCAGCGAGGGCCCGATGACCGCGCGGCCGCCGAGTTTGGCCGCGACCAGCTCGGCCACCCGTTCGGCCCGGATCAGGTCGGTGGCCATCGGCAGCCCCGGCCCGTGCTGTTCGAAGGCGCCCGCGGGCAGCAGTACGACCGGGCTGTCCCGGACCGCGGCCGCGGCCTGTTCGGTGGTCAGTTCACCAAGCCGGTGGCTGGTCATTCCTGGCCGCCGATCGGCTCGGCGGCGACTGCCGCGCGGATGGACTGGAGGTGCTCGCGCACCAGTTGTTCGGCAAGGTCGGCCTCTCCGTCCCGGACCGCGGTGACGATCTCGCGGTGCTCGGCGTGGTCCCGGTCTCGATCGTGGTAGCGGTGCCGGATCTCGATCTGCTCCCGGGACCGCATGTGCAGCAACGCCTCCACCATTTCCCGCAGTAACCCGTTGCCGGTCACCGCGGCCAGTGCGACGTGGAAGGTCAGGGCGGGCCGGATATCGCTCACCGGCGGCCGCAACGCGTTGTCCGCGGCGGATTCCAGCGCGGCCAGGGCTTCCGGCATCCGGGCGCGGGCCGCCGCGGCGGCGATGGCCGGTTCCAGCACCAGGCGGGCGTCGACCAGTTCGAGGATGGACTCCCTGGTCACCGGCGGGCGGTGCGGGTTGGCCAGCAGCCGCCGGTCCAGGCCGGGCCCGACGTAGGTGCCCGAGCCGTGCCGCAGCTCGACCACGCCGGTGGCTTCCAGGCGGCGCAACGCCTCGCGCACGGTGGGGGTGGTGACGTCGAGCCTGCGCGCGAGGTCGCGGGAGGAGGCCAGCGCCTCGCCGGGCGCCAGCCGCTCACTGCGAATGATCTCGACGATGTCGTCGGCCAGTCGCTCGGACAGCGTCTGCTCGCGTCGGCTCATAAAGTGACTAAATCACTTAGTCGGAGGTGGGTCAAGAGGGCTCATACTGTCGAGTGATGACCCGTGACCTGCTGCGCCGCGCGCTGACCGACCCCGGCCCCCGTCCGCTGCCCGGCCCGGCCGCGGACCTGCTGACCAGCCTGGATGCCCCGCCGAGGCTGGCCGCGCACCTGCGCCTGGTACACGAGGTCGCCGCCCAGCTCGCCGACTGGCTGACCGCCGCGCACCCGGCCGCCGGTTTCGACCGCACCGCCGTGCTCTTCGGCGCGGCCACCCATGACATCGGCAAGACCGAGCACGTCGAGGAGCTGTCCGGCCCTGGCTCGCGGCATGAGCAGGCCGGGTACGAGCTGCTGCTGACCTTCGGCGTGCCGGAGGAGTTCGCCCGGTTCGCGCGTACCCACGGCGACTGGACCCAGCCGGGGATCGCCTTCGCGGACCTGGTGGTGAGCCTGGCGGACAAGGTGTGGAAGGCCAAGCGGGTGCCGGAGCTGGAGCAGCTGGTGGTGGCGCGGCTGGCGGCGCTGGGGCAGCCGCCGTGGCAGGTGTTCCTGGACCTGGACGAGGAACTGACCCGGATCGGCGCGGGCGCGGACGAGCGGCTGGCCTTCCAGAACCGCTACCCGGTGCGCTGACCCGCGGTCGTGGGTTCGACCGCGGGTCAGCGGATCAGGCCGCTCGGCTGAGCCTGCGCGCGGGCAGCCGGATCGAGCACAGTCCGATCAGCACGGACACCCCCACGATGCCCAGGTACACCCACGGTGGCCCGGCCGGGATCGGGGTGCCGGTGAGGTTGAGGCTGAGGAAGGCCAGGGGCAGCACCGGCACCGCGGAGCCGATCAGCACCGCGATCGAGACCACCAGCGCCGATTCGGCCCGGAACATCCGCAGCACCTGGCGCCGGGTGCCGCCGAGCAGGCGGAGCAGGCGCACCTCGCCGAGGCGGTCCAGGGTGGAGGTCACCAGGCTGTTGACCACGGAGAGGGCCACGTAGAGCAGGATGACGCCGAGCAGGATGCGGTTCAGCCAGAGGTTGGCCTCCTGCTGGGCGTCGGTGGCCACGGTCAGCTCGGCCTTGTCGCGCACCTGGAGGCCGGGGTACTGACCGGCCAGTTCGGACAGTGCTTTGTGGACTGACGAGTTGCTCGCGACCAGGATGGAGTCGGCCAGGCGGTCGGTGGTGTGCGGCAGCAGCACGTCCTGGGGGAACAGCGCGTCGCCGTAGCCCAGGTTGCGGTCGAAGGTGGCGATGAGGGTCGGGGTGACCTTGGTGCGGTCGCCCAGGTACAGCTCGACCCGGTCGCCGATCTTCTTGCCCAGCCAGGATGCCTCGGTGCTGCTCAGGGCCACAGTGTCGCCGCGCAGGTCGGCCAGGTTACCGGTGACGCCGGTCAGCTTCAGTGTGCCGGTGAGCTGGTTTCCTTCCACGCCATAGGCTTTGGACTTGGACAGCGGCTCCTCGGTGGCGGTCTTGTCCTCGGCGATGATCTCGGTGCCGATCAGCGGGGTGGCGGCGGTGACGCCGGGGATGCGGCGGGCCGCGGCGGCCACCTCGGCCGGCACGCCCTGCGGGGCGGTCAGCACGTAGTCGGCCACGGTGGCGGCGCGGGCCTGGTGCTGGGTGGCCTCGCTCAGCGTGGTGCCGCTGTAGAACTGGGTGACGGCGAAGCCGATGGTGAGCACCAGCGGGGTCACCGCGGCGGCCAGCCTGCGTGAGTTGGCGGTGCTGTTGTGCGCGGCCAGGAACTTCTCCGCCCGCCTCGACCGCAGGAACACGCCCGCGGCCACCCGGGTCGCGAGGCCGGTGATCACCGGGCCGAGCAGGCCGATGCCGATGATCGCGATCAGCACCGAGGAGCCCGCCGGGACCATGGCCAGTTCGCCGGGCAGGAACAGGGTGGCCAGCACGCCCGCGCCCGCCACCGCCAGCAGTGCGGCGCCGGTGATCTTGCGGCCCCGGCCGAGCGCGGCCGGTTCCACCGCGGCCTCGCCGAGGGCCTCGGTCGGCTTGAGCCGCAGCATCCGGCCCGCCGAGGACCAGGCCGCGAGTTGGGCCGCGCCCACGCACAGCAGCGCGGTGGCCAGGGCGGGCACCGGGCTGAGGGACAGGGTGAAGTCCGGCGAGATGACGCCGATGGTGACGAAGAAGTCCCGCAGCCAGTGCGCGACGTACAGGCCGGGCGCGACACCCAGCAGCGCGGCCACGCCGGAGACCAGCAGGGTTTCCGCGCCGATCAGTTTGCGCACCTGGCGTGGGGTGGCCGCGATGGCGCGCAGCAGGGCCAGTTCGCGGCGGCGCTGGTTGAGCACCAGGGCCAGGGTGCTCGCGGTCACGAAGATCACGATCATCAGCACGAAGCCGGAGAACGAGCCGGAGACCATCATCAGCACGAACCTCGACTGCGCGCCGTCGAGCTGTTCCGCCTCGCCGCGGTCGAGTCCGGTGTGCACGAGCACGCCGGGTGGCAGCTTGCCGTCGAGGTCGCCGACCTGGCCGAACACGCCGATCGCGGCCACCTGGTCCGGGCTGCCGGAGAGGGTTTTCGCGGTGTTGTCGTGGAAGAACAGCGCGGACTGGCGGATCAGCCGGTCCCGGCCGGACGGTGTCGCGATGCCGCTGACCCGGTAGGCACGCGGGGCCGAGTCGACCATGATCCGCACCTGGTCGCCGACGGCGAACCGGGACCGCTGGGCGAGTTCGGCATCGAGGACCACCTCGGTGGGACCCGGTGCGGCGCCGCTGCTGAGGGTGAACGGGGCCAGGCCTGCGCTGCCCCAGCCGTGGCCGAGGGACCGGCCCCCGTCTGCGCCAGGGAGCACCTGGTTGTCCCTGCCGACCACGGTGGCCGGGAAGCTGATCTCGCCGACCGCCTTGGTCACCCCGGGAATCCGGTCCACTTCACCGACCAGCGCGGCGGGCAGCGGGACCTTCTCGGTCAGGTCCTCGCTCTTGTCGGACTTCTCTTCCATTTCCACGGTGATCGTGCGGTCGGCGGCGAGCACCGCGGGCGCGGCCGAGTAGCGCTGCGCGGCGACCCCGCCGAACAGCCCCGATTCCAGCAGCACCCCGCAGGCGGTGAGCAGGATCGCGCCGCCGAACAGGGCCAGGAACGCCGCGGCGAACCCGGCCTTGCGGGCGCGAATGGTCTTCCAGGCGAAGGAGAACACGGCTCACCACTCCCCGAGGTGGGTCATCCGGGCGGCGACCTGATCCGGGGTGGGCGCGAGCAGTTCGTCCACGAACCGGCCGTCGGCCAGGAACAGCACGCTGTGCGCGTGCGCGGCGGCCACCGGGTCGTGGGTGACCATCACCACGGTCTGGCCCAGCTCGTCCACCAGCTGGCGGAGCAGGGCCAGCACCTGGGCGCCGGTGCGCGAATCCAGCGCGCCGGTGGGCTCGTCGGCGAAGACCACCTCGGGCCGGGTGACCAGCGCGCGGGCGATCGCCACCCGCTGCTGCTGACCACCGGAGAGCTGGTTGGGCCGCCGGTGCAGCAGGCCGTCCAGGCCGACCCTGCGGGTGATCTCGGCCAGCCAGGCCTGATCCGCGGCGCGCCCGGCGAACCGCAGCGGCAGGGTGATGTTGTCGGTGACGCTGAGCGCGGGCAACAGGTTGTAGCCCTGGAAAACGAATCCGATGCGCTCCCGGCGCAACTCGGTCAGCTTCGTCTCCTTGAGACCGGTCAGTTCGGTCTCACCCAGGCGCACCGAACCGGAGGTGGGCCGGTCGAGTCCGGCCGCGCACTGCAGAAAGGTGCTCTTGCCCGAACCGGACGGTCCCATCACGGCGGTGAACCGTCCACGCGGGATCGACCGGCTCACCCGGTCCAGCGCGGTGGTCGAGCTGTCACCGTTGCCGTACACCTTGGTGACCGAGTCCAGTCGTACTGCTGTCATGGCCACGACGGTAGGTTTGCCCGGGTGCGCCGCGACATCCCGCGGAGTGCCGGATCAAGGGTGGGGCAGGCTCCACCATGGGAGGCGAGATGCGGGCCGCGCTGCGGCGATTCGGGCGAGCGGTGCTCGGCCTCTCACTCGGTTTCGCCACCGCGATGGCCGGGATCATCGTCCTTTCCGGACTGCTGATCTGCGCGCTGCTCGTGGTCACCCTGCCACTGCTGCCCACCGTGGCGCGGGCGCAGCGCTGGGTGGTGGCGGTGGACCGCCGCCGGATCGCCGCGCGCACCGGCACGCCGATCCCGGTCCACTACGCCGAGCTGTCCGGCCCGCTGTCCCAGCAGATCATCACGGTGATCACCGACCCGGCCACCCGCCGGGACCTGCTGTGGCAGGCGGTGCACCTGCCCGCGGGCATGCTGCTGGGCCTGATCGGCTTCGGCCTCCCGGTCTCGGTGCCGCAGAACCTGGTGGTCGTGCCGCTGATCTGGTGGGCGGTGCCCGGCGGGATCGACGGCTCCTACGGGGTGCACGTGCACTCCTGGCCCACCGCCGCGTTGTGCGCGGGCAGCGGACTGCTCGCCGCGGCCCTGGCCTGGTTCCTGGTGCCCAGGGCGGCGGACTGGGAGGCGCGCTGGGCACCGAACCTGCTCGCGCCGGGCCGGGCCAGCCTGGTGCAGCGGGTCGCCGAACTGACCGCGACCAGGGCCGCCGCGCTGGAGGCGCACGGCGCCGAGTTGCGCCGGATCGAACGCGATCTGCACGACGGCACGCAGAACCGCCTGGTCGCGGTGGTCATGCACCTGGGCATCGTGGAACGCGCGCTGCGCCGGGACCCGGCGGTGGCGCTGTCCTCGGTGCTCACCGCGCAGAACGCGGCCACCGACGCGCTCACCGAGTTGCGTGAGGTGGTGCGCAGCATCTACCCGCCGGTGCTGGCCGATCGCGGTCTGGACGGCGCGGTGGACGCGGTGGTCGCCCGCTGCCCCATCCCGTGCACGCTCACCGTGACTGGGCTGCGCAGGCTGCCCGCCGCGGTGGAGGCGGCGGCCTACTTCGTCATCGCCGAGGCGCTGACCAACGTGGCCAAGCACAGCGGCGCCGAGTCCGCCCAGGTTTCCCTTGCGGTGCAAGGAGATCACCTGGTAGTCGAGGTCCGCGACGACGGTCACGGCGGCGCCGAGGAGGCCAACGGCACCGGGCTGACCGGGATCCGCCGCCGGGTCGCGGCCTTCGACGGCCGGACCACCCTGTCCAGTCCCGAGGGCGGCCCCACCGTCCTGGGCGTCCGCCTGCCCACCGGAACCTGAGAGAGGACCTCCCGTTGCGGATCGTGATCGCCGAGGACGACGCCCTGCTGCGCGAGGGCCTGTCCCTGTTGCTGCGCAGCGAGGGTTTGGACGTGGTCACCGCGGTGGAGCACCCGGACGCGCTGCTCGCCGCGATCGCGGCCGAGTCGCCGGATGTGGCCGTGGTCGACGTCCGGCTGCCGCCGACCTTCACCGACGAGGGCCTGCGCGCCGCGGTCGAGGCCCGGCGCAGACATCCCGGACTCGCCGTGCTGGTGCTCTCGGCCTACGTCGAGGACAGCTACGCGGGAGAGTTGCTGGCCAGCCCCGGCGGCGGGATCGGCTACCTGCTCAAGGAACGGGTCGGCAAGGTCGCCGACTTCCTGGACGCGCTCAACCGGGTCGCCGCCGGCGGCACCGCGCTGGACCCCGAGGTGGTCGCCCAGCTGCTGGTCCGCCGCCGCGCCGACGACCCGATCCGGAGCCTGACCGCCCGCGAACGCGAGGTCCTCGCGCTGATGGCCGAGGGCCACTCCAACACCACCATCGGCGAGATGCTGGTGATCAGCGCGGGCGCGGTGCACAAGCACATCGGCAACATCTTCACCAAACTCGACCTGCCCAGCACGGACGGGGCTGGACACCGGCGGGTGCAGGCCGTGCTCGCCTACCTGCGTGCCTGAGTAAGGAGAATGGCCATGCCAGCTCAGTACGGGCAGTACCAGAACGAGATCTACCTCCAGGGCCTCGGTGACGTCCGGCCGCCGATGAGCACCGACCCCACCACCCTGGAAACCATGGCCAAGGGCCTCCTGGACCCCGGCCCGTTCGGCTACGTCGCGGGCGGCGCGGGTTCCGGGGCCACCGTGCGGGCCAACCGGGAGGCCTTCGACCGCTGGCGCCTGGTGCCCCGGATGCTGCGCGACGCCACCGACCGCGACCTCAGCACCACCGTGCTCGGCCAGCGGCTGCCCGCGCCGATCCTGCTCGCACCCGTTGGCGTGCAGGCGATCGTGCACCCCGAGGCGGAATCGGGCACCGCCCGCGCCGCCGCCGCGCTGGGCCTGCCGATGATCCTGTCCACCGCCTCCTCCACCACCATCGAGGATGTCGCCGCGGCCAGTGGCGAGGGGCCGCGCTGGTACCAGCTGTACTGGCCCAACGACGACGAGGTGTGCGCCAGCCTGCTGCGCCGGGCCAAGGCCGCCGGGTACACCGCGCTGGTGGTCACCCTGGACACCTGGACCCTGGCCTGGCGGCCGACCGACCTGGACCAGGCGTATCTGCCGTTCCTGCGTGGCATCGGCACCGCGATCCCGTTCTCCGACCCCGCTTTCCGGGCCGGGCTGGCGAAATCGCCCGAGGACGATCCGCAAATGGCGATTCTGCGCTGGGTGGGGCTGTTCACCGGGCAGGACAAGAGCTGGGACCGGCTCGCCTTCCTGCGCGAGCACTGGGACGGGCCGATCGTGCTCAAGGGAATCCAGCACGTCGACGACGCCCGCCGGGCTGCGGACGCCGGGATCGAGGGCATCGTGGTGTCCAACCACGGCGGTCGGCAGGTGGACGGCGCGATCGCCTCCCTGGACGCGCTGCCCGGTATCGCCGAGGCCGTCGGGGACCGCCTGGACGTGCTGTTCGACTCGGGCGTGCGCACCGGCGCCGACGTGCTCAAGGCCATCGCGCTCGGCGCCAAGGCGGTGCTGCTGGGGCGGCCGTGGGTGTACGGGCTCGCGCACAGCGGCGAGGCGGGCGTGCGGCACGTGCTGCGCTCCATCCTGGCCGACACCGAACTCACCCTCGGCCTCTCCGGCCACCGCACCCTCGGCGAACTCGGCCGGGACGCGCTCGCGGAGGTCACCCGATGAAGGTCCTCGCGGTGCTGTCCCCGCACGTCGGCGGGGTGAAACTGAGCGGCATGATCGGCGCCGCGCTGGGTGCGGGCTTCGAGCTGACCGCGGTGGAGGAGACCGGGGCCGACCCGGTCGCGCTGCGCGAGGCGGAGATCATCCTCAGCGCGCTGGCCCCGGTCACCGCCGAGCACCTGGCCCAGGCGGCCAACGCCCGGTTCCTCCAGGTCTCCAGCCACGGCTTCGACCACGTCGACCTGGCCGCCGCCCGCGCCCGCGGCATCACCGTTTGCACCATCGGCTCCAGCGACGCCGAGGCCCAGGACGTGGCCGAACAGGCGCTGTGCCTGATGCTCGCGCTGGCCAAACAACTCATCCCCGGCCACAACGCCCTGGTCCAGGGTGATTGGGCGCTGCCCCGGCTCCAGTTCAGCATCACCGAACTCTTCGGCAAGACCCTGGGCATCGTCGGCTTCGGCGCCATCGGCCGCGAACTCGCCAAGCGCGCCAAGGCATTCGACCTGCGGCTGCTGTGCGCCACCCGCCGTCCGCTGGACCCTGCACTTGCCGCCCGCTACGACATCACCGAGCGCCCCCTGGACGAGCTGCTCGCCGGATCCGACTACGTCTCCCTGCACCTGCCATTGTCCGCGGCCACCCACCACCTCATCAACGCGGAGCGGCTGGCGCTGCTGAAACCCACCGCCATCCTGATCAACACCTCCCGCGGCGCGCTGGTCGACCAGGACGCCTTGGCCGCCGCGCTCACCGCGGGCCGCCTGGGCGGCGCGGGCCTGGACGTCTTCGACCCCGAACCGCCACCCGCCGACCTGCCGCTGCTGCGCGCGCCCAACGTGGTGCTGTCCCCGCACGCCGGCGGGGTCACCAGGGAGTCCATGCTGCGCATCGCCGCCGCGGCCCTGGACAACGTGCGCCGCTACGCCGCGGGCCAGACCCCGGCGGACATCGTGAGCTGACTGCCCGCTACAGCGGACAACAACGCCAGCCAGACCACGCTGGGCAAAAGGGTTTTTGATGTCAAGCAAAGGAAAAGTCAGGCAACCGGTGCGGCTGAACAACCCCTGACCATCCCGCACTCGCACCAATCCGGCGTACCCGCATGCCCGCTCGCCGGGTGAACCATGCCCGTTTCACGCCCGTTCGAGACAACGTTTTCTCATCCGGGCACCCCGGTACACAGTGGACAAACGCGGTGCGCCCCCGCCACCGGTCGTAGACCACCCGGCCTCGGTCACCTGGCCCATCCGGTCCGCCAGAGGCGGCCCCCTGCCCGGTTTCCGCCCGCCCGGACCGGTAAGCGCTTACCGATATCCCACAAATCCACTCGTGTTGATGCCCGAATGAACCACGAAGTGTGCCCGGCAAGATCGCAACTCCCCGTAAGTCAGTCGCTGCCGATCTTGTCGACCTGGTGCCAGACTGGCGGTTCGAACGGGGGCTGAGCTGCGGCGCATGGTCTGTGCGGGATCGCCAGATCCCCACCACAGGACGTGGTGACGCCCGACCGGTCCCTGGTATAGACCATTTGGGCGGTTGTGTCCGTGGTGTGAGGAGGCCCTGAGATGATGTTGCAGACGAGCCAGGCACCGCGTCCGGCGGAGCTGACCGAGGACCTGCTGGACGCCCAGGCGCGGGCCCTGCTGTCGCTGATGCGGTCCGGCTGCACGGACGAGTCGATCGCCCGCCAGCTGGGCATCAGCCCGCGCACGGTGTTGCGCCGGATCCGCACCCTGATGGACCGGGCGGGCTGCACCACCCGGTTCCAGCTGGGGTGTCACGCGCAGCGGCGGGGCTGGCTCACCTGACCGGCTTGACCGCCTCGATCAGGAATCGGGTGGTGTGCGCCAGGAACGGGCCCTGCTCCCGGATCCGCTCGTGCAGCCGCCGCAGGGTCGGCAGGTAGTCGGTCACGGTGAACCCGGGCACCATCCAGATCACCTTGCGCAGGAAGTAGATGACCGCGCCGATGTCGTGGAATTCGGTGCGCAGTTTTTCCAGTCGCAGTTCCCGCACCTCCAGTCCGGCGGCCTCCGCCGCGGCCTTGGCGTCCTCCGGGTTCCGGCCGTTGCGCACTGATTCCGGTTGCGGGCCGAGGAAGTACTCCACCAGCTCGAACACGCTGGCCGGTCCGACCTGCTGGGAGAAGTAGGTCCCGCCGGGCGCCAGCACCCTGGCGATCTCCGCCCACCAGGTGGTCACCGGATGCCTGCTGACCACCAGGTCGAAGGTGTTGTCCGCGAAGGGCAGCGGCGGTTCGTCCGAGTCCAGGATCACCTGTGCGCCGCGGGGTTCGAGCAATTCCCGGGCCTTGGCCAGGTTGGGTTCCCAGGATTCGGTGGCGTAGGTCTGCCCGGCGAGTCGCGGCACCCCGGCCAGGACTTCGCCGCCGCCGGTCTGGATGTCCAGGGCGGTGCGCGCGGCCGCCATCCGCTCGCCCATGGCCCGCTGATAGCCCCAGGACGGGCGCTCTTCGCTGGCCCGGCCGTCGAGCCAGGAGAAGTCCCAGCCGTCCACCGAGACCTCGGCCGCCTCGGTCACCAGGTCGTCGAAACTCCGGTCCATACCGGCAGCCTGTCATTCGCGCGGGGAATCGGCGAGGCGATAATCCGGCTCAGTCGAGCGCGGCGAGTTTGCCTGCCAGGACTGCCCGTTCCCGTTCGTTCCCGCACAACTCGATCGCCCGCCTCAGTTCCTCACGGGCCTCCGCGGTCCGTCCCAACCGGCTGAGCAGTTCACCGCGCACGCTGGGCAGCAGGTGCGAGTGGGCGAGAGTCTGAGCCGCGGCCAGGTCGTCCACTATGGACAGTGCGGCCGCCGGTCCGTGGGCCATGGCCACCGCGGCCGCCCGGTTGAGGTCGACCACCGGTGACGGCGCGAGCTGCCCGAGGGCTTCGTAGAGCAGCACGATCCGTTCCCAGTCGGTGGCCGCCACCGACTCGGCCACGGCGTGGCATTCGGCGATCGCGGCCTGCAACCCGTAGGCGCCCAGCCCGCGTCCGGCCTGCTCGGCGCGGGCCAGGGCGGCCCGGCCGCGGCGGATTGCGGCCCGGTCCCAGCGTCGCCGGTTCTGCTGCTCCAGCAACACCGGTTCGCCGTCCGGCCCGGTGCGTGCGGGGAAGCGGGCCGCGGTCAGTTCCAGGAGGGCCAGCAGTCCGTGCACCTCGGGCGCCTGTGGCATCAGCCGGGCCAGCACCCTGGCCAGCCGCTGGGCCTCACCGGCCAGGTCGAACCGGATCAGGTCCTCCCCGGAGCTGGCCGAGGAGCCCTCGGTGAAGATCAGGTAGACCACGGTGAGCACCGACCCGATCCGCGCGGGCCACTCCTGCGCGGGCGGCACCTCGAAGGGCACCCTGGCCGCGGCGAGGGTCTTCTTCGCCCTGGTGATCCGGGCCTGCACGGTGGCGGTCGGCACCAGGAACGCCTTGGCGATCTCGTCGCTGGTCAGACCGCCGACCACGCGCAGGGTCAACGTCACCCTGGCTTCCCTGGACAGCACCGGGTGGCAGGAGATGAACATCAGCGCGAGCACGTCGTCGTCGATCTGCTCCGGGTCCCACAGCACGTCCTGGCCCTGCTCGACCGCGGTGCCCGCGTACGCCCCGCCCTCGCCGAGGTCGTGCGCGAGCGCGGCGTAGCGCTCGTCCAGGGCGGCGCGCCGCCGGTAGCTGTCGATCGCCCGGCGTTTGCCCACGGTGAGCAGCCAGCCCGCCGGGTTGCGTGGCACGCCCTCGCGCGGCCAGGTCACCAGCGCCTCGGCCAGGGCTTCCTGGGCGAGGTCCTCGGCCAGCGCGAAATCGCCGGTGCTGCGGGCGAGCGCACCGACGATCCGCGCCGACTCGATCCGCCAGACCGCGGCCACCGCCTCCCGGCCGGTCGGATCAGCCATGCCGGGTCGTCCTGGTCAGAGCTGGCCCGCGGCCTCGCGCCACGCCCGCTCCTTCTGGATCCACTCGTTGTCCTGCGGGAATTCGTCGATCGAGGCCACCCGCCGGATCTCGACCTTGGCCCCTGGCCCGGTCATCGGCGCCCGCCGGGCCCACTCCACGGCTTCCTCCCGCGAGGCCACGTTGAGGATCCAGAACCCGCCGAACAGCTCCTTGGTCTCCCCGTACGGCCCGTCGGTGACCACCGGCGGCTCGGCGGAGTAATCCACCACCACGCTGTCCTTCTCGTCCAGGCCCTCCATCGCGACCAGCACCCCGGCCCGGATCAGCTCGTCGCCGTACTTGCCCATGGAGGTCATGATCTCGGACCATTCGATGTCCCGGTACGCGGCGACGGTCTCGTCGGTGGCCCGCATGATCAGCATGTACTTCATGGTCGGGTGCTCCCTGGTCGCTCAGGGCCCGTCTTTCGGGCCCGTTCACTCCTAGGTCGAACGGCTCGGGCCACGGATCGACAGACCCGCCGAACTTTCTCCAGAAACTTTTCCGCAGCCTACGACGAGCCCGCTGACCAGGCGCGTCAAGCCGCTGGGAGAGGATGGGGCCCATGGTCACCATCCCGATCACCGCCGAGTTGCTCCGCGGCGCGCTGGACCTCGAACCCACCGCGCACGGTCTGCTGCCGCACCGCCTGCCAGCCAGGGCTCGCGCGCAGAACACCGACGGTCAGCTGGCCATGGCCGAGTCCCAGCCCTCCGGGGTGCGCCTGGTCTTCCGCACCGCGGCCACCGAGATCGAACTGGACGTGCTGCGCACCAAACTCGCCTGGGAGGGCACGCCGCCGCGGCCGGACGGCGTGTACGACCTGCTGGTCAACGGTCGCCTCGCGGCCCAGGTCAGCGCGTCCGGCGGCAATCTGCTGACCCTGGACATGGCCACCGGCGCGGCCGAACTCATTCCCGGCCCGGTCGGCACCGTGCACATCACCGGCCTGTCACCGGAGCCGAAGGACCTGGAGATCTGGCTGCCGCACCGGGAGCGGACCGAGCTGGTCGCGCTGCGCGCCAACGCCCCGGTGCAGCCCAGTGTGAGCAGCCGCCGGACCTGGCTGCATCACGGCAGTTCGATCAGCCACGGCTCGGACGCGGCCAGTCCCAGCACCACCTGGCCGGGGGTGGCCGCGGCACACGGCCGGGTCGAACTGATCAACCTGGGCTTCAGCGGCAGCGCGCTGCTCGACCCGTTCGTGGCCAGGACCATCCGGGACACCCCGGCGGAGCTGATCAGCCTCAAACTCGGCATCAACCTGGTCAACCACGACCTGATGCGGCTGCGTGCCTTCGGCCCGGCGGTGCACGGGTTCCTGGACACCATCCGCGAGGGCCACCCGGACACGCCGCTGCTGGTGGTCTCGCCGATCCTGTGCCCGATCCACGAGCACACCCCCGGCCCCTGCCTGCCGGAGCTGATCAGCGGCGAGCTGAAGTTCCGGGCCACCGGCGAACCCGGTCCCGGCAAGCTGACCCTCACCACCGTCCGGGAGGAACTGGCCCGGATCACCACCGAGCGGGCCGCGCAGGACCCGAACCTGCACTACCTGGACGGCCGCGAGCTGTACGGCGAGGCGGATCTGGCCGAACTGCCGCTGCCGGACGACCTGCACCCGGACGCCGCCACCCACCAGCGCATCGGCGACCGCTTCGGCACACTCGCCTTCGCCTCGGCCTGGGCGGCCCATCATCCTTGAGGTGACAACCGCCGGATTTCCCCGGCGAATTCCGGATAGGCGACGAGGAGTTCGTCCCCGGCCGGGAAGTCGATGACCTCATCGGTGTAAGGCGGCGCCATGAACGTGCCCAGCAGCGACCAGTCGCCGATCGGCTCGCTCGCCTGCCACACCCCGGCGGGCACCACCACCTGCGGCCGCTGCCCGGCGGCCAGGTCCAGGCCGAGCACCGGCTGCTCGACCCGGCCGCCGGGATGCAGCAACAGCATCCGGGCGGGTGAACCGGCGTGGTAGCTGAACACCTCCGGGTGTTTCAACCTGTGCAGCGCGGAGAAACCGCCGCCGCTCATCAGGTAGTAGATGCCGGTGCCGTCCTCGGTCCGCCAGGTCTGCGCCCAGAAACCACCTTCCAGGGGCAACGGCTGCAATCCGAGTTCCGCGATGATCTGTTCCGGAGTGAGCACCTGAGTCCTTACCAGTTCGGGTGAGCGGACATTCCGCCGTCGACAACCAGATTCTGCCCGGAAATCCAGGACGCCAATCCCGACGCCAGGAAAACGCAGGCGTTGCCCACGTCCTCGGCCCGCCCCAGCCGTGCCAGGGGTGCGGCCCGCTGCCAGCGTGCCACGCCGTCGGGCCACTGCTCGGCCAGCCCGTCCCGGTCCAGCAGGCCGGGGCTGACCGCGTTCACCCGCACGCCCAGCGGCCCATACTCCAGCGCCGCTGCCCGGGTTTGCATGAGCAGGCCGGCCTTGGCCGTGCTGTAGTGCGCGTGCCCGAACGCTGGCTGGCTGCCCTCGATCGAGGCGATGTTGATCACCGAGCTGCCGGGGCGCATGTGTTTCACCGCGAGGCTGGTGGTCAGGAACACCGCGTCCAGGTTGGTGCCCACGACCTCGCGCCACTGCTCGAAGGTCATCTCGGGCAGTGCCTGCACCGGCTGCACGGCGGCGTTGTTCACCAGCGTGTCCAGCCGCCCGAAGTGGTCCACAGTGGACTCGATCAGGTGCTGCGCCTGCTCGGGGGACAACAGGTCGGCTGGCAGGGCCAGGGCCTGCGCGCCGAGGTCGCGGAGTTCGGCGACCAGGGTGTGCGCGGCCTCGACGCTGGCGCGGTAGTGCACGGCCACCGCGGCGCCCGCCTCGGCGAAGCGCCGGGCGAGTCCGTGGCCGAGGCCGCCGGCCGCGCCGGTGATCAACGTGACGGTGCCGGAGAGGTCAGGAAGGGTCACGAACCGACCGTATCGGCTACGGCCGTCCGAGTGGATCCGGTTGCCCTCAGTGATCGCCGGTACGGCCGGAAGTGGCTGACCAGGAGGGTTCTGGCGGCGTGCCGGGTTAATACGGTGAAGAGCACAATGTGGTCCAGATCACCGTACGTCCGTTACGGTTGGCCGCGTGAAGGTCGGCGTACCCGCGGAGTCGCGGGCCGGCGAACGCAGGGTTGCCTGTCTGCCAGGCACGGTTCCCCTGCTCACCGGCGCGGGACTCACCGTGCTCGTGCAGTCCGGCGCCGGCCACCATGCCTGCGCATCCGACGATGACTACCGCGCCGCGGGCGCCCAGATCGCCGACGACCTCGGCGCGGCGGACCTGCTGATCGGCGTGCAACCCCCGGATCCGGCCACCACCCGGGCCGGGATCACCACGGTCAGCCTGTTCGCGCCACCCGAGGACGTGGTGGAGGTCTTGCGGGACAAGGGGATCACCGCCTACAGCCTGGCGCTGCTGCCGCGCATCAGCCGGGCCCAGGGCATGGACGCCCTGTCCTCCCAGGCCCTGGTGGCGGGCTATCGGGCGGTATTGCTTGCCGCGGAACGACTTCCGCGCTTCCTGCCCATGTTCACCACCGCCGCGGGCACCATCGCCCCGGCCAAGGTCCTGGTGCTGGGCGCCGGAGTGGCCGGCCTGCAGGCGATCGCGACCGCGCGGCGGCTCGGCGCGGTGGTCACCGCCTACGACGTGCGCGCCGCCGCGGCCGAGGAGGTGCGCAGCCTGGGCGCCCGGTTCCTCGAACTCGACCTCGGCAGCCAGGACGGCGCGGGCGGCTACGCCAAAGCCCAGTCCGAGGACTTCCTTGCCCGGCAACGAGAACTGCTCACCACCGCGATCGCCGCCGCCGATGTGGTGATCACCACCGCGGCCGTGCCGGGCAAACGCGCGCCGGTGCTGGTCACCGCGGCCATGGTGGCCGGGATGACCCCTGGCTCGGTGCTGGTGGACCTGGCCGCGGAATCCGGCGGCAACTGCGAACTTTCCGTGGCCGGACAGGAGATCCGGCACGGCGAGGTGACCGTGCTCGGTGCGCTCAACCTGCCCAGCGGCATGCCAGCGCACGCCAGTGCGCTCTACGCGCGCAACATGGCCAACTTCCTCCGGCACCTCACCGTCGACGGTGAGCTGCGGACCGACGCCCTCGACGACGAGATCCTGGGCAGTTGCCGCGTCACCAGGACCAGGGAGGCGACGTGACGGGCGAGATCAGTCTGCTGACCATCTTCGTGCTGTCGGTCTTCGTCGGATTCGAGGTGGTCTCCAAGGTGGCCGCCATCCTGCACACCCCGCTGATGTCCGGCGCGAACGCCATCCACGGCGTCATCCTGGTCGGCGCGATCCTGGTGGCCGGCAAGGCGGAGAGCACCGTGGAACTCCTCCTCGCGCTGCTCGCGGTGGTCTTCGCCACGGTCAACGTGGTCGGCGGCTTCGTGGCCACCGACCGGATGCTGAGCATGTTCGGCGGCAAGGAGCGCAGGCGATGAGCCAGGACCTGGTGCACCTCGTCTACCTGCTCGCCGCGCTGTGCTTCATCCTGGCGCTCAAGGGATTGAGCACACCGCGGCACGCCCGCGCGGCCAACCTGGTCGGCGCGCTGGGCATGGTGTTCGCGGTGGCGATCGCCTTCGGTGACGGCCGGATCGGCAACGTGGGCTGGATCCTGGCCGCCATCGCACTCGGCGTGATCATCGGCATCCCGGCCGCCCGCGCGGTGAAGATGACCGCGATCCCGCAGATGGTGGCCCTGTTCAACGGCGTCGGCGGCGCGGCGGCGGCACTGGTCGCGCTGACCGAATTCCTGGCCACCACCGGGAACGCGGGCATGCGCGCGGCCACCGTGTTCGGCGTGCTGGTCGGCTGGGTCAGCTTCTCCGGCAGCCTGGTCACCTTCCTCAAACTCCAGGAACTGATGACCACCCGCCCGGTGATCCTCCCTTATGGACGGTCCACCGCGATCGGGGTTTCGGTGCTGTGCCTGGGCTTGGCCGTGGCCGTGGTGCCCACCGCGTCCACCGCGCTGGTGCTCGGGCTGACCGTGGCCGGGTTGCTGCTCGGCGTGCTGTTCGTGCTGCCGGTGGGCGGCGCGGACGTGCCGATCGCGATCTCGCTGCTCAACGCCTTCACCGGCCTGGCCGTGGCCGCCTCCGGCTACGTGCTCGGCAACACCCTGCTGATCGTGGCGGGCACCCTGGTCGGCGCCTCCGGCACGCTGCTCACCCGGATGATGGCCAAGGCCATGGGCCGCTCGCTGACCAACATCCTCTTCGGCGCGTTCACCCCGGCCGCGGTCGGCGGCGGCGGGCCCGCCGAGTCCAGGACGGTCCGCACCGGCACCCCCGAGGACATCGCGATCATGCTCGGCTACGCCCGGACCGTGGTGGTCATCCCCGGCTACGGCCTTGCCGTCGCCCAGGCCCAGCACGTGGTGCGCGAACTCGCCGACCTGCTCGCCGGGCGCGGCGTGGAGGTCGCCTACGGCATCCACCCGGTCGCCGGCCGGATGCCGGGCCACATGAACGTGCTGCTCGCCGAGGCCGATGTGCCCTACGCCCAGCTCAAGGAGATGGAGGAGGTCAACCCGCGGCTGGCCAGCACCGACGTCGCCCTGGTGATCGGCGCCAACGACGTGGTCAACCCGGCCGCCCGCGACCAGCCGGACAGCCCGATCTACGGCATGCCGATCCTGGACGTGGACAAGGCCGACTCGGTGGTCTTCCTCAAACGCTCGATGCGGCCAGGGTTCGCCGGGATCGAGAACGAGCTGCTGTTCAACCCCCGGACCACGCTCCTTTTCGGTGACGCCAAGGACTCGCTGAGCAGCCTGGTGACCGCGGTGAAACAGCTCGCGTAAATTCTCCGGCCATGATGGTTGCCGCGCGGGAGGCGTCGCTGGGTCCGATCCACCTCGGGCGGCTCACCGTCGACGCCGGCCGGGCGCCCGACGGCCGGACCAGCTACCAGGTGCTCTGCGACACCGTCGCCGGCCGCCGCCGGGTCCTGGACCTGGGCTGCGGTGACGGCCACCTCCTCGATCTGCTCGCCCGCGACCGGCGCCGCCGCCTGGCCGGGATCGACCTCGCCGAAGAGCCCCTGGCCCTGGCCCGCGAACGGCCCGCGCTCACCCGGGCGGCGCTCGCGCTGGCCAGTGCGCACGAGCTGCCGTTTCCCGCCGACAGCTTCGACGCCTGCGTCTCGCACCTGGCCCTGGCCCAGCTCACCGACATCGACCGGGTGGCCGCCGAACTCGCCAGGGTGCTCGAACCCGGCGGCCTGCTCGCGGTGGTGCTCAGCGGCGCGGCCGTGCCCGGCACCGCCTACGAGGTGTTCAACGACCTCACCCGCTCCGTGCTGGACGAGGTGCCCGCCGACCGCAGGCAGCCCGCGCTGGGCGACCGCCGCACCCGCACCAGGGCCGGACTGGACCAGGTGCTCGGCGGGGCAGGGTTCGGCCCGGTGGACTGGCGCACGATCCGCCTGGACCTCACCGGCACCCTGGACGAGGTGTGGACCCGCATGATCGAGATCTACGACCTGGACCCACTGGACCCGGCCGCGCTGGCCACCCTGCGCCGCTGTTTCGACCACACCGTCACCGTGCTGGCCGACGGCCGGGTGCCGTGCGCGATGAACCTCCACCTGGCCGTGACCTTCGCCCCCCATAGTTTCACTGGGTGAGCACAGGGGTACGCTCCGCAAGCAAGCTGGAAACGGGGTGAGCTGTGACCGGGCCTGAGCAGGCCGAGCACGATCCGGAACTGATCGTGCTCGCCGCCCTGCGCGACGCAGGCTGGGTCTTCCGGCCCTGGGTCGAGGCAGGCCACACCCTGGGCCTGGCCGGGTCCTTCACCGACCGCGACTACACCGACGCGGTCTTCATCGCCGACCGCGACGACGCCCGCGCGGTCCGCCTGCTCGCCGATCAGCCCGGCGCCACCGGCGGCGTGGTCTGGGACTTCTCCGGCAGCCTGCGCGAGGTGGTCGCCGAACTCATCGCGCTGCCCGCCCCGCACAGCCGGCTGGCCCCGCAACTGGTCATCGCCAAGTGGCCGTGATCCATACTTGGGCATGGCCGAGCAGCCGACGGTGGCGGACTCCACCACGCTGATGCTGGTGACCGTCGGCCGCCTGCTGAGCCGCCGGGTCGACGAGGAACTCGCCACCCAGGGCCTCACCCTGCGCCACCTCGGCGCGCTGGGACACCTCTCGCACCGCCCGGATCTGTCCTATTCGGACCTGGCCCGCCGCGCCGGGGTCACCACGCAGAGCATGCACACCACGGTCCGCGCGCTGGAAGAACAGGGCGCGGTGGTGCGGGTGCTGGCCGGTCACGGGCACGCCGCCCGGCTGGAGATCACCGAGCACGGGCGGAAGCTGCTCGCGCGGGTGGCGGAGGCGGCGGTGCGCCTGGATGAGGAGTTGTTCGGGCATCTGAGCGCGGAGCAGGTGGCCGGATTGAGGGCGGGGTTGACGGCACTGGCGGCGGCGCCGCGGCGACTGCCGCTCTGACCACCTGACCGGCTCGCGCCCGGCCGCCCGGTGACCGCCCGACTGGGCTCGCGCCCGCCTGACCTCCCGTCCGACCGGACGGGCGTGGTTGTCGGTTGCGGTCCCGGCTGTCTACCGAACGGTCGGTAGTGGTGCTGGCTGTCGTATCCGTTCGTCGACCGACCGGTTGGTTGGGCCGCTGACCACCATTTCCGTGTGCCATACCGAATGGTCGGTAGAGATTGCTGACCGCCGATCTGCAGGTCGACCGACCGGTTGGTTGGGGCGTTGATCGCGGTTCCGCTCGCCTACCGAATGGTCGGTAGGGACCGCTGGCCGCTGCTCTGTGCCTCTACCGACCGGTCGGTAGAGACTGCTGACCGCTGCTCGGTGCGTCAACCGACCGGTCGGTTGGGGTTGATCGCGGTTCTGTGCCGACCGAACGGTTGGTAGAGACTGCTGGCCGCCGCTCCGGCCGCCAACCGAACGGCCGGTTGGCGCTGCCGCCCGCCGCCCGGCCGGTCCCGGCGGTCGCGATCCGCCAGGACCGGCGACCCGGATCAGGCAGTGCGCGCCGCCGCCGAGAGCAGGTCCCGCAACTCATCCCGCATCGGCTCGAACGCCTGCATCGACTCCGCCGTCAGCTCCGGCCCGGCCAGTGCCGGACTGCCGGTGCCGAACGGCGGGTTCGGTGCGAACTCCAGGTCCAGCTCGGTTCGTCGGGCCACCTCGACGCCGCGGAGTTCGGCCAGCACCAGCAGCGCGGCCTCGATGGAACCGGTCACCGGGCCCGCGGTCCACAGGTTGCCGTCCCGGACCACCTGGCCGCCCTCGACCGGGATCGCGCCGACATGTGGCAGCAGGTCGGTGAGGTGGAAGTTCGTGGTGGCCCGCTTTCCGTTGACCAGTCCGGCCAGGCCGGGCAGGAACGTGCCGCCGCAGATCGCGATCACGTGCTTGGTCCTGGCCGCCGCGGTGGCGAAGAAGTCGATCACCTCCGGGTCGGTGAGGACCTCGCCGGGGATCGCGCCGACGGCCAGCACGTCCAGTTCCGCCGGGCAGTCGGCGAAGGCGGTGGTGGGCACGGTCGGGAAGGTCGGCAGGCCCAGCACCGGCTCGCGGTCCTTCCACAGCAGGTGCAGCTCCACCTCCGGCTGCATGCCGAACACGGTGTGCACGCCGAGGATGTCGAACACGAAGTAACCAGGGGAAACGAGGATGCCAACGGTGAGTTTCGCGGACACGCGGTCCTCCAAAAGCCGACGGATCTATCAGTCAGACTGTAAGTTAGCCTGAAAGTGGGCTCGCTGGCACCCCCGGTAGTCGCTAGCCTCGGGACACCGCCTTCCGGGAGGTTTCATGCGCAGGCTGACCGTCCCGATCCTGTTGCTGTTCGCCGCGGCGGCCTGCTCGGATTCCGCGCCACCCGGCCCCACCGCCGGCTCGACCAGTGCCGCGACCGAGGCCCCGTCCCCGCTCACCGGACTGCCGGCGCCTGCCGGGAAACCAGTGCTCGCGGTCAAGATCGACAACCTGGCCGCGGCCCGGCCGCAGACCGGGCTCACCCAGGCCGACCTGCTCTACCTCGAACCGGTGGAAGGCGGGCTGACCCGGTTCGTCGCGGTGTTCAGCTCCCGGCTGCCTGCCTCGGTCGGGCCGGTGCGCAGTGCCAGGGAGACCGATCTCGAACTGCTGCAACACTTCCAGCGGCCCGCGCTGGCCTACTCCGGCGCGGCGGCCGAGGTCGCCCAGCGGATCGCCGCCGCCCCGCTGATCCCGCTGTCGCCGGACAAGGCGCCCGGCGCCTACACCCGCGACTCCCGGCGCGGCGCCCCGCACAACACCTACGCCGATCCGGCGAAACTGCTCGCCGCCGCCCCGGGCGTGGGCGCGGTGCGGGACATCGGGTTCCGGTTCGGCCCGGCGCCCGAGGGCGGTACGGACACCACCCAGCACGTGGTGCGGTACCCGGCGGCCGTGGTGGCCCTGGACTACAACCCGCAGGACCAGCGCTGGCGGGTCGGCCTGGACGGCGCGCCGCTGGCCGCGGCCGAGGGCGGGGCGGTCACCGCGCGCACCGTGGTGGTGCAGAAGGTGATCGTGCGCGACTCGGGGTCGCACGACAGCCGGGGCAGCGGATCGCCGTTCGCCCAGACCGTCGGCTCCGGGGAGGCGATCGTATTGCGGGACGGGCGGTCCTATCCCGGCCGGTGGTCACGCCCCGCCATCGACGGCGGCACCACGTTCACCCAACCGGGCGGTCAGCCACTGCCCTTCGCTACTGGACCAATCCTGGTGTTGCTTGTACCAGCATGAACGGTGTGACGCAGCACCTATGAGGCCGATCGGGCGATGACTTGCCGGTAACTGGGGGCTGGCGGGTAGATGTGTTGTCCGGCAAGGGAAGTCGGGGCGGCCGGTGGAGGATGGGTAGGTCGTGATGCAGCACAGTGTGGCCCAGCAGGATGGGATGGCCACCCGCGAGGATCTCCTGGCCGCGGCCAGGAAGGTGGTGGAGTTGTTCGTGCCGGACACCATCGCCGAGATGCTGGAGGAGATCCAGCGCCGCCCGCGCAACCCGGTCGTGCCGAGCCAGGCCACGGCTGTGGACTGACCCGGATTCCGTTGCGGCGCAACGGTCAGCGCAGCGTCGCGTAGGCCGCCGCGAGCCGCCGCACCCCCTCGCCGAGTACCTCGGGCGCGGCCGCGCCGAAGGTCAGCCGCAGGTGTGGGGCCGGTGGTTCCGCCGGGTACCAGGGCCTGCCGGGGAACACCACCACGCCGTGTGCCGCGGCCGCGGTGGTCAGCGCCTGGTCGTCCACCCAGTCGGGCAGCCGGGCCCACAGGTGCAGTCCGCCGCGCGGCACCACGGCCAGGGTGAACTCGGGCAGGTGCCGGGCCAGTGCGGACAGCAGCGCGTCCCGGCGGGCCAGCAGTTCGGTGCGCAGGGTGCGCTGGTGCCGGGCCCAGGCGGGGGAGGCGACGAACTCCAGCGCGGCCTCCTGCAGCGGACCGGAGACGAAGAAGTCGTCGGCGACCCTGGCGCTGCGGATCCGCGCGCCCGCCGCGCCGCGGGCGCCGATCGCGGCCACCCGCAGACCGGGCGCGCCCGCTTTGGTCAGTGAGCGCAGGTGCACCACATGGCCGTGCAGGTCCTCGGCGACCAGGGGCGGCGGGTGTTCGCCTTCCAGGACCAGGTCCCTGGCCCAGTCGTCTTCCAGGATGAACGCCCTGGCGGCGCGGGCGGCGGCGAGCACCTCGGCGCGGCGGTGCGGGGCGAGCACGGCGCCGTGCGGGTTGGCGTAGGCGGGCTGGCAGTAGAACACCCTGGCGCCGGTGCGCTCGAACGCGGCCGCCAGGAGGTCTGGTCGCACGCCGTCGGCGTCGACCGGCACGCCGACCACGCGCAGGCCGAAGGTGCGGGCGGCGGCCATCACGCCGAGGTAGGTGGGGGCCTCGACCAGCACGGTGTCGCCGGGCACGCACAGTGCGCGCAACGCGGTGCCCAGCCCGGACTGGCCGCCGGGGCAGACCACCATGTCCCCGGCACGCAGCGCGCCACCGGCCTGCCGGGCGAACCAGGCGCGTAGTTCGAGCCTGCCCTCCACCGGGCCGCGTTCCCAGGCCGAGGGCCGCCGGGCCGCCCGGGACAGGGCCGCGCCGAGCGCGTTGACCGGTTGCAGTGCGGCGTCGAGGTAGCCGGCGGTGAGTGTGATCAGTTCGGGGCGGGGCATGGCCAGGAGTTCGGGCAGCGCGTCCTCGCCGGAGCGGCGTTCGCCCAGGGCCACCGCCTGCCAGGACAGGTCGGCCACCTCGGTAACGCCGGCGACGCGCGCGGCCACGTAACTGCCCTTGCCCGGCCGGACCTCCACCAGCCCTTCGCTGGCCAGCTGACGAATCGCCCGTTGCGCGGTGACCGGCGAGATGTGGTGCCTGGCCATGAGATCCCGCACCGAGGGCAGCCGCGCGCCCGGCGCGGCGGCAGTGACGTGCGCCCGCAGCTCTTGGATAACACGACGCGCGGCGTTATCGTCATTCATGAGGGACAAGAGTAACGTTATCGGCCAGAATCGGATAACGGGCGGCTTCCTGCTCGGCGCGCTGGGTGTGCTGGCCTTCAGCCTGTCGCTGCCGATGACCCGGCTCGCGGTGGCCGAGTTGAACCCCTGGTTCGTGGCCTTCGGCCGGGCCGCGGTGGCCGGGACGCTGGCCCTCGGCTACCTGTGGATCACCGGCTGGCAACGCCTGAACCGGCAACAGGTCAAGCGGTTGTTGCTGGTCGGACTCGGTGTGGTGGTCGGCTTTCCGCTGTTCACCTCGCTCGCGCTGACCGTGCAGACCGCCTCGCACGGCGCGGTGGTGATCGCGGTGCTGCCCGCCGCCACCGCGGTGTGGGCGGTGCTGCGCGCGGGGGAGCGGCCGACCGGCCGGTTCTGGCTGGCCAGCGGCGCGGGGCTGCTCGCGGTGCTGGTGTTCGTGGCCACCGCGGGCGGTCTCAGCGGCGGCTTCGAGGCCGCGGACCTGTTGCTGCTGGCCGCGGTGGTGTTGTGCGGACTGGGTTACGCCGAGGGCGGCGCGCTGGCCCGTGATCTCGGCGGCGCGCGCACGATCTGCTGGGCCCTGGTCGTCTCGCTGCCGCTGACCGTGCCGGCCACCGTGTTCGCCGCGCTGCCGATCGTGCCCGCTGCGGTGAGCTGGCAGGCCTGGGCGAGCTTCGGTTACGTCAGCCTGGTGTCGATGTTCCTCGGCTTCTTCGCCTGGTACGCCGGACTCGCCCGCGGCGGGGTGGCCAGGGTCGGTCAGGTGCAGCTGGCCCAGCCGGTGCTCGGCCTGGGCTGGGCGGCCTTGCTGCTGGGTGAGGAGATCGGCGTGTTCACCGCGGGCATGGCGGTGGTGGTGCTGTTGTGCGTGGTGCTCACCCAAAGGAGCCGCGCGGTTACTCCTCCGGTGCGGGTCGATCGACCGTCACCACAGGTGGCACAACGGTTCTAGGGTTGCTCTCAGCGGGTGGGGGGCGAAGAGGCGACTGGGGGTTTTCTTCGCCGAGAGCCGCTGAGACGTCGTGGGTCCGGGCGGGACGCACGACGAGACGGTGGCGGTGGCCGCGTGTGCCCACTCAACAGGCACACGCGGCACCATCCACCGGGTTCGGCGCCGCGGCCGGCTTCCGGGTCAGCTTCGGGCGTGAGGTCGGCCTCACTCCCAGCGGCTACCGGCGTTCGCGGCTGGCTCCCAGGGGCTAATCTGCACAGTCATGGAGGGCAACCGGCCGGGTCCGGCCCCGGACTGGGCGATCGAACGCGAGTTCCGCCGCTCGGCCCTCCGGTTCTCCTTGCTTGTGCGCACAGTCGTGCTGGCCTGCGCCGGGGTGCTCGCCCCGCTGTCCGCGCCCGATGACCTCGCCGCCACCATCGCCGCCGTCCTGGTCGTCAACGCGTGGAACCTGGTGCTGTGGCGGGCGCGAGGTCGCTGGGTGCTGCCGGTGGACCTGGCGGTGCTGACCGCGCTGTGCCTGGCACAGGGGCGGATCGAGCCGGCGGCCGCGCTCTCCGACGGGACCAGCTGGGTGCTGGTCATGGTGTCGGTGGTCGCGGTCAGCTGGCAGTGGCGGGTCCCGCCCGCCCGCGGCGCGCTGGCGGCGGCGGTGCTGGTGCTGTTCGTGGCCTACTCCGGCGGGGTCGCGCTGGTCGCCGACTGGGAGACCGGGATTCCCTACGGGCTCTGGCTTTTTGTCGAGGCCGGACTGGCCAGGCTGCTGTTCGTGCTGGTGTGCCGGGGCGCGCGGGCGGCCGACACGGCCACCGCCCTGGCCGCGGCGGCGCAGCGGGACGCCGAGGTCGAGGCGGCCCGCAACCGGGAACACCGCGAGTACCTGGCCACCCTGCACGACACCGGCGCGGCCACCCTGCTGATGGTCGGCATGGGCGTGGCCGACCGGCCCGAACCCTGGCTGGCCGAACAGGCCGCCAGGGACGTCGCCGCGCTGGCCACCCGCCCCGAACCCGACCAGGAACCGGTCCAGCTGGCCGCGGTCCTGGTGCGCGCGGCGGAGGCGGCGCCGGTGGCGGTGGACGTGCGGTTCGAGTACCAGCCGGTGGTGACCGCGGCGGTGGCGGCGGCACTGGAAGGCGGGGTGGCGGAGGCGTTGCGGAACGTGCACCGGCATGCCGGAGTGGACCGGGCGGCCCTGGTGGTGGCCGGGGACGCGTCCCGGGTGGTGGTGGAGGTGCGGGACGAGGGGGCCGGGTTCGCGGTGGGGGAGACCTCGGCGCAGCGGCGCGGGCTGACCGGGTCGGTGGTGGCGCGGATGCACCGGGCAGGCGGGCGGGGGAGTGTGCGTTCGGCGCCGGGGCAGGGCACGACGGTGCGGTTGGAGTGGCCGGGATGAGCCGCCGCCCGCGAACAGTCGAGTTGGCCCAAGTCGTACGACCAGTTGGGCCAACTTGGCGTACGACTTTGGCCAACTCGACGTTGGTGGGGTGGCGGTGAGCGGGCGGGCGGGCGCGGCCGCGGTGTACCTGCGTGGGTTGCGGCTGGCCACCGTGCTGATCACCTTCGCCGGGCTGCTCGGGCTGGCGCTGCCGGTGATCATCGCGAACGCGGAGGTCTACCGGTCGCTGACCCTGGAGCTGGTCGCCTTCGGCATCCTGTTCGCGGTCGCGGTCTTCTGCGCCCTCCGCGCCGATCCCGGCCGCTGGCGCTGGCCGCTGCTGGTCCTGGTGTTCGGCGCGGCGCTGCTCGCGCTGACCGGGGTGCCGCCGGAGCTGATCGTGAGCCGGGCCGAGTGGTCCTTCATGCTGCTCGGCTGGTTCGGCGTGCTGTTGTTGCTGGACAAGGGGATCGGCGCGGTGCTGGCCTTCCTGCTGGTGCACGCGGTGCTCAACCTGGCGCAGCTGGTGCTGGTCGGGCAGGCGGACCGGGCCGCGCTGGTGGGGTTGCTGATCGCGGGGGTCACCGTGTTCGGGTATCAGCTCGCGGTGGCCTTCGCCGCCGCGATGCTGCACCGGATCGCCGCCGGGGCCGCCCGGACCGCGCGGGCGGAGGGCGCGCGGCGGACCGCGGCCGCGATCACCCGGGAACTGCAACGTGATCACGAGGAGCGCTACGCGGCGCTGTCCCGGACCGCGTTGCCGCTGCTGGTGGACCTCGCCACGGGCCGGGCCGATCCCGGCGACGAGCGGGTGCGGCGGCTGGCCGCGGTGGAGGCGGCGCGGATGCGGCGGCTGTTCGCCGAGGGCGATGACGTGGACGATCCGCTGCTGCACGAGCTGGCCGCCTGCATCGACAGCGCGCAGCGCGGCGGGGTGAGCGTGCAGCTGGCGGTGCGCGGGCCGCGGCCGCCACTGGAGCTGGCGGTGCGGCGGGCGCTGACCGAACCGGCGCTGGCGGCGCTGGTGGCCGCGGCCAGTACCGCCAGGGTGACCGTGGTCGGTTCGGCTAACGCCGTTACGGTAAGCGTGGTCGCCGACGCGCCGGAGCCCGTTCCGGTCGCGCAGGCCGACGGGGTCGTGGTGACGAACCTGGTGAACGCGGATCGGGTGTGGGTGGAAGCCAAGTGGCGAGCGCAGAACTGATCACCGCGGTGGTGGTGGACGACCACCCCGCGATCGTGGCCGGCGTGCAGGCCTGGTGCAGCCTGGCCGACCCGCCGATCGAGGTGCTGGCGACCGGGCCGACCCCGGCCGCGGCCTGGACCGATCCTGGCGCCCAGGCCGATGTGGTGGTGCTGGACCTGCACCTGGGCCAGACCGCCCAGCCCGGCTACGGCGACCTGACCCGGCTGGTCGACGCGGGCCGCCAGGTGATCGTCTACACCATGCGCGACGACGCGGAGACCGCACTGTCCTGTGTGGACATCGGCGCGTTCGCCTACCTGACCAAGGCCGAGGGCCAGACCCACCTGGTCGCCGCCATCCGGGCCGCGGCGAACAACCTGCCCTACACCCCGCCCGCGCTGGCGGGCGCGATCGGCGCGGACACCCGCAGCAGCCGCCCGAGACTGGCCCCGCGCGAGGCGGATGTGCTGATCGAGTGGTTCACCTGCGAGTCCAAGGAGATGGTCGCGCAGAAGCTCGGGCTCTCCGCGCGTACGGTGAACACCTACATCGACCGGGTGCGGATCAAGTACGCCAACGTCGGGCGCGCCGCCCCGACCAAGGCGGCACTGGTGGCCCGCGCCATCCAGGACGGCCTGGTTGCCTTGGAGGACCTGTGATCCAGCGTTGGAACCCCGCGGTGATCGGCCCGCCGGTCGGCCAGTACAGCCACCTGGCCAGTGCCCCGGCCGACCACGAGCTGCTGTTCATCGCGGGCCAGATCGGCTCCCGGCTGGATGGCACCATGGCCGCTGACGCGGAGTCCCAGACCCGGCAGGCGCACGAGAACCTGGCCGCGCTGCTCGCCGCGGCCGGCGGCGGTCCGGAACATCTGGTGAAGATGTTCACCATGGTCGCCGGGACCGAGCACCTGCCCGCGGTGCGCGCCGGGCGGGTGGAGCTGTTCGAGAAGTGGTTCCCGGACAAGGACTGGCCCGCGCACTCGCTGATCGTGGTGGCCGGGCTGGCCGCGCCGCACATCCTCATCGAGGTGGAGGCGGTCGCCGCGATCCCGCGCGGGTGACCCGGCCGCACCAGCGCTACCGGCCGCCGCCGCGGTCCAGCGGGCCCCAGTCGGCGTGGAAGTCCGCGACCGTGCGTTCGGCCGCGATCAGGACCTCCTCGGCGATCCACGCCAGTGGCCGGTCGCAGCGGGCCAGCGGTTCGTTGTCCGGGCCGCGCCCCACTTCGACGCCCTCGAACAGCCAGGGGCGCACCTGTGGACCGCGCTGTTCGCGCAGGTGGCGGTAGTCGTAGAGCCTGCGGGCCACCCACACCGGCAGCGGCCGGTCCGCCCACCAGTCCTCCACCGCCAGCGGGCTGGCGGACAGGCCGGGCAGCTCGACCCCGGTCAGCTCGTCCCTGCTGACCGAGCCCTGATCGGTCGCCGGACCCCGCGACCAGCGCAGGTACAGCTCGCCACGGTGCCGCTCGACCACCTTTGCCAGCTCGTCCAGGCTGGTCAGCACGGGTAGTTCAGCCTCCATGCGCAGAGGAGTTGCCCGAGATCGGGGTGGGTACTCCTGGCCGGTGGATCCCGTTCGGGCACTGCGCCAGATCGCCTTCCACCTGGAGCGGGCCGCCGAGCCCAGCTACCGGGTGCGGGCGTTCCGGCGTGCCGCGGCCACCGTCGAACCGCTGACCGGGGAGGAACTGCGGGCCCGGGCGGCGCGCGGCACGCTGACCGAGCTGCCCGGCATCGGCAAGGTCACCGCGGGCGTGATCGGCGAGGCGCTGGCCGGTCAGCGGCCCGCCTACCTGACCGCGCTGGCCGGGACCGCGCCGGAGATCGGCGGCGGCACGGAGTTGCGGCGGGCGTTGCGCGGGGACTGCCACACGCATTCCGATTGGTCCGACGGCGGCAGTCCGATCGCGGAGATGGCCGAGGCCGCCCGCGATCTGGGGCACGAGTGGATCGCGCTCACCGATCATTCGCCCCGGCTGCGGATCGCCAACGGCCTCTCCGCGGACCGGCTGCGGGAGCAGCTCGCGGTGGTGCGAGGGCTCAACGAGCGGCTGGCGCCGTTCCGGATCCTCACCGGCATCGAGGTGGACATCCTCGAGGACGGCTCGCTGGACCAGGAGCCGGACCTGCTCGCCGAGCTGGATCTGGTGGTCGGCAGCGTGCACTCGAAGTTGCGCATGCCCGCGCCGGAGATGACCGAGCGGCTGTGCGCGGCGGTGGCCGATCCGCACCTGGACGTGCTCGGGCACTGCACCGGACGGCTGCTCACCGGCCGGGGCCGCCCCGAATCGGAGTTCGACGCCGAACGGGTCTTCACCGCCTGCCGGGCGCACCGGGTCGCGGTGGAGATCAACTCACGGCCGGAGCGGCTGGATCCGCCGCGGCGACTGCTGCGGGCGGCGGTGGAACTCGGCTGTGAGTTCGCCATCGACTCCGACGCGCACGCGCCCGGCCAGCTCGACTGGCTCGGCTTCGGCTGCGCGCGGGCGCTGGAGTGCGGGGTGCGCGCGGACCGGGTGATCAACACGCGGACGGCGCGGCAGCTCACCCGGTGGCGCGGTCGTCTCTAGAGGTCTTCCTCATCCAGCGGGACCGGCCGGTGCTGGTCCAGGACATCGGCCGGATCGGCTTCCAGCGGGTGCACCTCGATGAGCGGATCCGGCTCTTCCGGGACTACCCCGGTGTGCTGGGCCACGGCGTCGGCCTCGGGGACTTCCCCGGTGGGGTGGTTCATCGCCTACCTCCCGTCCGCGGTTCTCGACCCTGTCCCCCAGGGCGGTTCCCGATCATGCCGACCGGCAAACACCAGGTGCTGAACCCCGCCAACTCGGGTAAGCATGCAAGATGGCGACCGAAACGCGGGAGATCGAGCGCAAGTACGAGGCGGCGGAACCACTGGCCCTGCCCGATCTGGGCGGCCTGCCAGGGGTCGCCGCCCTGCTGGGTCCCGACGAACTGGCCCTGGACGCCACCTACTTCGACACCGCCGACCGCCGCCTGCTCGCCGAGGGCGTCACCCTGCGCCGCCGCACCGGCGGCGACGACGCGGGCTGGCACCTCAAGCTGCCGCTGGGCCAGGACACCCGCGAGGAGATCCGCCTGCCGCTGGGCCGTAACCGCAAGGTCCCGGCCGCCCTGGCCACCCTCGTCCGCGCGCACACCAGGGGCGGCGAGCTGACCCCCATCGGCCGCCTGCGCACCACCCGCCGCCGCTGGCACCTGGTCGACACCGAGGGCGCGGTGCTGGCCGAGGTGGTCATCGACGACGTCAGCGCCCAGACCATGGGCGAGTCCGCCACCCTGGACACCTGGCAGGAAGCCGAAGTGGAACTCGTCGACGGCGACCTGACCCTACTGTCCACAGTGGACGAACGCTTCGCCGCGGCAGGCGCCCGCCGCAGCACGTCCAAGTCAAAGATCGGCCGCCTCCTGGGTACCCCGCCGCACCCGGTCTTCGCGCACACCCCACCGCGCCCCCTGACCAAGAAGTCCGCCGCCATCACCGTCGTGCTGGCCTACCTCCGCGCCCAGGCCGCCGCCCTGGTGGCTGGCGACATCCTCATCCGCCGCGACAAGCCGGACGCCATCCACCAGATGCGGGTCGCCACCCGCCGCCTCCGCAGCACCCTGCGCGCCTACGGCAAGGTCATCGACCGGGAACAGACCGGCCGCCTCTCCGACGAGCTGAAATGGCTGGGCGCGGTCCTTGGCGAGGCGCGGGATCTGGAAGTCCTGCACCACCGCATCAGCCAGCACATCCAGGACACCCCGGATGACCTCGTCCTCGGCCCCGTCAAGGCCAGGGTCGAGGGCCACTACCGCCAGGAGTTCGCCGCCGCCCGCAAGAAGGTCCTCGCCGAACTGGACGGCCAGCGCTACCTGGACCTGCTGTGCCTGCTGGAGTTCGCCCTCTCCGAACCCCCGCCCACCCGGCTGGCCACCCACCCGGCGAAGGACGTCCTGCCCCAGCAGGTCCGCCGTGCCTACCGCAAGCTGGACCGGGCGATGACAGCGGCCGCGACCAAGGATGGCCCGGAACAGGAACTGGCCCTGCACGAGGCCCGCAAAGCGGCCAAGAGAGCCCGCTACGCCGCCGAAGCGCTGGAACCGGTGTTCGGCAAGAACGCCACCCGCTTCCGCACCCGAATGAAGAAGCTGCAAACCCACCTTGGCCACCACCAGGACGCGGTAGTGAGCCGTCAAGCCCTCCGCGACCTGGGCAGCCAAGCCCACCTGGCCACCGAGAACGGCTTCAGCTACGGCCTGTTCCTTGGCCGCGACGAGGCACGAGCGGCACAGTCCCGCACCGAACTCCCGGCACTGTGGCGCAAGGCTTCGGCGAACAAGCTCCGGAAGTGGCTCCGCTAGCAGCGCCTGAAGAGCAACCCCAAGCTTGTCCAGGATTGGACCCTGGACATTGTATCCAATCGGTGCCAGGATCCGGCCACACCGGATCCCGTCCGCCGTTGGCCGGGATCGGACCTGGCAGCGGGCTGCCCGCCGGTGGCCCGAGATGGGAGTCATTGGTGACTCGTCCGAAACCCCGCTGGTCGCGACTGGCCGCACCAGCCGTCTGCGCCCTACTCCTGACCTGCGCCTTACCCATCTCCGCCGTGGCGGCCGAGGCCGTTCCGCTCCGCCTCTACGCCAAGCCCGGCGGCGCCACCACCGGCGACTGCGGGCAACTCGCCACCGCCTGCGGCCTGGACCGGGTGCTGGCCCGGCAGCGAGAGCTGACCCCCGCCCTGACCCAGGACCTCGTGGTGTATTTCGACGGCGGCCGCTACCAGATAACGGAGCCCAAGACACTCGGCGCCGCGGACTCCGGCAAGAAGGGCCACCGGGTCATCTGGCGCAACCTGCCGGGCACATCACCGGTGCTCAGCGCGGGCATGCCGATCACCGGGTGGACCAAGGACCAGGACGGCCTGTGGCGCGCCGACGCCAAGGGCCTGGACTTCCTCCAGCTCTACGGGCTCGGCCAGCGGTTCACCCGGGCTCGCAGCCCCAACACCGGGTTCGTGCGGTCCAGCCTGATCCGGGTCAAGGACCAGCGGGCACTGCGGATCAGCGTCCCCGGCGCCGCGCTGCCGGCCGGGGATCCCGGCGGCCTGGACGGGGCGCACGCGGTGGTGCAGTTCACCTGGCGCCAGCTGCGCTACCGGATCGACTCCGTCGCCACGGCCCCGGACGGATTCCGGCAGGTCGTGCCGAAGTCTCCGGAAGGGATCACGAGCCCCGTCGGCACCGGCGGCACCCTCGAGGTCGCCCCCCATGATGAGGTGTGGTACCCCGAGCAGCGGTACGCGACCTTCTTCGAGGGCGCCAAGGAGTTCCTGGACGCCGACAACGAGTGGTGGCTGGACCGCAAGGCCAACCGGGTGTACCTGAAGTCGGCCCAGGATCCCAGCACCCTGGGCGTCATCGCACCGGTGGGACAACAGCTCCTGCGGCTGGACGGGGCCTCGGACATCCAGTTCCACGGCCTGCAGTTCGCGCACACCAGCTGGCTGCTGCCGAACCAGCAGGGCAACCTGCAACGGCAGGGCGGGGTCCATTTCGAGGCCGTGCCGCCGAGCAAGACGAGTGATGGCTTCCCGGTCTGGGAGGTCAACCCCGGCGCCGTGCACATCGAGAACTCGCGGAACATCTCCTTCACCCGCAACGCTTTCCGCCACCTCGGCGCGACCGGCGTGGTGCTGGGCCCCGGCACCAACCAGGTGTCCTTCGACGGCAACGTGTTCACCAAGATCGCCGACAGCGGGATCTTCATCGGCACCCCCCCAGGACCCGGCCGTCCCCGAGCAGGCGCAGAACCGCGGCACCACGGTGCGCAACAACTACTTCGACGACATGGGCCTGGACTACCACACCGATTCGGCCGTCACCGCGACCTACCCGAACGGCCTGACCATCGAGCACAACACCATCACCAACGTGCGCAACATCGGGATCAACCTGGGTTGGATCCACGACCTGGCAACGGACCGGGTGTCCGCGCTGCGCGACGTGCAGGTGCTGAACAACCGGCTGGAGCGCAACTGCCTGGTGGCCATCGACTGCGGCGCCATCCACACCAAGGCGAACTTCCACTACGACGCCGGGGTGCCGCGTTCGACCATCAGCGGCAACTACATCACCCAGGTGAAACGGCAGCCCACCGCGGTGGTCCAGGTCAAGGTCGCCGCGATCTACCTGGACGACCGGACCAACCGGCTGCTGGTGCAGCGGAACCAGTTCGACTCGGTCGACGAGGGCTTGTACACCCATAACATCGGCAAGGACAACACCATCGAGGAGCAGCTCACCGGCGGCCAGCAGGTCAAGGACAACGCCGGTCTGCTGCCGGCGAACAAGTGGCTGGCCACGTTCGACTTCGCCAGGGACAGCATCGGCGGCAAGGACGGTCCATACCCGAATCCCGCCTGACCACAAGGAAAACCAGAACCGGAGCCCACCCGCCGACGGTAGCGGGTGGGCTCCGGTCTGCCCGGGGGAGGACTCAGTCCGTCCCGTCGCGGCCGGGCTCGATCCAGATCGGGCTGCTCCACGCGGTCGCCTTGCGGCCGCGGTAGCTCGTGCGCTGCCGGACCCGGAGGTAGTAGAAGGTCCGCTCCGCGGGCGCCGCCGCCGACCAGGTCCCGCTGAAGTCCAGGCCCGTGGGCAGCCAGGCCGCGACCACCTTGGTGGACTCGCTCGCCCCGACCCGGCCACTGAGGATCTGCACCGTGTCCAGCTCCTCGGTGCCCGCCACCCTGATCTCGAACCGGAGCGGGCCCTCGGCGGTGCTGGACTGGCCCATCGGCGTGCCGTTGACGCTGAAGTCCAGCAGCATCCGCGCGCCGGTGGTGCCGTAACTCTGGCGGTCGTGCAGGGCGTCGAAGACCGCGCCGCGCTCCAGCTCCGGCGCGAACACCGCGGCCAGGCCCAGCTCGCCGCGACCGGGCTGGGCGCGGTGGTTGTCCGAGGAGCCGATCACGCCGAGCTGGTGGCCGAGTTCCCAGGCGTCCCGCGCGTAGTGCGGGCCGTTGCGCGAGGTGTTGGTGGAGAAGTCGGAGTTCTCATAGGACAGGTCGAAGGAAGGGTCGTAGAACTCCGACTGGCCGTGGCCGGAGTAGATCTCCACGGTCCTGCGCAGGTCAGGCTGGTGGTACTGCCAGTCCACCGCGGGCGAGGTGCTGCCGGGGATGCTGCCCGCGGTCTTGGGGGAGAAGGCGACGCCGGTGTGGTGCGGGATGGTCAGCGCCCGCCTGCCCTTGAGCGCGCGCCACAGGTCCAGCACGGTGCCCTGGTCCGCGCCGAGCACGAGCGCGTCAGCCGGGTCGCGGAAGTAGACGTTGTGGTGTCCCCACGGCTCGTGGAAGGTGGCCTCGTAGGCGAGGAAGGTGACGAACCGGCCGGGGTCGTGGTACTTCGCGACCCGCTCGCACAGGTTTTCCCAGTCCCCCTCCCGCCAGCGCTCGCAGTGCTCGGTGAGCGCGTAGAAGTCCAGGCAGGAGACGTCCCTGGCGTACTCGTAGGGGAAGTGGCCGACCCCGTCGAAGCTGTGGTCGGAGTGGGAGTGCAGGTCGCCCCAGTACAGTCGCTGCCGCGGCGCGGCCGGGCTCACCCAGCACGGGTTGGTCAGCCCCGCCGGCAGGGCGGGCAGGTACACCGACACCCGCACCACCCCTGGCGACCGCGCGGTGAACCCGATCTCGAACGTCCCGCCCAGCTCGCCGGGCACCGGGTCCTCCAGCAGCACGTCGCCGTCGCGCACCCGCGGCACCGGCAGGCCGCCGATCGAGTTGACCCGGTTGCCCTCGGCGTCCACCACGACCACCCGGATCCGGCCGGACTCGCCCGCGCCGAGCAGCGAAGGGCCGTAGCAGAGCAGTTCGGCCGGGGCGCAGGGCTGGACCTCCAGCACCGGCGACTGCTCGGCCAGCAGGATCCGGGCGTACCCGGAGCCGTCCGGGTCCACCGCCACCAGCACCTGCTCCGGGCCTTCCGGGTGCAGTGCGGCGGCGAATCCCCTGCTGCCGCCGGAGACATCGCCGAAGCGGATCTCCACCAGGTCGCCAGGCGCCAGCCTGCCGCTGACCACGGTCAGCCTGGTGACGTAGACGTAGCGGCCCGCCCTGCCGTCGATCCCGGTCCGGTTGCTCTTCACCACGTCCTCGGCCACGCCGCCCTCGACCTCGCAGCGCACGCTCGCCGAACCGGAGGCGACCCGGCCGGTGACGTGGTTGTCGGCGGCGGGCTCGTGCGACTGCACGCCCTTGGCGCCGTTGCGCCGCCAGGCGTGCCAGCTGTCCGGCAGCTGCACCCGGATGGTGCCGCCCTGCTCCAGCGGCTGGTCACCCACCCGGAAGCGGAACAGGTAGCTGCCCCACTCCGCCGCGGTGATCAGTTCTGGCGTGAACCAGGCCCTGTCGGTTGTCCTCGGATCGGTTGTCATCGGGTTTTCCTCACCATCCCCCAGCGCACGACGGTGCGCCGCTCGATGGGCCGCAGCAGCAGGCGGTCCATGGCCAGCCACAGCAGGCCGACCACCACGATCGCCACCACCACGACCTCACTCTGGTAGTTGCGGGAAGCCGACAGGGTCAGGAAACCCATGCCGGAGTTGGCCGCGATCAGCTCCACCGCCACCAGCGCCCGCCAGCCGAAGGCCAGGCCGGTGCGCAGGCCGGCCAGCACGCTGACCATCGCGCCGGGCAGCAGGACCTCGCGCAGCACCTGCCACCGGGTCCCGCCCAGGGTGCGCACGGCCTGCGGCAGCACCCGCTGGATGCCGTGCACGCCGAGCAGCGTGTTGTACAGCACGATGAAGAAGATCGCGTTGGCCACCACGAACAGCACCGGGCCGTCGCCGAAGCCGAACCACACGATCGCCAGCGGGATCCAGGCGATCCCGGCGACCGCCTGGAAGAAGGCCACGATCGGTTCGAGCAGCAGGGTCAGCACCCGGCTGGCTGCCATGGACAGGCCGAGCAGCAGGCCGAGACCGGCGCCGATGAGGAAGGCGACGGCCAGCCGCAGCAGGCTCGCCCCGATCGCCTGGGCCAGGGTGCCGTCGACGAGCAGGCGCCATCCGGTGGCGGCCACCTCGGCGAGCCGGGGCAGCTGGTAGGCGGGCAGGTCCACCAGCACGGGCAGCAGTGCCCAGCCGAGCAGTAGCAGCAGCACCGGGACCAGCCACAGCGCGCGGCCGGCCAGCAGCCGGGCGGTGATGACCGCGCGGTGCGCCGCGGCCCTCACCCGGCGCTCCGGATGACGCCCCAGCGCTGCACGGTGGCCGCCTCGACCGGCCGCAGGTAGCACCGGTCGATGAGCAGCCAGAGCAGGCCGATGACCACCATGCCGACCACCGTGCGCGAGGTCTGCATGTCCTCGCGGCTCTGGAAGATCAGGAAGCCGAGGCCGCTCTGCGCGGCGATCATCTCCGCGCCCACCAGGGACCGCCAGGCGAATCCCGCGCCCAGCCGCACCCCGGTGAGCACCGAGGGCAGCGCGCCGGGCAGCAGCGCCTCCCAGGTCACCTGCCAGCGGCCCGCGCCCAGCGTGCGCAGCGCGCTGACCACCGAGGGCGGCACCTGCCGGATGCCGGTCAGGGTGTTGTAGAGGACCAGGAAGAAGACCACGTAGCCGATGGACAGCTCGATGGTCAGCGTGCTGTAGCCGAACCACAGCACGAACAGCGGCAGCCAGGCCAGCTCGACGATCGCGTGGAAGAAGTCCAGCAGGGGCATCAGCATCCGCACGGCCGTCTCGCTCAGCGACAGCAGCACGGCCAGCGGGACCGCGCACAGGATGCCCGCGAGTACGCCGATCAGCCAGCGCTGCACGCTCACCTCGACGAAGGCGGGCAACAGGCCGTGTGACCACAGCTCGCCCGCGGCCAGCCAGACCGAGGCCGGGGTGGGATAGAAGCGCTCGTCCTGCCCGGCCAGCGCCGCCGATGCCTGCCACACCGCCAGCAGCAGCGCGAAGGCCAGCAGCGGCGCGGCCCCCCGGCGTGCCGGCGCGGTCACCGCACACCGTCGAGGGCGCGGGCGGCGTGGATCTCGTGCAACAGCTCGGCGGCCACCTCGGCCTGGGCCGGGCCCGCGGCCACCGCCCTGCGCTCCGGCCTGGGCACCCGGCCCTCGACGATGGTGTGCACCCGGCCGGGGTGCGGGGCCAGCACGACCGTGCGATCGGCCAGGAACGCGGCCTCCTCCACCGAGTGGGTCACGAAGACCACGGTCTTGCCGCTGTCCTGCCAGACCCGCACCAGCTCCTCCTGCAGCCCGGCCCTGGTCTGCGCGTCCACCGCGGCGAACGGCTCGTCCATCAGCATCACCAGCGGATCGGCGGCCAGGGTGCGGGCCACCGCGGCGCGCTGGCGCATGCCACCGGAGAGTTCGTGCGGGTAGCTGTCGGCGAAACCGGCCAGGCCCACCCGGTCGAGCTGCTCGCGGGCCAGTTCGCGGCGGCGTGCCTTGCCGACCCCGGCCAGCTTGGGGCCCAGCGCCACGTTGTCCAGCACGGTCCGCCAGGGCAGCAGGGCGTACTCCTGGAAGACCATGCCGCGGTCCCTGCCAGGGCCGCGCACCACGACACCGTCCACGCTGACCGTGCCCTCCTCGGCCCTGACCAGGCCCGCGATGATGTTCAGCAGGGTGGTCTTGCCGCAGCCGGAGGCCCCGGCGAGGCAGAGGAACTCGCGCGGCCGGATATCCAGGTCGATCCGGTCCAGTGCCCGGACCCGTTGCTTGCGGTCCTGGTCGATGTAGGTGTGCCCGACGCCGCGGATGGTGATGCGACCGGTCTGTTCGCGCACTGCTCACCTCCGTTCGTGGATGGATCGCACCCAGTGCAGGCCCGCGATCTCGCGTAGTTCCGCCTCGGTCACGCCGAGCAGGTCGACCACCGTGCCGCGCACGCCGACCAAGCTGCCCCGCTCGGCCAGGAACGCGGTGTTGAACTGCTCCGGCGGGAAGTTCAGCTCGACCCGGATGTCGGCCCAGCCCCGCTCCCGCGCCACCTCGGCCAGTCCGGCGGGCAGCACCTGCTCCGCCCGCACCGCGCCGTAGACCGCCTGCGCGCCCAGCAGGGCCAGCGCGACCGCGGTGGCCAGCACCGGCGCCCGCCACACTTTTGTCGGCACCGCGACTCCTATCCGGGTAGTTCCTGCTCGGCGGACAACGGCGGCAGATCCGCGAAGTACTCGGGATGGCGATGCCGGACCGCGGCCAGGTACCGGTTGTCGATGGCCGAGGCCACCGGGTAACCGGCCGGGAACCCGGTGGAGCGCACCAGGAACGGCACGGTGTACCCGGTCAGGCCGGCCAGCACCGGCTTGGCCAGGCGCGGGTCGAAGCGCATCCGCCGGATGGCCTGCCCGGCGATCTCCTGGGACAGTCCGTTGATCCAGTGGGTGGCCACCTCGGCCAGTACGTCCGGCTGGGCGCGGCCGAGCTGGGCGGTCCGCGCGATCCCGGTCAGCACCGCTTCGGTGACCCCGGGATGGGCCGCGGCCCAGGCGGTGTTCGCGATGACCACGCCGGGGTCGTTCCACTCCCGCGCGCCGCCCCTGGCCACCGCCACCGAGCCGGCCACCTCCGCCAGCGCGCGGCTGGTGATCGGCTCGAAGGTCACGAACGCGTCGATGGAGCCTTGCCGCAGCGCGCTGGTCATGTCCGCGGGCGCGATGTTCTGCACCGTCACCTCGCCGAGGGAGAGGCCGTGCTGGCCGAGGATGCTGCTGAGGTAGGCGTGCGGGCCGGTGTTGACCGAGACGCCGACCTTCTTCCCGCGCAGGCTCGCCACGTCGCCGGCCCGGATCCCCGAGCGCGGCCCGGCCACGATGGTCTGGTTGACGTTGTAGGCGCTGCTGGTGGCGTCACCGTGGCTGATCGCGAGGATGCTGATCGGCAGGCCCTTGGCCTTGGCGGTCAGCGCCACCGAGGCGGCCAGCAGGCCGAACTGGGCGCCGCCTGCGGCGACCTGGTTGGTGATCTCCACCCCGGTCGCGTGCAGCCGCACGTTCGCCCTGATCCGGTTGTCCAGGAAGTGGCCCTGTTCCAGCGCGGTGAACACCGTGCTGTGGTCGATCGCGGCCGCGCAGGCGAACTGGACCTTCGTCAGCGCGTCACCGTGGTGGTCAGGCCCCGCGCAGCCGGTCAGGGCCAGTGCCGATGCGGTGATCGCGGCCAGTGCCCGGTGCGGAAGTCCCTTGCCCATGTCCGCGCGCTCCCGTCGAACGGCCTCGGCCATCCGGGTGGCTGGCCGTGCAGCCGGATGCTGGCACACATTGGATTTAATGTCCAGAATGCAGTAAGCTGGTGGCATGGCCGACGACACAGCCGGACAGGCGCCGAAGATCCCCCGCATCCGGCGCACCATGCTCGGCGACGAGGTGTATGAGTCCCTGAAGGCGATGTTGATGGACAACGCCTTCCCGCCGGATTCCCGCCTCACCACGGATTTCCTGGCGCAGGAGCTGGAGGTGTCCCGGACTCCGGTGCGGGAGAGCCTGGCCCGCCTGGAGACCGAGGGCCTGCTGGTCAAGCGACCGATGGCCGGGTACTCGGTCGCGCCGCCACTGGACCAGCGGGCCCTCGGGGATCTCTACACCGTGCGGCTGGCGCTGGAACCCATGGCCGCCCGGCTGGCCGCGGTCCACGCCACCGACGAGCAGCTGGCCGCGCTGGCCCCCACCGAGCCCAGGGCCGCGCCGAGGGACCGGAGCCGGTACGCCGACTACCGGAGCTTCGTCGCGCACGACGCGCTCTTCCACGACGGGGTGGCCGCCGCGGCCGGGAACGAGCTGCTGCGCCGGTCGATCCAGCGGCTGCACAGCCACCTGCACACCTATCGGCTGTGGTCGCACGGCACCGACCAGCCGATCGAGGCGCTGCGGGAACACGCCAAGATCGCCGAGGCGCTGCGTGCCCGTGATCCCGAGGCCGCCGAGGCCGCCATGCGCGCGCACCTGGAAGGCGCGCTGGCGAGGTTGAACACCGCGTTCGGGTAACGCGGGCCAAGCCCTGCCGGGCCACCCCAGCCCCCCACCCGGCAGGAGGCCGTCCCGGCCTCGGGTCCCCTGCTCACGGGGCCGGGACGCGCTGGGGCACAACGGCCTGGTGGCAGGCCGGGAGGTTTCCGTGCCCACATCCTCGATCAGTGCGATCCGGCCCGCCGGGGTGGCCGCCTGGCTCGGCGTTCACCGGCGCACCTGGCTGGCCGTCCTGCTCGCGACGGTGTTCACCACGGCGTACACCCTGTTCGCGCTGGGCAGGCACGCGGCGTTGCGGACCAACGGGTTCGACCTCGGGATCTTCGAGCAGGCCGTGCGCGGCTACGCCAGCGGAGAACTCCCGGTCTCCACCATCCGCGACCCGCACCTCATCCTCTTCGGCGACCACTTCAGCCCGGTCATCGCCTTGATCGCGCCGCTGTACCGCCTCTTCCCGGCCGCGGAAACCCTGCTGGTGGCCCAGGCCGTGCTCTTCGGCGTCTCCATCATCCCGGTCACCCGGGTCGCCACCCTCCTGCTGGGTCCGGTGGCCGGGCTGGTCATCGGGGGCTGCTACGGCCTGTCCTGGGGCTTGCAGGCGGCGCTGGCCTTCGACTTCCACGAGATCGCCTTCGCGGTGCCCCTGCTGGCTTTCGCGCTGGAGGCGTTCCTGTCCGGCCGGTACGGACGGGCCGTCGCCCTGGCCGCCCCGCTGGTCCTGGTCAAGGAAGACCTCGGGCTCACCGTCGCCGTGCTCGGATTGCTCATCGCCACCCGGACCGGCCACCGGAGGCTGGGCCTGGTCACCGTGGCAGGTGGCCTGGTGGCCGCGCTGCTCACCGTGTTCGTGGTGATCCCCCAGTTCAGCGTGGACGGCGGCTACCGCTATCTCGGCGTCGGCGGGCTGCTGCCCACCGGCGAGATCTTCCGCGGCGAGTATTTCGACCCGCGGAAGCTGGAGCTGGTGGCGCTGTTGTGCGCGCCCACCCTGTTCCTGTGCCTGCGTTCCCCGCTCGTGCTGCTCGCCCTGCCCACGCTGGCCTGGCGGCTGGCCGGCACGAACCTGCTGTACTGGGTTCCGGGCTTCCACTACGACGCGATCCTGATGCCCATCCTGTTCTTCGCCCTCATCGACGCGGCGGTCCGGCTCCGGCCCGTGGCAAGCCGGTGGTGCCGGCGACTGGACTTGCCCAGACGGCTGCCCGCCGCCGCGCTCGCCCTCGCCCTGCTCGGCACGGCAGGCGTGATCACCGCGCATTTCCCGCTGCGCGAGCTGCTGACCCCCGGCTTCGGCGCGCAGACCAGCGAGGCGGCCGCGGCAGGCCGGTTGATGGACCGGATCCCGGACGGCGCGTCCGTGGCGACGGAGAACCGCCTCGCGCCACACCTGACCAACCGGACGCTGGTCTACCCGATCGGCACGGCGGACAGTCCTGAATGGACACTCGCCGAGGTAAGCAGGCGGGCTGAACTCTCCGTGGCCATCGCGATGGCGGACTCGGTGCGGCAGGACGGCGAGTTCCTCCTCATCCAGCACCACCGGTAGCGGTCACCGGAGCCGGGCCAAGGACGTGCTGCCACAGCAGGTCCGGGGCTGAGGAGGAACTGGCGTTGGCCAGCGGAGTGGCGTTGCGCGAACCCGGCGTGCAGGCCCACCCGGCAGGCGAGAACGCCTTCACCTACGGCCTGCTCCTGGGCCGAGACCAGGCTCGCACCCACCAATCCCGCGAGTGTTGGCCGTTGTCGTACGCCGAGTTGGCCGCTATGGACGCCGAGTTGGCCGCTATGGACGGCGAGTTGGCCCAACTCGTACGCCACGTTGGCCGTTGTGGGACAGGGCGGGGGCGGGGCGGAGGGGTGAAACCCCCACGACGAGGGCTCTCGCGTGTTCTCCGTACGGCCTGGAGCATGCAGACCACACCCCGATGAGCGGCCCCTGCAACACAAACCGCCGCCCGGCCAACCCAACGTGACGGGGGCCGCTCATCGGGGTGTGGTTGGCTGGCGGAAGGCCGTACGGAGAACACGCGAGCCCTCGGAGCCACGCTGGAACCGGCCCCGGCAGCCCAAACCCCGCCCCGCAACCTGCTCACCCGGGTGTTGATCTGCCCCACCCCTCCGGTGGTCTGCCCGGCCGGCGAGGCCATCCCTTTTTGATCTTCGGGTTTTGATCTAAACCAAAGATCAAGATCAAGTGCGTCCTCGCCGGACGGGCAGAAATCAAAGGATGGGGGGAAGAACAAGAGCAAAGACGAAGAGCAAGAGCAGTGCTCGTGTGCGGTTCCCCATCCCCGTCAGCCCTCCGATACCAAACCACATCTCACCGAGCGGCCCCCGTCGCGTTGGGTGGGTTTGGCGGCGGCAGGTTGCAGGGGCCACTCGGTGAGATGCGGTGTGTCCTCTCCAGGCTGACGGGGATGGGGAACCGCTCGGATTGGGTTTTCGAAAAGCCAGCCCGGCCACCGGTTTTCGGGCTTCGCCCGGTCGCAGCTGCCTATGGCGTACGACAACGGCCAACGTGCCGTACGACAACGGCCAACTCGGCGTCCATAACGGCCAACTCGGTGTACGACAACGGCCAACACGCGCGGGGGTGGGGGTTAGGTTAGGAGGTCGTCCATCGCGCGGTAGATTCGCTTGTCTGACACCGGATAAGCGGTGCCCATGGATTGGGCGAAGTAGCTCACTCGGAGTTCTTCGATCATCCAGCGGATCTTGGCGAGGCCGGCCGCGGCCTGGGGGGCTTCCTTGCGGAGTTCCAGGAATGCCTGGTGGACCTCGGTGATCTGGGCTTCGAGTTCGGCGTCTCGGCGGGGGTTTTCGGGGAGCTTGTCCAGGCGGTGTTTGGCTGCCCGTAGATAACGGGGCAGGTGGGCCAGGCGGGACCAGCCGGTGGCGGTGACGAAACCCTTGTACACCAAGCCCGTTACCTGCTTGCGGACGTCCGGCGAGGGCACGGTTTCCAGTACGGCTTCGACTTCGTGCCAGGCCAGCAGGGTGGCCTCTACGTGGCCTACTACCTCGAAGGTGGCCAGTTGCAGGCCGGAGCGCACGCCTTCGCGCAGCTTGGTGAAGCCGGGTTCGTCCCAGGCTGGGCCGCCGCCTGCCGCGATCAGTTTGTCCGACGCGGCGTTGATGCAGTCGGTCAGCAGGTCGGCCACACCGCCGTGGGGGTTGCGGCTCAAGGTCAGCTTGGCCTGGTTGGTCAGGCCGCGTTGTAGCTGTTTCACGGGGGACGGCACGGTCAGCAGGAGCAGGCGGCGGGTGCCGCGCCACATCGCGCGGCGTTGTTCGGCCGCGCTGTCCAGCATTCGGACGGACACGCTGTCGGTGTCGTCCACCAGGGCGGGGTAGGCGGTGACGGTGAAGCCGTTTTGCTGCTGGGAGAAGGTTTTGGGCAGGGTGCCGATGGTCCAGTCGCGCAGGCCCTTGCGTTCCAGCTCGTTGCCCGCCGCGGACAGGGTTTTGCGGACCTGGGCGGTGAGTTTCCGCTTGAGCGCGGACAGGTCTTTGCCTTCGGCCAGGACCTTGTCGTGCTCGTCGAGGACTCGGTAGGTGGTTTTGAGGTGGTCGGGGACCTGGTCGAGTTGCCAGGCTTCCCGGGGGACCTCGATCTTGGTGAGTTCGTAGAGGATGTCCTCGACCGCGTCGAGCAGGTTGCCGTCTTCGGCGGTGATACGGGAGAGGAGGGCTTCGGCGACGTCCGGTACTGGGACGAAGTTGCGGCGCAGGTTTTTCGGCAGCGACTTCAGCAGGGCTACCACGATATCCTTGCGTAGCCCGGGAATGTGCCAGGCGAAGCCGTCGCCGCCGACCTGGTTGAGCACGCCGACCGGGATGTGCGCGGTGACGCCGTCGTCGCGGGTGCCGGGCTCGAAACGGTAGGTCAGCGGGAGTCGTACGCCGCCCTGCCGCCAGTCGTCGGGGTAGTCCTTCTCGGTGATGGCGCCCGCGGTGGCGTTGATCAGGGCTTGTTTGTCGAAGGTCAGGAGTTCCGGGGTGTCGCGGCGGGTTTTCTTCCACCAGCTGTCGAAGTGCCGGCCCGAGACGACTTCCTTGCCGATGCGTTCGTCGTAGAAGGCGAACAGGGTTTCGTCGTCGACCAGGATGTCGCGGCGGCGGGCCCGGTCCTCCAGGGCCTCGACTTCGCCGAGCAGGGCGCGGTTGGCGTGGAAGAACTTGTGTGTGGTCTGCCAATCACCTTCGACCAGGGCGTGCCGGATGAACAGTTCGCGGCTCAGGTCCGGGTCGATGCGGCCGTAGTTGACCTTGCGGTCGACGACCAGGGGGATGCCGTAGAGGGTGACCCGCTCCACGGCCATCACCGCGCCCTGTTTCTTCTCCCAGTGCGGTTCGCTGTGCGTGCGCTTGACCAGGTGGCCCGCTAGGGGTTCCACCCATTCGGGTTCGATCCGGGCCGCGATCCGGCCCCACAGCCGGGAGGTCTCCACCAGTTCGGCGGCCATCACCCAGCGCGGCGGCTTCTTGAACAGCGCGGAGCCGGGGAAGATCGCGAAGCGGGCACTGCGCGCGCCCAGGTATTCCTTCTTGCGTTCCTCCTGCAACCCGATGTGCGACAACAGCCCGGACAGCAGCGCGATGTGCACCTGCTGTTCCGGCGCGGGGTTGCTGTTCGGGGTGATGCCGAGCTGTTTGACCACCTGGCGCAGCTGGCTGTGGATGTCCTGCCACTCCCGCACCCGCAGGTAGTTCAGGTACTCCGCCCGGCACTGCTTGCGGAACCGGTTGCTGGACAACTCCTGCTGCTGTTCGCGCAGGTATTCCCACAGCTTCAGGTAGGCCAGGAAGTCCGAGGTCGGATCGCTGAAGCGGGCGTGTTTGCTGTCCGCGTCCTGCTGCTTGTCCACCGGGCGTTCGCGTGGGTCCTGAATGGACAGTGCGGCGGTGATCACCAGCACCTCGCGCACGCAGCCCAGGTCGTCGGCGGCCAGCACCATCCGGGCCAGCCTGGGGTCCACCGGGAGCTGGGACAGCTTGCGCCCCAACGGGGTCAGCCGCTTCTTGTGATCGTCCTGCTCCGGGTCCAGCGCGCCGAGTTCCTGCAACAGCTGCACGCCCGCGGTGATGTTGCGCGCACCTGGGGGGTCGATGAACGGGAACGCGGCCAGATCACCGAGGCCCAGCGAGGTCATCTGCAGGATGACCGAGGCCAGGTTGGTGCGCAGGATCTCCGGATCGGTGAACTCCGGCCGCGCCTCGAAGTCCTCCTCGCTGTACAGCCGGATGCAGATGCCCTCCGACACCCGGCCGCAGCGGCCCTTGCGCTGGTTCGCCGAAGCTTGCGAGACCGGTTCGATCGGCAGCCGCTGCACCTTGGTGCGGTGGGAGTAGCGGGAGATCCGCGCGGTGCCGGGGTCGATCACGTACTTGATGCCGGGCACGGTCAGCGAGGTCTCGGCCACGTTGGTGGCCAGCACGATCCGCCGTCCGGTGTGGGACTGGAACACCCGGTGCTGCTCGGCCGCGGACAGCCGCGCGTACAGCGGCACCACCTCGGTGTTGCGCAGCTCCCGCTTCTCCAGCGCGTCCGCGGTGTCCCGGATCTCCCGCTCGCCGCTGAGGAAGACCAGGATGTCGCCGGGCCCTTCCCGCAGCAGCTCGTCCACCGCGTCGGAGATCGCGGTGACCTGGTCCCGGTCGGTGTCGTCGGCCTCGCTGTCCGGGTCGATGATCGGCCGGTACCGGGTCTCCACCGGGTAGGTGCGGCCGGAGACCTCGATGATCGGCGCGTCGCCGAAGTGCCGGGAGAAGCGCTCCGGGTCGATGGTCGCGGAGGTGATGATCACCTTGAGGTCGGGGCGGCGGGGCAGCAGCTGGGCCAGGTAGCCGAGCAGGAAGTCCACGTTGAGGCTGCGCTCGTGCGCCTCGTCGATGATCAGCGTGTCGTAGCGGGACAGCGTCCGGTCGTTCTGGATCTCGGCCAGCAGGATGCCGTCGGTCATCAGCTTGACCAGGGTGTCCGTGCTGGACTGGTCGGTGAAGCGGACCTGGTAGCCGACGGTCTCGCCGAGCGAGGTGCCCAGTTCCTCGGCGATCCGCTCGGCCACCGTGCGCGCGGCCAGCCTGCGTGGCTGGGTGTGCCCGATCAGGCCCTGCACCCCGCGCCCCAGTTCCAGGCAGATCTTGGGCAGCTGGGTGGTCTTGCCGGACCCGGTCTCGCCGGCGACGATCACCACCTGGTGGTCCCGGATCGCGGCCAGGATCTCGTCCTTGCGCTGGCTGACCGGCAGCAGCTCGGGATAGCGGATCTTCGGCCGGGCGTTGCGCCGGTTCTCGATCCGGATCTCCGCGGCGGCGATCTCGGCGGCGAGTTCCGCGGTGACCGCGGCGCGTTTCCCGGTGTCCCGCAGCTTGCGGGCGTTCTCGACACGACGGCGCAACCGACGCTGATCGCGCAGCATCAGCTCGGGAAGGCGGTCGTGGAGTTCGGTGAGCGAAGCGCTCACAAGCGGCGTACCCATACTGGGACCCAGTTTAAGTGCCCGGCAAACGGTTTTCCCCGCTCACCCGGCGCACGGTGGCGAAACCCACGCGACCGGGTAACCCGCACGTCACGTGGCGGGCCCAGGATCGGGGCATGGAGGACATTCCGGCCCCGCGCCGCACCGGCCGCTGGCCGTTCCGCCGTGGCTCGCCACCCCCGATCGCCGAGACGCTGTGGCGGATCCGGGTCACCGTGCCGGACACCCCGGGCGCGCTGGCCCGGCTCACCGCCCGGCTGGCCAGGCTGCGGGTCAACATCCTGGCCCTGGACGTGCACCCGCTGGCCGAGGGCGCGGTGGACGAGCTGGTCCTGCGCGCACCCGCCGACGTCGAGGAGAACGCGCTGGTCAACGCCCTGATCGAGGGTGGCGGCGCGGATGTGCGGGTGGCGCCGGCCGCGGTCAGCGCGCTGGCCGACGAACCGACCAGGGCGGTGCTGCTGGCCACCTGGCTGGCCGAGGATCCCGACGACCTGCCCAGGGTGCTGCACCAGCTGCTCAGCGGCGCCGAACTGAGCTGGGTGGAACACGAGCACACCGAGGTCCTCGACGGCGGCAGGCTGGCGTTGCGGCACCCCGACGGCGGCACCTTCCTGGCGCACCGTCCAGGACTGGCCTTCACCCCGGCCGAGTTCGCCAGGGCCCGCGCGATGATCACGCTCGCCCACCGGCTGCCGCCCCCGCCGGGGGAGATGGTGCAGCTGGGCGAGCGCACCGCGGTGCTGCGCCGGGCCCGCCCGCAGGACCTGGACGGCCTGCTCGACCTGCACGCCCGCTGCACGCCGGAGACCCTGCGCCGCCGCTTCCTCGGCGCGCCGCAGACCAGCGGGCGGGCGCTGCGCACCCTGGTCAGCCGCTGGTCCACGCACACCCTGCTGGCGTTGTGCGACACCGAGGTGGTCGGCACCGGCAGCGTGTTCTGGGACGGGGACACCGCCGAGGTGGCCTTCCTGGTCCGCGACGACTGGCAGGGCCGCGGCCTGGGCCGGGAACTGCTGCGGCGGCTGGTGGCCACGGCGGTGGCCAGGCAGGTGCGCACGATCTGCCTGCACACCTACGCCGACAACACCGCCGTGCCGCACCTCGCGCACGCGCTGGGCCACCCGGTGCGGCGCAGCATCGCCGACGGGGTGCTCACCCTCGAACTGGCCCCGGCGGCCGCGGTCACCAGGTGACCGGCAGCTCCGCCACCCCGTACACGCCCTGGTGCGGCTGGAACCGGATCTCCTCGGCCGGCACGGCTAGCGCCAGGTTCGGGAAGCGGGTCAGCAGGGCCCGGAAGGCGGTGCGCATCTCCGCCCTGGCCAGTGGCGCGCCCAGGCAGTGGTGCGCGCCGTGGCCGAAGCCCAGGTGCGGGCGGGCCGGTCCCGGCCGGTCCAGGAGCAGCTCGTCCGGCCGGTCCAGCAGCTCCGGGTCCCGGTTGGCGCTGGAGAGCACGAACATGACCATGTCACCGGCCCGGATCTGGTTACCGTGCAGCTCCAGGTCCTGGGTGGCGATCCGCGGCACCCCGGCGGCCACCACGCTGAGGTAGCGCATCAGCTCCTCGACCGCGCTGTCGGTCTTGTCCAGGTTGGCGCGCAGCCAGGCGAGCTGCTCGGGGTGGGTGAGCAGCGCGTAGGTGCCGATGCCGAGCATGTTCGCGGTGGTCTCGTGCCCGGCGAGCAGCAGCAGCGCGGCGATGTTGACCAGCATGTCGTCGTCGACGGTGGCGCCGTGCTCGCGGATGAGCATGCCGATCAGGTCCTCGCCGGGATCCACCCGCGCCCTGGTGACCAGCGAGTGCATGTACGCCTGGCTCTGCCGGGTCAGCTCGACCCGCTGCTCGACCGGCAGCACCGCGTTCATCTGTTGGGTGGAGCGGGCCTGGAAGTCGGCCCGGTCGGCGTAGGGCACGCCGAGCAGTTCGCAGATCACCAGCGAGGGGATGGGCAGCGCGAAGTTGGCCACCAGGTCGGCGCCGGGGCCGAGCTTCTCCAGCTGGTCCAGGTGCTCCTCGACGATCGAGGTGATCCGGTCTTCCAGGCGCCGCATCCGGCGCATGGTGAACTCCGGCATCAGCAGCCTGCGCACCTGGGTGTGGTCCGGCGGGTCCATGATCAGGATGTTGCCCCGGCGCATCCGGGCGGCCTCCTCGGCCGTCATCCCCATCGGCAGCGTGTACCGATCGCCCCTGGACCGCGGGTCGTTGCTGAACCGGGCGTGATCGGCCAGCCCAGCCCGCACGTCCTCGTGCCGGGTGACGACCCAGGCCTCACCCCGGACCCCGAACACGTCCATCTGGATCTTGCGCACCGCCTCGCCCGCGCGCACCCCGGTCAGCTCGGCCGAGGGTGCGAGTCCGTCCCGTGCCATGAACAGCGGGATCTCCACCGCGTTGGTCATGTCCTGCCCCCAAGTCATTACGTTGTCTGACTACCCAAGTTAGCCACGTTTGGGGGAGTTGTCTCTCCATCTCGGGAGGGAACGGTGTCGCGCCCGTGGGTGAGCCCCGGCCGCCGGAACCGCGACACCGTGGCGGAGACACCACGAACACACTGGGAGAAGTCATGATCCGCTGGTCGGCCACCCTCTGGTCAGCGCTGTACGGACTGGTCGCTTTGGGCTGGTTTTTCGGCGCGCCCGGCTACCCTTTCGGCCCGGCCGACCCCGCCGCGCAGCTGTCCCCGCTGGGCGGGATCCCCGCCACGACCAGCGCTCCGGTGCTGGCCATCGGCCTGGTGGCGGCCACCGCGGTCGCCCTGCTGATGGCCCGCGGCGTGCGCGCCGGTCGCCCGGTGCTGCTCACCCTGGCCTGGCTGATCACCGCGGTGCTGGCGCTGGTCCTCAACGACGGCCGGGTGCTGATGCTGATCGGCTACCTGCCGATCGTGCTCGTCGGCGCCCCCTTCGGCCTGCTGTCGATGGAGACCTACCTCAGCAAGTTCGACGGCCCGAACCTCAACCAGTTCGCCCTGGTCCTGGGCGTGCTGCTGTGGCTGGCCGCGACCCTGAACTACCAGCGCCGCACCGCGGAGGCCTGCCTGAGCTGCGGGGTCGGCCCGCGCTCGATGCCGCGCTGGGCCAGGCCGGCGGCCGCCGCCCGCTGGGGCAAGTGGTTCGCCTACCTGGCCTTCCTGGTGCCGCTGGCCTACGCGGTGACCCGGTGGGCCTGGTTCGGCGGGTTCAGCCTGGGGCTGATCAGCGAGGAGTTCCTGCGCGAGGGGCAGCAGAACGGGGTGTGGATCGCCGGGGCCGGGCTGGGCACCTTCGCCGCGGCAGGCGGATTGCTGACGCTGGGACTGGTGTACCGGTGGGGCGAGGTCTACCCGTTCTGGCTGCCGGGGCTGCGCGGCAAGCGGGTGTCGCCGCTGACCGCGATCATCCCGGCCAGCCTGGTCGCGGTGATCGTGACCGCGGCGGGGATGGGCGTGTTCACCGGACTGGTGGGGCGGGTCGGGCTCACCGAGTTCATCGTCAATCCGATGACGTTCTTCCCGTTCTGGGGGCTGGCGCTGGGCGGGGCGACGGTGGCGTATTTCCTGCGGCGGCGGGTGGAGTGCACTCGTCATGAAGACCGTGTTTTGGTTGGTCGGTGATTTCAGTGTCGATTGAAATAGATCGGATCGAGGCAACAAACTGACAAGCGCCTGGAGGGCGGCCGGGATGCCGGAGCGCCCTTTCGGCGGGTGTCGCCGGGTTCGCCCGCTTAGCCTTTGCGCTATTTAGCTCCTGTGCTAAAAAGGAATCATGTCCCCCCTGGACCCCGACACCGAGGCCAGCGTGTTCCGCGCCCTAGCAGACTCCACCCGCCGCCAGATCCTGGAAGACCTCCGCGCCGGTGAACTCACCGCGGGCGAGATCACCGCCCGGTTCACCATCAGCGGCCCGTCGATCTCCCGGCACCTGGGTGTGCTCAAGGCGGCCGGGCTGGTCCGGGAGCGGCGGCAGGCGAACCGGATCTTCTACGCCCTGGTCGAGGAGCGGCTCGCCCTTGGCGTGAACCGGTTTCTCAGCGCGGTGTGCCCGGAGCAGGCGCTGGTCCGCCATCGCCGATCGAGCAGGGGAGACCAGCCATGAGGATGGCCAGTGTGGTGGCGCGGCGGTTGCTGGTGAACTACCGCGTCGATCCGGCGGTGCTGGCCCGGCTGCTGCCCGATCCACTGCGGCCGCGCCTGGCCGGGGACTGGGCGGTGGCGGGGATCTGCCTGGTCCGGCTGACCCAGGTCCGACCGGTGGGACTGCCCGCGGTGCTGGGACTGCGCTCGGAGAACGCGGCGCACCGCTTCGCCGTCGAGTGGGACACCCCCGGCGGCGTCCGCACCGGCGTGTACCTCCCGGAGCGGCACACCGATTCCACCATCGCCGCGCTGGCCGGTGGCCGGCTGTTCCCCGGCAGGCACCGGCTGGCGAGGTTCACCGTGCGGGAAACCGCCAGGGAGCTGGAAATCCGCTGTGTCAGCGGGGATCGGCGGACCCGGGTGTGGGCGGACGTGCGGTTGTCCGGCCGGTTCGGGCGCAGCGAACTGTTCGACGAACTCGACCAGGCCGCCGACTTCTTCACCTGCGGCAGCGGCTATTCCGCCACCCGCGACCCGCACCGCCTGGACGGCGTGGCCGTGCACGCCGAGCAGTGGCGATTCGAGCCGGTCGACCTGATCGGCGCCCGCTCCACCTTCTTCGACAGCCTGCCAGCGGGTTCGGCCGTCCTGGACCACGCCCTGCTGCTGCGCGACACCCCGGCCACCTGGACGCCGCTGCCCTCGCTGCGGGTCAGCTCAGCCGGACAGCCGGTGCAGGCGTAGCGCGAGCTGGATCTCCAGGGCGCGGGCGGGTTCCGGCCAGTCCGCGCCGAGCAGGTCGGCGACCCGTTCCAGGCGCTGGGTGACCGTGTTGACGTGCACGTGCAGGGCTTCCCGGGTTCGCGCGGGCGAGCAGCCGTGCGCGAAGTACTCGGTAAGCGTGCGCACCAGTTCGGTGCCGCGGCGCGCGTCGTAGTCCAGCACGGCGCCCAGGGTGTCCCGGACGAATCCGGCCACGTCGGCCCGGTCGCCGAGCAGCACGCCGACAAAGCCCAGTTCGCCGATGGCCGCGCCCTCGCCCCGGCGGCCCAGCGCGGTCAGCGCGGTCAGGCACCGCCCGGCTTCCTGGTGCGCGGCCGCGATCCCGGCCAGGCCGTCGCCGTTGGCCGCCCGCGCGCGGTCGCCCACCAGCGCCACGGGTCCGGCCCCGCCCACGGTCACCGGTCCGCCCACCGCCGTGCCCAGTTCCGCCGCCACCGCCCTGGCCACCGCACCCGGATCGGCCCCTGGCACCAGCAACACCGCGCCCGCCGCCAGTCCCTGCGCCGCCCGCGCCACCCGGGCCGCGGCCACGCCCAGCCGGCCGCGCGGGCTCTCCGCCACCAGCAGCACGTGCCCGCGGCCGAGGTCCACACCCAGCCGGGCCGCCCTGGCCAGCAACGCGTCCGGATCCGCGGTGGCGGTAAGGAGATCCGTCAGCAGCTCGCCGCGTACCCGGTTCTCCGCCTCGGCCACCGACCGGCGCAGCAACAGCACCAGCGCGGTCACCACCCCGGCCCGCTCGAACAGTCGCTGATCGGCCTCGGACAGCTCCGGCCGCCCGGTCAGCACCACCGTGCCCAGCAGCTCCGACCCGGCCAGCACCGCGCACACCCAGCGCCGCCCGCAGCGCACCGCCCGTCCGCTGGACCTGGCCTGTGCCACCGCCTGCGCGGGCACCCGGGGTGGGGAGGTGCCGGTACGGGCCAGCACCGCGCCCTCGGCGTCGCGGACCGCGATGCCGCCGCCGAGCACCTCGGCCACCGCGATGGCCACGTCGTGCACGTCGCCGCCGCGCAGCACCAGATCGGTGAGCCGGTCGTGCGCGGCCTCGGCCCGGCGCAGCGACTCGTGGTGGGCGCGGGTCTCCTCCAGCAGCCGGGCGTTGTCCAGCGCGATCGCGGCGTGATCGGCCAGGCTGGCCAGCAGCGCGATCTCCTCCGGGGTGAACGAGCGGGTGTCCCGCTCACCCGCGTACAGCACGCCGATCACGGTGTCCGCCAGGCGAAGCGGCACGCCGAGGATGGACACCAGGCCCTCGTCGGCGACCGCGGCGTCGATGGCCGCGGTGTGCGCGAACTGGGTGTCGCCGAGGTAGCCGGAGGTGGCCGCGGGCTCGGCGGTGTGCGCGACCCGCCCGCCCAGCCCCTCGCCCATGCCGAGCCGGACCCGTTGGAAGGCCCGGGAGATCGAGCCGTCGGTGACCCGCATGTAGGTATCGCCCACGGTCTCGTCGTTGAGGCTCAGGTAGGCCAGATCGGTGCCCAGCAACAACCTGGCCCGCCGCACGATGGAACGCAGCACCGCGTCCACATCGCGCAGCGCGGCCAGATCACCCGCGGTGTCGAACAACGCGGCCAGTTCGGCCTCCCGTCGCCGGTGCTGGCCGAGCGTGCGGTGGATGCGCAACGCGTGCTCGGTGGCCTCGGCCAGCACCCGCAACTCGGCCGCGGGTAGTCCGGCTTCCCTGGCCAGGGCAAGGGGTTCGGTGAGTTGCCCGGCCTCGGCGTGACTTGCCAGCAGGCCGAGCAACCGCGCCAGGGCGGAGCCGCTCACCCGAGTTCTTCGCCCCTGGTCTCACGGGAGAGCAGCACCGCGCCGGTGGTGAGCACCGCGGCCAGGAACAGGTACACCGAGATCGGGAAGGAGGTGCCGAACTGCTGCAGCAACGCGGTGGCGATCAGCGGGGCCAGCGCCCCGGCGAAGATCGAGGCGAGCTGGTAGCCGATCGAGGCCCCCGAATAGCGGACCCTGGTGCCGAAGAGTTCGGAGAAGAACGCCGCCTGCGGCCCGTACATCGCGCCGTGCAGAATCAGCCCGATCGTGGTGCCCAGGGTGATCAGCCAGAACGATCTGGTGTCCAGCAGGGCGAAGAAGGCGAAGCCCCACAGGCCGGTGCCGATCGCGCCGAACAGGTACACCGGTTTGCGCCCGAGCCGGTCGGACAGCGCGCCCCACAACGGGATCGAGATGAAGTGGATGGCCGAAGCGATCAGCACCGCGTTGAGCCCGGTGGACTTGGGCAGGCCCAGTGGTCCGGTGAGGTAGACCAGGATGAACGCGGTCAGGATGTAGTAGCAGACGTTCTCGGCGAAGCGGGCGCCCATGGCCACCAGCACCTCGCGCCGGTGCTCGCGCAGCACTCGGATGATCGGCGGCGCCTCGCGTTCCCCGGTCTGCTCGGCCTTGGCCTGGGCTTCCAGGAACACCGGCGACTCGGACACGGCCAGCCGGATCCACAGCCCGACCGCGACCAGCGCGCCGGAGAGCAGGAACGGGATCCGCCAGCCCCAGTCCAGGAAATCGGCCTCCGGCTGCACCGCGGCCAGCACCGCCAGCACCGCGGTGGCCAGCAGGTTGCCCGCGGGCACCCCGGCCTGCGGCCAGGACGCCCAGTAGCCACGCCGTTTCGGATCGCCGTGCTCGGAGACGATCAGCACCGCCCCGCCCCATTCGCCGCCCAGCGCGAAGCCCTGGACCAGGCGCAGCAGGGTGAGCAGCAGTGGCGCGGCCGCGCCGATGGTGGCATAGGTGGGCAGCAGGCCGATCAGGAAGGTCGCGCCCCCCATCATCAGCAGGCTGATCACCAGCAGTTTCTTCCGGCCCAGCCGGTCACCGAAGTGCCCGAAGACAATGCCGCCCAACGGCCGGGCGATGAAGCCGATGGCGTAGGTGACGAAGGCGAGCAGGGTGCCGGTGAGCGGGTCGGAGGTGGGGAAGAACAGCGTGTTGAACACCAGCGCGGCGGCCGAGCCGTAGAGGAAGAAGTCGTACCACTCGATGGTGGTGCCGATCATGCTCGCGCCGACGATCCGGGTGATCGAGGAGCGCGCTGGGGCAGCGGTGGGGACGGACATCGTGTACCTCACGTCATCGGGAGGGCAGGGAGATTAGCGGGCGGTCCAGCCGCCGTCGATGGGAATCGAGATGCCGGTGAGATGGCCGCTGTGTTGCTGGCAGAGCCACAGCACGGCTTCGGCGACCTGCACCGGTTCGAGGAGCCGTTTCACCGCGGTCCGGTCCAGCAGGATGTCGGTGAGCACCTCCTTCTCGCTGATCCGGTGCGCCCGCGAGAGGTCGGTGACCTGCTTCTCCACCAGCGGGGTGCGCACGTAGGCGGGGTTGATGCAGTTGCTGGTGACCCCGTACGGCGCGCCCTCCAGCGCGACCACCTTGCTCAGGCCCTCCAGCGCGTGTTTGGCCGCGACGTAGGCGGATTTGAACGGGCTGGCGCGCAGGCCGTGCACCGAGGAGATGTTGACCACCCGGCCCCAGCGGCGGGCGTACATGTGCGGCAGCACCCGGCGCAGGATGAGGAACGGCGCGGTGACCATGACGTCCTGCATCAGCCGGAACATCTCCGGCGGGAACTCGCTGATCCCGGCCACGTGCTGCATACCGGCGTTGTTCACCAGAATGTCCACTGTGGACGGAAGGGTGTCGATCGCGGCCGGGTCGCTGAGGTCGATCTCGTGCGCCACCCCGCCGTAGTCCTCGGCCGCGGTGTGCACCGCTGGTCCGTTCTTGTCGACCAGGTGCACGGTCGCGCCCGCGCCGGCCAGCATCTTGGAGATGGCCAGTCCGATGCCGCTGGCGGCGCCGGTGACCAGTGCGGTGCGCCCGATCAGCCCTGGTTGAGTGGTCATGGACTCCGAAGGTAGGCAAGTCCGGGGCCGCTGACCATGTGCTGGCGCACCACACCTCCGACCGAAACAGTGGATTCCACCCACATGCGCGGTCGCGGTCGCTGTCCGTCACGGTCAGGGCCCGGCCGTGTCCCGTGGATCTCACACGCGATCGCCGGGCCCAGCCCGCCCCTGACGGCACCGTCGGGACGACCACGTACAACACCGGTACGCGGCCATCCCGGCGGCACCCCCAGGAACGACCTGGACTCCGGCGCTCACGCGCGGGATCCACGGGACATGGCCTAGCGTGGGTGACATGCCTCGCCGTGGTCTGCCGTTGCGGTTGCTGTCCACCCCAGCCTGGCCGGACCAGGAGCCGACCTGGCGCGAGGCCAAGCCCGGCCTGATCGCCGCCGCGCTCAAACGCGCCCAGGCCCGCCCGGCCGGGAACTGGTTCGTCCTGGCCGCCAGCGGCGAGATCCTGGCGGCCAAGCCGTTCGGCCGCACCATCGCCGGGGTCGAGGTGGTGGCCTGGCGCGGCGCCGACGGCAGCCTGTACGCCGGTCCCGGTTCGTGTCCGCACCTGGGTGCGCCGCTGTGCCAGGCCGCGGTGCACGGCGGAAAGCTGTTGTGCCGCTGGCACGGCCTGGCCCTGGGACCGGCGGGATTCCCCGGCTGGCAGCCGTTTCCCGCGCACGACGACGGCGTGCTGGCCTGGGTCCGCCTGGATTCGGTCGGCGGCGAGGAACCGCTGCCGGAACCCGTGCTGCCGCAACGCCCCGCGCCCGGTTCCCTGGCCGCGGTAGCCACCATGATCGGCCGCTGTGAGCCGGAGGACGTGCTGGCCAACCGCCTCGATCCCTGGCACGGCGCCTGGTTCCACCCTTACTCCTTCGCCAACCTGCGGGTGGTCTCCGCGCCAGAGCAGGACACCGACGAGGACCGGTTCCTGGTCGAGGTGACCTTCAAGCTGGGCGGGCGGTTCGGCGTGCCGGTGCTGGCCGCGTTCACCTGCCCGGAACCGCGCACGGTGGTGATGCACATCGTCGAGGGCGAGGGGCAGGGCAGTGTGGTGGAAACCCATGCCACGCCACTGGGTCCGGGCCGCACCGCGGTGATCGAGGCGACCATCGCGCACTCCGACCGGCCCGGTTTCCGGTTCGCCAAGGCCGCCGCGCCGGTGGTGCGGCCGCTGATGCGGTGGGCGGCGGAACGGTTGTGGCGGGACGATCTGGCCTACGCCGAACGGCGGTATGCGTTGCGCCGCAAGGGTCCCATCCGTGGTTGAACGACACAGCCCCGGCTGAACCGGTCAGCGCAACCGGCGGGCCAGCGTGCGCAGCAGTGGGCTGCGGCCCTGGGTGGGCACTGTCCACAGTGTCCGGCCCTGCACATCCCAGTTGCCCAGCAACGCGTTCGCGGCCAGGAATCCGGCGGTGGCGGCCCGTTCCATCAGCGCCACCGGCAGTCCGGTGCGCACGTGATCTCCGGCCACCACCAGGAAATCCTCGGGTGTGCGCACGGCTAACCGGTCCTGGTAGGCGCCGGGCAGGAACAGCGGGCAGTCCGAGCGGATCTCGAAGCGCTCGTCCACGATCCGGGCGTCCACCGTCTCCGGGTACACCTTGCCCAGCTGGGCGAGGAGTTCCGCGCGCACGTCGCCCAGCACCGCGTCCACCGGCAGCGCGTAGGCGTGCAGTTCGACCACCGCGCCGTCGTGCCGGATGGCCCAGTCGCGGGCCTGGTGCTCGTAGCGGTCCAGCACGCTGATGTTGTCCAGCGGTCCGAAGCCCGCGGTGCCCAGGAATCCGGCCCGGTCCGCGCGCACCGGCCGGTCCAGCCACAGTCGCAGCACGCCGAACCGGGGTGCGGTGCGCAGCCTGCTGACCGCGCCGCGCCAGTCGGCGGTGGCGATGCCGGGGGAGTCGCCGACAATGGTGCGCAGGCCGCCGACATCGGTGGCCAGCACCACCGCGTCGGCCTCCAGGGGGGTCAGGGAATCGGCCAGGTGCACGGCGTAGCGGCGGCGGGCGCTGGGTTCCACCGCGCTGACCCGCACGCCGGTGCGCAGGTCCACACCGCGCCCGGACAGGTAGCGGCCCAGTGGTTCCCACAGGCCGTGCGGGAACGGGTCGGCGGCCACGTCGAAGACCAGGCCCTCGCTGGAGCCCAGGAAGTAGATGTGGAACATCACCGCCAGTTCGGCCGCGGACAGCAGCCTGGGGTCGCTGAAGAAGCTGCGGGAGAACACCTCGAAGGCCAGATCCCTGGCCGCGGCGGGGAATCCGATGCGGTCCAGGAACTCCACCGCGTCCAGGTGGTCGAGTTCGGCGTAGGTCTCCGGCACCCGCACGTCCAGCAGCGTCATCGCCCTGCGCGCGTCCACTGTGGATAGTTCGGCCCAGGAGAAGGTGGGGCTGCGCAAGACGAACGCGGCGGCGTTGAGCGGCGGGGTTCGGGGCAGTCCGGCGAAGGTGTCGGCGTGGCCGTTGCTGTGCAGCAGCGGGTAGTCGGTCAGCGGGGTGAGTGCGCGCAGATCCGGGTCGGCGCGGCGGAGCAGCTGGCGCAGGTTGTAGTACTGGCGGAAGAAGGCGTGGAAGCCGCGGGTCATGGTGACCCGGCTGCCGTCGGTGAGGGTCACCGGCCAGCCGCCGACCCGTCCGCCGAGGTAGTCCTCGCGTTCCAGCAGCACCACCTCGACGCCGCGGTCGGACAGCGCGGTGGCCGCGGCGAGTCCGGCGATCCCGCCGCCGATCACCACCACCCTGGGCGGCGCGGACAGGTGCCGGACGTCGGGGCGGCTGCCGCGCGGCAGGTGTTTCACCGCGCGGCGGTCGGTGCCCAGCGGGATCATGCGGTGCCTCCGTCGAGTTGCCTGCGCCCGCGCACGGTGTGCGTGATCCCGCGTTGCCAGCCCCCGGTGGATCCGGCCCTGACCTCGGTGAACCCGTTGTCGCGCAACCGGTCCTGGAGTGCGCCGACCCGGTCGAAGTCCAGCACGCTGCGCCACAGGTAGCGGTAGAGCCCGGTGCGGCCGGTGGCCAGCAGCCCGGCCGGGATGATCACGCCCCAGCAGACCGCGGTCCACACCGCGCGGCTGAGCGGGCGGCCGTCCAGGGTGTAGTCGTGCAGCACCAGGTGGCCGCCGGGACGCAGCAGCGCGCGCAGGTCGGCCAGCACGGCGTCCGGTTCGGCGACATTGCGCAGCAGGTACCCGGCGAAGATCGCGTCGAACGGCCCGCGTACCCCGGCCGCGGCCAGCCGCTCGGCCCTGGCCTGGACGAAGGTCACGCTGCCCGGCCATGGTTTGCGCCGCGCGGCCGCGAGCATGCCGCCGGAGGCGTCCGCGCCGACCACGGTGGCCAGCGGGTAGGCGGCCAGGATGGCGGCGGTGGAGGCGCCGGTGCCGCAGCCCAGGTCCAGCACCCGCTGCCCGCCGCCCTGTTCGCGCAGGCCGAGCCGGGCCGCGGCGCGGCGCAGATCGCGGTGGTAACCGAGGTTGGCGCTGACGAGGAGGTCGTACCGCCGGGCGTGCGCGTCGAACTCGCTCTGCAGTTCATCGGCGTCCAGCGCTCGGTTCATGAATTCAACCCTGCCGGAGCAACCCCGCCCGCGCACGCCGACGCCCGGACTCTGCCACGATTTGTTCATGGTCGAAGCCCAACCCATGCGCCTGGTGATCCGGTGCGCCGCCGCGGCTGCTGTCGGCGCCTCGGTGGTGCTGCTGTGGCTGGCGGTGCTGCCGCTGCTGCCCTCCTCGTGTCCGGAACAGCCCTGTGACCAACCGAGGGGCTGGGTGCCCGTCGAGACGCTGACCAGCCCCGGCGTGGTGGTCGGGGTGGTGGCGCTGCTGGCGGTGACGGTGGGCTGGTGGCTGCTGGGGCTGCTCCAGATGGCGGGCAACGGCCTGATCGCGCTGCTCGGTCCCGTGCTGGTGCTGGGCCTGATCCGGATCGGCGGCCTGGTCGGCTACACCCCGGCGCTGCCCTCGGTGGAAACGGCGGTGCTGGCCGCGGTGTCCTACCTGCTGGCCGCCCTGCTCACGGAGAAGACGGTGCCCTGGCTGTTCCGCGCGATCGCCGCCGCGGTGCTGGTGGTCGCCGCCGCCCTGGGCGGCTGAGGCCCGCCGGACAAACAGCAACCCCCGGACCTGCTCCCACCGGTAGCTTGGTGGGCCGAGTCGGACTGTACTCGGAGGTCCGGGGGCCGGGTAGCTGTCTGGAATTCGCTCAGTGAAGCCGAAGGCGGTCCTAGCGGACAGCCACCTCACGAGTCCTGTTGATATCCAACGCTGGACCACCTCCTCTCTCGTGTGCCGCCACGCTAATCCGCCGGGATCGCGGCCCGCAACGGCATTTTCGAGACCTTCAGCGATGGCTGCCCGCGTGCTGCGCCGACTTGGCGATGTGCCAGCACTCATCGCAGGTGGTCCACAGGATCCACTCGCGTTCGGAGGCGGTGCGGGTGAGGACCTGGCGGCCGCAGAGGGTGTCGGCGGGCTGGCCGGGGTGGTGCGAGCCGTGCGCGCCGCGGATGGCGTGCCGGCGGCCGTCCACCGGCATCCAGTAGAAGAGCAGCTGCTCGGGAGTGGGATTGCCGAAGCCGATGGGCTCGTCGAGCGCTCCCGGGTCGCCGAGTGCGGTGGGCGGGCCGGGCTCCGGTGCGATGGTCATGACTGCTCCCGGGTCGCGGCGAGGGGGGCGTGCGCGGGTGCGGGTGGGAAGCCACCCAGTGCGGTCTCCACGGCCCTGGCCACCCGCAGACACAGGTCGTCGCGGTGGTGCGGGCCGACGATCATCATGCTCACCGGCAGCCCGTCCACCCGGCCCGCCGGCACGGCGATCGCGGGGTGGCCGCTGGCGTCGAACGGGGCGACGTTGGGCACCAGGCCCAGCGCGGCGATCACGTACTCCTCGCGGCTGGCCGCCGGGCCGGGCAGCGGGGTGGCCACGTGCGGGGCGGTGGGCAGCACCAGCACGTCGACCTCGGCCAGCGCCTGGTCGTAGCCCTTGATCAGGTGCGGCACCAGGTTCTGCGCCATGCCGTAGTGCGCGCCGTGGTACTTGCCGAGGGTGTAGCCGCCGTTGAGCGTGACCAGCTTGACCGTCTCGGAGAAGGCGTCGGCGTGCTCGGCCCGGCCGCGCCCGAAGTGCGCGATCAGCTCCGGGTCGTAGCGCCCGGCCCAGTTCCGGCCGATCGCGTTGCCCTCGATCATCTGCCAGGCGATGCCGTCGGTGGCGATGACCTTCCAGACGTCCATGCCGGTGCGATGCCAGGGCACCGAGATCGTGCTGACCCGCGCGCCTGCCTGTTCCAGCGCGTAGGCGGCGTTGCGCACGCTGTCGTCCACGCAGGCCTGGGACAGGCCGGGGATGTCGAAGCCCTCGGCGAGCAGGCCGATCCGCAGGCCCTTGACGCCGTCGTCGAGGTGTTTGAGGTAGTCCCGCGGCCGCAGCGAGGCGTCCTGGCGCGGGTCGTCCGGGTCGTGCCCGGCCAGCGCGGTCAGCATCAGCGCGGCATCGCGCACGGTCCGGGTGATCGGGCCGAGGTGGTCCAGGGTGTTGTCCATGGAGAACGCGCCGGTGCAGGGCACCAGGCCGTAGGTCGGCTTGTGCCCGACCACGCCGCAGAAGGCCGCCGGGATGCGGATCGAGCCGCCCTGGTCGCCGCCGAGGCCCAGATCGGCCTCACCGGTGGCCACCAGCACGGCCGGGCCGGAGGAGGAGCCGCCGGAGGTGCGGGTCGGGTCCCACGGGTTGCGCACCGGGCCGGAGATCGCGGTGTGGCTGCCCGCGGAGTAGCAGAGGTCCTCGCAGGTGCCCTTGCCGACGATGGTCGCGCCCGCGTCCAGCAGGCGGCGCACCACCGTGGCGTCCTCGCGTGGCACGAAGCCCTGTAACGAGCGGGATCCGTTGCCCATCGGCACGCCTGCCACCGCGATGTTGTCCTTGACCACCACGCGCCGGCCGGCCAGCGGGCCTTCTGCCTGGGTGGACAGCTCGGTGTAGAGCTGCCAGGCGTTGAGCGGGTTCTCCGCCGGGCTGGGCACCGCGTAGTTGCGCGCGGGCATCGGCGGGGCGTGCTCGGCGTAGAGCTTTTCCACCACGTCGTAGGAGGTCAGCGTGGGGATCATCAGCCCGCGGAAGGAGGCCAGCGCGGCGTCGTCCAGGGTCAGGTTGTAACGCTCGGCCAGGGCGCGGAGATCTTCGATAGTGGGAGGGACTGTTCCCATGGCCGAAAATCCCCTCCAGCGTGCGATAGTGGAAAATCCGAGTTACCGAAGCGTATTGACCTTCCCGTTACGTGTCAATGGATCTTGACGCGAACGTCTGTCCAGTCTGCTCCGGATGAGTGGCGGAGAATCACCCACTCGTCTTGCCGCTTTCCCGGTGGATCGCCTACAGTGATCAAATTGGGGCGGTCGTGGGGGCCGAACGAGCTTGGTGGGTGGTTGCTGTGGGCGGTGGTGCGTCCGCATTTGACGCGTTGGCCGACGACACCCGTCGGACCGTGCTCAGCCTCCTGCGCGAGCACGGCGAGCTGACCGTGACCGAATTGGCCGGGCACATCGAGCACATCGGCCGCACCGCGGTGTCGATGCAGCTCAAGGTGTTGCGCGAGGCCGGCATGGTGCAGGAGCGCCGGGCGGGCAAGTATCGCTATTAACTCCCTGCGGGTCGAGCCGATCAATGACGTGGTGGCGTTCCTGAGCACCCTGTACGGAGCGTCGCTGGACGGACTCGCTACGATTTCGGCGAAGCACCGCGATCCGGAGGCGGAACAGCGCAGGTGGGGAACCTCGTACTGACTCAGCAGCGGGACGTCGCCCTGCCACCGGGGGACGTCTTCGGACTGCTGGGACAGGACAAGGAAGCCGGCTGGCTCTTCGGCGCCGACTACGACGCGTTCATGGTCGGCGGCCTGGTCCGCTTCGAGCTTCCGGTCAACCCCTCCGATCCGCAGAGCCCGACCATCGAGGCCGTGGGTCGCATCGCCTACCTCAACCCGCCGCACAAGATCGTCATCGAACAGCAGGTGCCCTGGCCCGGCCGGGTCTCCTGCACCATGACGCTGACCAACGGCGGTCGCGGCACCACCGTGCGGCTGGGCGTCGAGGTGCCCGATGACGCGGTCACCTGGTTACTGCGGCAACGTGGCTATGACCCCCTTGAGGAGTTGGCCGGACCGAGCACGATCCGGATCGGGGTACTGGTCAGCAAGTCCGGCCCGGCCAGCATCTTCGGCGGCACCACCGAGAACCTGGCCCGGATGGCCGCCGACGAGGTCAACGCCGACGGCGGCGTGGACGGCTGCCGCCTCCAGGTCGTCATCCGCGACGACGCCAGCTCGCCGGACATCGGCGCCGAGCAGTTCCAGCGCCTGGTCCGCGCCGACGGTTGCCGGGTCGTGGTCACCAACTGCACCTCCGCGGTGTTTCCGGTCCTGGCCAAGTGGGCCAGGAAATTGGGCGTTCTCCTGGTGCACACGCCGATCAACGAGGGCGGCCGGTTCTCACCCAGCGTGGTGCGCCTGGGCGAACGACCCTCCGCCCAGCTGCGCGCCGCGCTGCCCTCGCTGGTCGCCGAGACCGGCGGCCGCACCTTCCTGTGCGGCGATGACTACGTCTGGCCGCGGGTGTGCAACCGCGAGGCCCGCCGGATCATCGAACAACTCGGTGGCTCGGTCGTGGCCGAACGGTACAAACCCCTGGGCACCAAGGACTTCGCCGACATCATCGAGGAGATCATCAGCACCGGCGCCAGCCTGGTGATCTCCACCTTCGTCGGCTCCGACGAAGCCCACTTCGAGCGCCAGAGCCATGCCGCGGGGCTACGGTCCCGCTGCCGGACGCTGTCCATGGCCTTCGACGAGTCCACCCGGGAGCTGACCGGCGGCATCGCCGCGCAGGGCGTGTACAGCGCCTTCAGCTACTTCCAAGAGGTCGACTCCGCTACCAACACCGCCTTTCTCCATCGTTACCGGGACCGTTTCGGGGCCGGCGCCGCTCCGCTGTCCAGCATCACCGAATCGGTCTATGAAGCCATTCACATGCTCGCCTCCAGCGGTGCCCTGCGCCGGGAGTTCGACCTGGGCGCGCTGTCGGCGGCGATGCGTGAACAACGTGAGTCCACCCTCTGGCGGTCCGCACGTCCGGCCCTGGGCAAGGCGCCGCTGTTCCTCGCCAAGGCCGTGCCCCACGGTTTCACCATCGTCGAGCGCTGAGCAACCCGCGAAACCCCGCCCTGTGGATAACTCGGGCCTGTGGATAACCCATGGGCCTTTTTTCGATGATCCTGCCAAGGTGGGCCCCACCCCTGGCCGCAACCCTGGAAACCCCCGGTCCCCGCCACCTGACAAGGGGGCCTCAACCCACCACTGGAGACGCTCAGCCGCACAAAGAAGGCGCCCACCTACGCGAAAGAAGCGCCCAACCGCAGAGAGGAGGCGCCAAATCCCGCGGATCCCAAGCCGCCCACCAACCGCAGCCAACTGCAACCAACCGCCCCACCCCAGCCCAAGCCCGGCCTGAATCCCGCTTCACCTGCCCTCACTGCCGAATCCCGCGCGGACCCGCTCGCCGCGCGCCGACCGGCGGAGACGATCAGCCTGGCCGGACCAGTGGCCGGTTCAGTGACCGGTCAGTGGCGGCCGGAACCTGGCCGCCTGCCGGAGCCACAGGCTGACCAGTTCCCGGGTCGCGGTGGCGAAGCGGGACCGGTCGGTCAGCAGGGCCTTGGCCGTGGGTTCGGCGAGCAGGTCGTGGGCGACCAGGGCGGAGATGCCGGTGCGCAGGGCGGCGGCGGGGTCTTCGGGCTGGCGGCGCAGGGCTTCGTGCAACACGGCCAGGACCGTGTCGTCGGTGTCGGTTGTGTTGTCCTTGGTCAGGTTGGCACCGTGCAGATCGGCCCTGGCGTCCAGCCCATCCTGGCTGGCGGAGGTCGAGAGCAGGGTGCGGCGCGGGCGGCGGCCCAGTGGGCGGTCGATGTAGCGGTCCCACCAGGTGACGTGGTCGGGCCTGTCCCTGGTGCCGATGTTGACCCGGGGCCCGGACCGGCAGTGGCGTTCGATCAGCGCCAGGCCGGCGGTGACCCGGGGCAGGTGCTGCTCGCTGCTGCCGCCGAACTCCTGCGCGCAGCGGTGGGACAGGCGGTGGATCAGCTCGGTCTGGTTGTCCAGCGGGGCCATCGAGCCCGCCTCGTCGACCAGGTACTCCAGCAGGGCGCGGTGGAACTCGTCGGGCAGGGTGCGGGCCCTGGCGCCGATGCGGATCCGGTCGACCCTGGCCTGGGCGCCCATGGCGGTCCGGCGGCGGCGGATCCAGTCCGGGGCGGCGCGTAGGCGCATGTGCACCCGGGCCGCGCCGAGCGGGTTGCGGAGTTCGGCGGCCCGGTCGGCCAGGGCCTGGTCGCACTCGACGAGCATGTCGACCAGGAAGTCCCGGCAGGCGCAGTCGCCGTCCAGGCCGAAGCCGGGGGAGCGCAGCCGCAGATCGCACCGGGTAGTGGCCAGGGCGCGGTGGATCGCGGCACGGTGTGGGAGCGCTTCATGCCAGATGGCAGCCAGCACCGCGGCAACGTCAACGCAGGCGGGTACGCGCTGCGGTGGTCCGTCACTGGGTTTCATGACTCGTAATCCTACGGGAACGAAAAAAGTCGCGAGCGACTGAGTACGAATCACCGTGTCGTAAGATCCACAAGGTGCTACCCGAGTCAAGGAGTGCGGATGGGCCTGCTTCCCGCCGAGATCCCGGACATTCCCGAGGTCAGGTCGGAGATCGTCCCGGCCCGGCTGGCTCGTAAACTCGCCCCGCTCTTCGGCGTTCCCTGGACCCGCGGACCCTTCGGCGCCCGCACCTGGGTCTGCGACTACAACAAGCTCACGCTGTCCGAGATCGCCCGCGGCGCGCCGATGCCCGGCAGGCGGGCGGACACCGCGGTGGACGGCGAGGCGGACTGGGCCATCGTCGACCGGGTCGCGATCACCCGCCCCGGCGGCGCCCTGCCCAACGAGATCCCGAACGCCACCCTCAACCGATTCGGCCCCGACACCAAGGCCGCCGTGGTGCTGACCGCGGCGAACCGGCTGCTGGACCCGGTCGCCGACGCGATCGAGGCCGCACTCACCCTGCTGGTGGCCGCGGACGGCACTCCCCTGCCCGCCCGGTTGCGGGTGGTGGCCTGGGCGGCGCTGGTGCTGGAGGCGTTCCGGACCCAGCCCGCACTGGTCGCCGCGGCGATCCGGGCCCGCACGATCCAGCGGGAACTCCTGGTCGAATGGCAGTTGCCGCTGGCCGAGTCGATCGCCGCGCTGCCGCTGACCCGGAGCGAGGTGGGCAGGCCGCAGGCCGATGGCGCCGGTTCCCGGGCAAGGGAGGATGGCGCGGCCCCGGAGAGTGCAGCGACCGCTCGGTCGGGGGAGCGGGCGAGCGCCGTGGGGTCGCGGGCTGGCGGCGGGGCGTCCGGAGCGTCGGATCGTGGCGGGGTGGTGACCGGAGCGTCGGATCGTGGTGCGGTGGCGCGTGGCCGGGACACCGGGTCGGCGTCGCGGCCGCGGGAGCTGGATCTCGCCGACCGCACCGTCCGCGGGCTCGGGCTCAGTGCGCCCGAGGACATCGTGGACCGGTTGCTGCGGCAGCTGATGGCCATCGGCACCCGGCAGAGTTCCAGCCATCTCTGGCTGAGCGAGCGCGCCCCCGGCCAACTCGCCGTCGAAGCCCTGGTGCCCCCCACCGAGGTGCTGGGCCGCTACGTCGAACAGCTCGGGCACCTCCTGGATGGCGAAGCCGACGGCGTCGACGTCCTGCCGCGCATCCCCCGCGCCACCGACCTGAGCGGGTTGCCGGTGCCCGCGCGGCGGTCGGTGGTGCTCGGGTTGCTCGCGGTGCTGCGGCAGGTCCGGTTCGACGTGCGGGCGCGGGAGCGGACCAGGGCGGGGATCGTGCCGTTGCTGGCCCAGGTGGCGTTGCTGGCCACCGAGAGCCTGGGGGCGGACGATCCGGTGACCGTGCTGGGACGCTGCCGGGTGGCCGACATGACCGTGCACACCCTGCGGCACGACCGGCGGCACGACCTGGCCGAGCCGCTCGCCGAGCTGATGAGCCAGGTCGAGCGGTGCGTGGAACTGGCCGAGGCCGGGGTGGTGGACCGGGGGGCGGCCGCGGAGGCGATCTCCTCGGCCAACGTGGAGATCAACATTGTCCGGCGGACGAACGCGACCGATCCGGACGGCAAGTTGCCGCCACCGGCGGAGCTGGACGACTGGTTGCAGGAGACCTGGGCCGCCTACCGTCGGGTGCTCGAACCCGTTGGCGGCGAAGGGGATGCCGACCTGTCGGTGGGGCATCACCTGCACAACTACGCCTCCTACCTGACCACGCATCCGGACCGGGAGGCCGACCTGGTCGCGGGGGTCGAGCTGTTCGCGCAGACCGTGATCCCGGCCAGAACGCGGTACTGGCAGCGGACCCGGAGTTTCCTGCCGTTGCGGCAGTCCCTGCAGATCGCGTCCCGGGCGACGACCACGCTGAGCGCGCTGGCCGCCGAGAGCGGGCGGGCGGAGCTGGCCCGGCAGTGGGCGGGAATGGGGTTCGACTGGATCTCGCGGGCGCTGTCGGAGGAGGACACCGGCACGCTGCTGGAACAGGTGAGCGAGCCCGCGGCGCACTTCTGCCTGCTCGCGGCGCCCGCGTTGCTGACCGCGGTGGAACAGGGGGTCGCGGGGGCGGGCGAGGTGGCGTTGGCCGGGCGGTTGCTGGGGATCGCGGAGCAGTGGGCCCGGCAGGTCACCGATGGGGACGAGAGCAGTTACAGCCACCACGATCGCCTGATCGGGTTGCGGGCCAGGCTGGAATTGCTCGGCTAGGGCCACAGCAGTTCGGGCCAGGGGCCTTGGTAGCGCCTGAGTTGCTGGCGGGCGGCGTCGCCGCTGCAGTCGATCGGTCGGCCGAGGGTGTGGTAGTTCTCTACCCGGCCGACCTCGCCCCACGGGCGGTGCGGGCAGACCTCCGTGTCCGGGACCGGTTCCCGGGGGCGGTCACCGGGCTCCGGCTGGGGTTCCGGGCAGCACGGTTCTTCCTGGAACAGCAGGGATTTGAACACGAACTGCTGTGGCGCGCGCACCCCGTGCCCGGCCACCAGGGCGGCCTGGATCTCGCTGCCGGGGCGGGTGCCGAGCTGGACCCGGAGGTGGGCGCAGACCAGTTCCCTGGCCGGGCGCCGATCAGTCCACAATGGAGGGAGTGTGGCCAGCGGGACGTAGCGGGCGTCCACAGTGGACAGTCCGGTGAGCTGGCCGGGGTCGATCCGGGCGGTGAGCTGGGCGAGCAGGGACTGGAAACGGCTGGGGGACAGGCCCGCGGGGCGGGGTGGGGCGGCTTCCGGGACCTGTTCCAGGATCTTGATCGCGATGCGCAGCCGGCGCACCAGCAGGGGCAGATGCCTTGGCTCGTCGGGGGTTTGCTTGCCGTCCAGCCAGTTCAGCAGTGGGCCGCGGGCTTCCGGGCCCGCGCCGCGGAACAGGCCCGCGATCAGCCAGCCGACCAGGTGTTCGGCCTCCAGCCGGCGCGCCGGGTGTTCGGCGGCGGGGGCGGGCAGATCGCTGAGGTCGGCCAGGGACTGGTGCGGGGGTTCGGCCAGGCCGAGACGGTGGTTGAGCACCGCGTGCACCGCCCGCACCGCCTCGCGGGCCGCGGTTCCGGCGACCGCGCCGAGGTGTTCGGCGTACCGGTTCAGCGCGATGGCCACGTCCGGTTCACCGGCGCTGCGGCGATTGGGCCGGTCCTCGACCGTGGTCATCGCCTTGCGCAGCACCGCGGACAGCTCGGTCACCGACTCGGCCAGCGGCGCCGGTTCCTGGCCGTGCTGTTCCTGGATGGCCACCCGGTAGGCGGCGACGCGGATCAGGAAGTCGGCGTTGCCGAGCACCGGTAGCCCGGGTTCACCGGCGCCGGCGCGGCGGCGGGCCAGCAGGTGCGCGGCGGCCAGTTCGGCGCCCCGGTCCAGCACGTCGAGGGCGACCTCGGTCAGCCTGTCCTCGGCGGGATGGGCCGGGCCCAGGGCGGCGACGATGGCGGGCAGCACCATGTTGAGGATCAGTTCGGGCTCCTGACCGGCGGCCGCCTCACTCACCCTGGTGCGCAGGCACAGGGTGCGGGCCAGCACCGAGATCACCCGGTCGTCATCGGGCACGGTGCGGTCGGTGCGGACCAGGATTTCCAGCGGCAGCTGGGCGAATCGCCGGTAGCGCCGGAACTTGCGGACGGCGTTGGCGGTGTTGGTGGCGATCCCGGCCTGGTTGCGGCCCCAGGTGAGACAGGCCGCGATGAGCAGCGGACCCTCGCCCGGCCGGACCTCCTCCGCGCTGCCCGCGAGCTTGGCGAGCAGCTTGTCCGCCCGGCGGACCACCTTGTCCCGCAGCTTCGCGCGTGGGCCGCAGCGGGCCAGCAGGGTGTCCAGATCGGCGCGGTACAGCGCGTCGAACACCCCCTCGGCACAGTCCGCCAGCCTCTGTCGACCCGGCGTCGGATCCCCGGCCGCACTCATCCCAACCCCCTGCTCTCGGACCGAAATCGCACACTCACCGGCTCACCCGCACCGGTCAGCCGCGCCCGCGGCTCGCCGCCTTCCCCTGCGGTGAAAGAGATCCACCGCTGCGCGCCGTCGTCCAGACCCGCCTGCAGCACCGCTGCGCCGGGTGGCCCGGTGCGCCGGGCCCGCAGCTCGATCTCGAACTCCTCGCCCGTCAGCGGCCGCACCGTCCAGCGCACCTCGGGCGCCACCCCGACCGCCACGGCCAGTTCCGCGGGCAACTGCCAGGTGCCTTCCACCGCGGTGCGCTCCGGTCGCGCCGGCTCCGGTTCGCCCGTGCCGCGGACCTCGACCGTGGGTGGCGGCGCGGCCAGCGCCCGCAGCACCTCGCGCCAGTCGGGCAGGCCCAGGCAGGTCCACAGCTCCCCGGCCCACGCGCCCAGCGCCCCCCGGCTCTCCCGGACCGGCTGCTCGGCGGCGAGGGTGACCCGCCGGTAGGGCGCCCAGGCCGCGGCCAGGCCGTCGATCTCGCGGAGGTCGAGTTGCAGCCAGCGGCCCGCCCGGCCGGTGGCGATCAGCTCGGCCACCGCCGCGGCCACCCGCGGGCCGAGGAGTTGCGCGATGTCCGCGGGCAGCCCGCCCTCGCGGATCTCGACCTCGACGTACGCGGGCGGCCCCTGCCGGTCGACCGTGACGAACCCGGCCCGCAACCCGCTGCGCAACCGCAGCTCGGTCGCGGATTCGACGGTGACCAGGGTCAGCGCGACGGTGGCCTCCTCGGCGAGGTGGTCGATGCGCAGGTGACCGTCCCAGGTGGTCAAAACCATGTGAGCCTCCGGCCTCCTCGACTGCTTGTCCCCGCACTGACGGACCACCGCGCTGTCCACGAGTCGGCGACAACTCGGCGTGCGGGTGTCCGGCTCCGGTGACCAGCTCGGTCGCCGCAGTCCGCCGGGCCGAACCCGAAGGGAGCGGTCATGGCCGGTGGCTCCGACGACAACCCGTAGCTGAACACGGCTGTCCCGGGAACCTTCCCGCGACCATTCGCCAAAACTGCCGCCTGGCGGCTCCCCGTCCGTCATGGGTTGAGGCACAGAACGTGTCGAAGCAGGTCGAACGCGCACAGCGAAGGGGTAAGGATGCTCGCAGCAGCTAGGCCGCGGTGGCTCGCCGCGGCTCTGGCCGCGCTCCTGCTGGTCACAGCGGGATGTTCGGGGCCGGAGCAGACAGACCGGGACACCGCGGCGGAGCTGACGGTCTCCTACCGGGCCAGTACCGAAGCGCTGGCCGCGCTCGACGGACCCGAGGTCACCGAGCAACTACGCGACTGGACGCGGCTCGGACTGGCCGCCGCACTCGGCCTGGGCGCGGACCGGACCGCGGCCGCCACCTACGAGTCCCCGCCGATCCGGGACGGGGCCTTCGCCGAACTGCTCGACCAGCAGACCGGCCCCGGCCGGGGCCTGTTCGACGGCAGCACCCTGCACGTGCTGGTGCCCCAGGAGGATCCGCACCGGCCGCGCACCATCGGCCTGGCCCTGGACCAGCACCGCGCGGACGCCGGATCCGATCCGGCCAAGGTCCAGGTGCACCGTTACCGGATCGCCCAGGAACAGCAGCGGATCGAGGTGGTCAGTGAACCCTCCGCCGGTGCGGGGGAGGTCCGGGCGGCCAACGGCTGGCGGGAGTCCAGGGTCGACCGGCCGGAGTGGCTGGCCGGTTTCCTCGGTGACACCAGCCACCTGGCCCGCCTGGAGAAGCGGGGGGAGGAGGTCTGGGCGTCCGGGTGGCACTGGTCGGGGGCACCCGGCGGCCGGGTCTCGCCCGCGGACGTGGCGGTGCTGCAACGCGGCTACCTGCGGACCGACGGCCCGCTACCAGGTTTCTCACTGGACCCGAAGCCGGTGGCCGGTCCGGCGGATCTGCGGGCCGTGGTGCCAGGACTGGATCCCCGGCTGGTGGCGGCGATCTTCTCCGGGAAGTGGTCCGGCACCGGCTACGCCTCGGCGGCCCAGCTCCGCGGGGCGGTCTCGGTTCGGCTGTTCCAGCCCGCGGCGGAACGCGAACCGGCGCCCGGTCTGCCCACGGACCGGACCCAGTTGTGGGCGCTGCGCAGTGTGCTGGACGGCGGGGCGGTGTACGCACAGGCCCGCTACGACGGCGGCCTGGCGGGAACCGAGGCGGGTTTCACGCTGTTTTATGTTGATCTTGTGGCGAAGTCCTGGACGACCGGGGTCGGTCAGGGTGTGCCGGTGCGGGCGGTGCCCGGCTTCGTGCCGAACCCGAAGGCGCCGGTGCCGCCCAGCCTCTGCGCGGGGCAAATCCAAGGACGAGACCGGTCGCCTGTGGTTCGGCGCCAACGACGCGGCGGTGTCCTATTCGCCGACCGGGCTGGCCATCGGGGCCAGGGCCACCCGCCTGTTCTCCCGCGCGGACGGGGCGGGCGGCACCGAGGTGGAACCCAGCTACTCCTTCGCCAGGGGCCTCAACTGGTGGGACCGCAACTACCTCCAGGTCGCCGATTACGAACCCCAGTTCACCAGGGCCGATCAGCTGATGCGGTGGTCGGCGGCCCTGGAGTGGCTGACCACTCAGGGACGTGGCCGGATCGCGATGAGCGCGCCGGAGATCGAGCCGGGCAGCTTCGCCGACTGGTACGCCCGGCACGACGAGTTGCGGGAACGCGGTCCGCTGGCCGTGGTCGCCCCGCCGTCGGCGGCAGGGGAAGCGGTGCTGCCGATACCCTCGGAAACCACCGAAAGCTGTGGCCTGTACCGGATTTCCGGCGGGGTGTCGCTCGCCGACGGGCTCACCCGCAGCCGCGGCAAGCCAGCCGGGACCGAGGCGCTGCCCGAGGGCATCCGGCGGGCGAGCCCCCTGGATCCGGCCAAGACCCAGGTCGACCCGGCCACCGGCTCGGCCCGCTTCGACCGGGTCAGCCGGGACAACCAGGGCGAGATCGCCGACCGCACCACCGTGGACCTGCGGCGCGGCCCGGACGGCAGTTCGGTGCGGATCACCGGCACGCCAAGGGAATCGGTGCCCTTCGCCGAGGCCCCGCTGCGCGGCGAGTACCCGAACCGCGAGTACCGGACCACGTTCCAGACCGAGGGCAAGGACCTGGTGGTCGGCGGTTCGTACCAGCAGGTGTCCACCGGCACGGTGCGGGTGAAGGAGACGCCGAGCAGTGGCGCCCGGCCGGAGCGGGAGATCATCGCCTCACCCGGTCAGGCCGCGCACCTGCGCGAGGCGATCAAGCGGGTGGGCAAGGATCCAGCGCAGGGCCTGACCGGAGCGCCCGGGATGCGCTACTCCTACCTGGGGCCGGACGGGCAGACGATTTACCGCTACGGCAACGGGTGGATCGAGGTGGGCAGCGGTCCGACCTCCTCGCGGGTGCTCGCCGAGTCCACTGTGGCCACTCCGGCCGGACCGCGGCAGGTGCGTCTGGTGGTACCCGCTCGACTGTCCTCAGTGGACGTTGCGGCGATCAGGGTGGTGTCGGAGAAGACGGGCACGATCAAGGATGTCCAGCCCGCCGACGCGCTGGTGTATCAGGCCGATACGGCCGCTTTGGTGGGCACGGACAAGCCGGGTGCGCCACCGGCCGCGATCCCGGTCGAGGCCAAGATCCGGATCCGGGTGGTCCAGCTGACCGGCGAGGCGGGCGCACCGGGATTGCCCGGCGGGTCGAACCGGACCTGGAAGCTGAGCAATCAGGAACGTCCCGGTCCCGCGGGCGCCGGAACCGGCAGCGGCTTCCGCGTCGAGGACGACTGGCGTGGCATCGGCGGGCTGCTGGTGTTGCTCAGCGTGTGCCAGGAACCCAGTGAGCGGGAATCGAACGCGGAGAGCTGCCCATGACCGCGGGGCCGGGCGGGGAGTTCACCGTCGACTCGGATTCGCCGTTCGCGCTCGCCTTGACCGCGGCCCGGGAGGCGGTGGACCGGGTGGCGCTGGACCAGGCCTACCGGTGGGCGGTGCAGCTGGCCGACACGGAGTCGGCGGAGCTGCGGACCGCGCTGGCCGCCGAGCACGTCAGCCGGTTGCGCGAGCTTGGCGACAGTACGGCCGCGCTGACCTGGTGCGCGGACTACCTGACCAGGTACGGCGCGCAGCCGACGTTGTTGTTGCTGCGGGCGGAGACCAACCTCAGTCGTGGTGACTACCGAACGGTCGGTAGGGACCTGGTCGAGGCCCGCCGGAGTTGCACCGCCGCGGTGGACCACGCGTTGCTGTGCCGGCTGGAAGGCCTGGTAGCCAGCCAGGAAGGCCGGTACGAACGAGCCAGGGAGCGGTTGCGGTCCGCGCGCAAAGCCTATGCGGCACTGGGGAACACGGCGGTGATGGCGATGCTGGCGGAGGATCTGCGGATGCTCGCGCTGAGCGAGGGCAGGCCGGTGGTGCTGCGGCGAACGGGCGGGGCGCGGTCACCGCGGGACCGGCTGAGCCGGGCCGAGGAACTGCGGATCGTCGGGCGGTACGAGGAGGCACTGGCCGAGTTGGCGCCCGCACTGGCCGGGCCCCTGGACGCGGCGTTGCGCTACTTCTACCTGGAGGCGCGGATCCGGTTGCTGCGGCTGGTCCGGGCCGATGAAGAGGCGACGGCCGCGCTGCCGGAGTTGTTCGCGGCCGCGGCGAATTCGGCCCGTCCGGACGAGAATAGTATTGCTGCGCAACGATTCGCCGATGGTGACACGTTACCGGTCGAGTTGCTGGCGGCGGGGGAGCACTGGTTGTTCCGGGTGCGCTGGCTGATCAGGACAGGCGAGTTCGCCGAGGCCGAACAGTTGCTGCTGACCGGAGCCGAGAACGCCGAATGGCAGCTGGCGATGGCCGAGTTCCTGCTGGCCACCGCCCGGAACTCCGGTGACGCCTCGGTGGCGGGGCAGGCGGTGGCGCACAGCCGGGACTGCCTGGCGGCCGCGGATGCGGTGCCAGTACTGCGGATCGCCGCCTGGCGGGTGCAGGGGCACGCCTACCTCGAACTGGATCCCCGGCTGCACCAGGACCGGGCGGCCAGGGCCCTGGCGCGGGCACACCGGGCCGAGGAGGAACTGGCGGCCCGGCAACCGACCGACGCGGTGCGGCTGCGGATGCTGCACGCCGCCGCCACCGAGTTCGACGAGCAGATCCGGTGGGCCGCCGAACAGGGCGGCCGGGTCGACGACCTGGTGGCGGTGGCGATCGAGGCGGCCAGGGGCGCGGCGATCCTGCCCCAGCTCAAGTGGGGCGCCACCCGCGCGCTGCCCGCACCAGGGGACCGCGCGGGGGCGCGGCGCTGGATCCGCCGGGCGGTCCGCGGACTGCCGAGGGACCAGTGGATCTGGTTGCTGCACGCCGCTCCGGACACCGTGCACTCCGTCCTCATTGGACGAACCTGGCGCGGCGTGTCGACTGAGTATTATTCCGTTGGCTGCCAACGGACCCGGCTGATCAGCACGATCGACGCGCTGGCCGGGTGCTGGCGGAACAAGGGCGCACGACGGCTGGCCGAGGCGACGCCGGGAACCATCGACCTGGACCGGCTGCTGCCCGAACTGGCGCAACTGCTGGGGTTGCCCGACAGGACAGCGCTGCCCGCGCACGTCCGGCGGATCACGGTGGTGGCCGGTGGTGAACTGGCCGAGATTCCGTTCGGGTTGCTCAGCTACGGCAAGTCGGAGACCGTGCTCGGCCGCCGGTACGCGCTGTCCACCCTGCCCTGCCTGGCCGCACGCGCCCCGCTGCACCGGCGATCCCGCGGGCAGCGCGGCACGCGACCGGCGGACATGCTGGTGCTGCACGGCCCGAACCTGCCGGACCTGCCGGTGACCCCGGCCGCCCCGATCACCGGCCGGATGATTCTCGGCGGTGCCCGGGCCACCGCGACCGAGCTGCGTGCGGCACTGGCCGCGGGCACGTACCGCGTGGTCCGCATCGACAGTCACGGCGACTACAGCGGGGACCCGGCCAACGCGGCCATGCTGCTGGCCGAGGGCCGGGTGAGCCCGGCCCAGTGCCAGGACCTCGACCTCAGCCGCACCGGCACGATCGCGCTGGGCGTGTGCGAATCGGCCATGGGCAAGCGGATCGGACGCGATGAGCACCTCGGGTTCGTCCGGGTAGCGCTGGCCGCCGGCGCCTCGGCGGTGCTCGCGGCGCGCTGGGAAACCGTGGATCTGCTAGCCACCCGGACCATCGACCGATTCGAGCAGCTGCTGCGGCGGTATCCGCGGGATGTCGCCCTCTTCCGCGCACAACGCGAGCTGGACTCCCCGGACCAGCACCCCACCCGATGGGCCGCCCTCAGTCTCTGCGGCGACACCGGCTACCAGACCCGTCGCGGACCGCTGCTGCGATGGCTGACCCGTATCCCCCAACCCGAGTCGACACCTGGAGCACAGCGATGAGCACGCACCGATGGGCCGCCTGGACAGTGGCGATCATCCTTGCGCTGTCCGGCTTCTCACCCCTTCCGGCCGCCGCGCAGGAACCGCCACCGGAGTTGCGGCCGGTACGGATCGTGGTGCTGGTGGACGAGTCGGGCAGTCTGTCCGAAGAGGACATCGCCAGGGAACGCGACGCGGTGCGGGTCATCGTGCAGGGCGAGCCCGCGCCGAAGTCCACGGTGTCGGTGATCGGGTTCGCCAGTGCGGACGCCTCCGGGCAGTCGCCGATCGACCCGGTCTGCCCACCAACCACAGTGGACACTCCGCAGAAGCACCAGGCACTGGCCGACTGCGTGGGGAAACTCCGCCGCCGGGCCAAGAACGAGGGCGACGGCACCGACCACGTCACCGCGTTGCGAGCCGCGCTGAGCCACCTCAACACACCCGGCGCCGCGGACGAGCGCAAGATCGTCTACCTGCTCAGCGACGGCAAGCTGGACGTCAGCGGCAGTCCCGCCTACGGCAACAGCCCCGAGGCACGCGACGCCGCGGCCAGGGGACAGCTGCCCGGACTGCTGGCCGAGCTGAACCAGGCCAAGATTTCGGTGTGGCCACTGGGTTTTGGTCAGGCGGATCTCGCCCAGCTCAACGCGTTGGCCACCGGGGCGAGTCAGGATCGTTGCGGGGCGAGGACTTCGCCGCCGAGTGCGACGGTGATCACCACCTCGGCGGATCTGCTGCGGGCCATCGGCGCGGCCTCCCGGTCCGCGCGCTGCGCCGGGGTGAGCGATCCGGTCACCGGCGACCTGCCCGCGGGCGGCAGCCTGGATCTGCCGCTGACCGTGCCCGCGATCGCCAGTGAGGGTGCTTTTGTTGTGCACAAACGGGATCCGCGGGTGGTGGTGGCCTACCACGATCCGCAGGGCCGACCCGCGCCCGCACACGGGACGCTCGGCGAGTCGAGGTTCGAGATCAGCGGGCAGGGCACCGAGGCCGAGGTGCTGCGCATTGTCAACCCCGAACCGGGGGACTGGACCGTGCGACTGTCCGCGCCACCCGGGGTGCGGCCGCGCAACGTCAGCGCGGTGGCCATCTTCCAGGGCGCGGTGCGCGCGGTGATCGGGGTGGCCCCGCCCGCGCCACAACCCGGCAGCACGGCACAGGTCACCATGCAGGTCCGCGGCTCTCGTGGCGCGGTCACCAATCCGGCTCAGTTGCGCGGACTCAGCTTCCTGGCCGAACTGACCGGCGAGGGGTTCGGCCCCCAGCCCGCGGTGGAACTGACCGATCAGGACGGCGACGGCCAGTACACCGGCGGCGTCGCGGTGCCCGGCAGTGCGAGCGGGCGACTGGACTTCTTCGGCAGTGTCACCGGAATCGGGGTCAGCGGCGACCGGCGGCCCTTCCCGACCCGGATCGCCCAGGGCGCGGCCGGGATCAGCGGCGCGCTGACCCTGGACGGGGTGGACACCGAGGTGACCGTGGGTGACTCGCTGTCCGGCCAGGCCCAGGTCACCAACTCCACCGGCCAGCCGCGCACGCTGAGGATCGAGGTCGCCGAACCCAGTCCGGGCGCGGTGATCTCGGTCGAACCGTCCAGAGTGGACGTTCCGGCGGCGGGCGCCAAGGAACAGGACTTCGCACTGCGTTTCGCACCTGGCACCGCGATGGGGCCCAACCAGGCCAGGCTGCGGCTGGTCGACGAGACCAACGGCACGGTCGCCGGGGAGTTGCTGATCTCCCGGGTGGTAGTGCCCAAGCCGTCCTGGTTCGAGGAATTCTGGTGGCTGTGCGTGCTGCTGGCCGCCGGACTAGTGGCGCTGGTGGCCGGATTCCTGCGGCGGCAACGGAAACAGCGGGCCGGGCGGGATGTGCTCGGAGTGTCGGTGGAGCTGACTCGCCATGGCCAGAGCCTGGACACCCTGCGGGCCCAGATCGCCGGTGAGCGGTTCGGCTTCGTGCTGCGGGACGAACCCGGAATCGGCATGAGCCTGGGCCACAACGGATCCGGCGACCGGTACACCGTGCGCCGCGGCCCGGGTGGACTCACCCTGACCGGCCCGGCCGGTGATCAGCTGGACCTCGGCCCCGGCGGCAGGCACGAGCTGCGGGACGGCCTCGAACTCGTGCTGCACGACCGCTCGGCCGCCCGCACCGAGCCGCTGCCACCGAGCACCACGCAGCACGACTACTACTCCTGAACCCAGTCACGCGAAACCCAGGTGAGGAAAAGGAATGGCTCTCGATCGAGCAATGCTGCTGGTCGGCATCGGCGGCACCGGCCTGAGCACCGGCCAGGAACTGGAACGGGTGCTACGCAACCAGTTCTGCGGTCCGGACGGCACCGATCTGATCAGCCGGATGCGTGGCCACGACTACCGGCCCTACCAGCTGCCGTCCTGCGTGCAGTTCGCCTACATCGACCTCAACATGACCGAGTTGAGCAAGGTGCTGCCCAACGTGGTGCCCAGCGCCGAGCACCACGCCGCGGCCCAGTCCACCACCAACCTCATCGCGAACCTGGTGCCGCCCAACCATCACAACAGCGCGCAGGTGCAACGATCGCTGCGGATCAGCACCGAGCCGGAGGTGATCCACTGGCTGCCCAGCCCGGAATCCGACCCCAGGGTCGCGCCGCTGGACGCCGGCGCCGGTCAGTTGCCGACGGTGGCGCGGGCGGCCTTGTTCGAGACGATGCGCCAGGGCGGCGGCCCGAACACGGTGCTGCACGGGGTGACCACCGCCCTGCAACGGATCGGAGCCTCCGGCCCGGTATTGCGGGAACTCGGTGGGACCCTGGACAACACCCTGGACGTGTTCGTGGTCTTCTCGGTGGCCGGGGGCACCGGCTGCGGACTGTTCCTGGACTACCTCTACCTGATCGGCGATCTGGTGCGGCAGAACGGTGTGCAGCCCAGGATCTACCCGTTGGTGCTGCTGCCGTCCGCGTTCCCGGAGGGCATGGGCGGCGGCAGGCCCGCGGTGCTCAACGCGGCCTCCGCGCTGGTCGACCTGTTCCGGCTGATCGACGACCAGAACGCGCAGGGCGTCGAGGACGCGCTGCGGGACGGGCGGCAGACCGGTGGGCGGAGCACGATCCGGGTGCCCGGTGAGCCGAATCCGATCGGCCTGCAACCGGCCACCGTGCAGACCGCGTTCCTCTTCGGCCGCCCGGACAACGGGATCGGCCGGGCGGACCTGATCCGGTCCATGGTCTCGTTGATCATGGCGCTGGTCAGCGCCGGTTCCGAGGGTGGCGTCCCGTTCGCCGATCGGTTCGTCAACGACAACACCGCGCGCGCGGCGCTGGCCGACAGCGGGGTCGGGCGATGCGGGCTGTCCACCGCCTCGGTCGCCTCGCTGAGCATCCCGCTCGGTGAGCTGGCCGACCTGGTCGGCTCCCGGCTGCTGGCCGAGGCGGTGCGGGACATGCGGGCCACCCCGTCCAGTCCCGGGGTGCAGAACCGTCCGCACATCGAGCGGTTCGACACCGACTGCGGGCTGGACGGTTTCCGGGCCTGCGCGCCGCTGGAGGGTTTCGCCGAGGTGGAGGACGCCCCGGTCGGCTACGACGCCATCCTGCGCGCGCTCAACACCCGGATCCGGAGCATGCAGGACTCGTTGGAGCGCAACGCGAAACTGCTCGACCCACGGATCGGCGGACTGGCCAAGGACTTCACCCCGGTGCGGGCGGCCGAGGAGCTGTTGCGCGCGATCGACCCGTTCCACCTGCGCCGGGTGCTGCAGGGCGATCCCGGCTACACCGAAGGACTGGACAAGGGCGGCTTCGAGCGGATCCTCAAGAGCCGGATGGAATCCGCCAAGGTCCCGCCCGGCTACGACTTCGGGTTGCAGGCGCCCCAGCCGGAGGCACTGCACCGGCGGGCCGTGCTGCGCAGGCCGCGCTGGGGCGATGACACCGTGCAGAACGTGGTCAAGGAGCAGAACGCCTGGTACCACTGGCGATTGCGGCGGCAGTGGCATGAGGCGTGGGCCCGCTGTCACCGGATCTGGGAACCGCGCTGGTTGGACTTCTGCGGGCAGGTGGCCGCGATGACCGGGGAACTGACCGACTACCTCGCCACCGAGGAACGCCAGTTCACCCAGCGCTCGGCCGAGCTGTACGAGCGGCGGCTGGGCGTGTCCTACCTGCTGCCGCCCGACGACGGCCAGATGCAGGCGTTCTACCAGCGGGTGAAGGTCAACCTGATCAACCGCTACCGGGATCGCCTGCCTGCCAACACTTCCGCCGCCGACCTGGTCTCGGTGATCCTGGGCACGGACGGCTGGCGGGAGGCCTACCGGGCCGGGCGGGAACGGCCAGGAGTGGCCGTGCACCGGGTGCGGCAACGGATCCGGCGGGCGGTGTCGGAATGCCTGCGGCCCGGTGGCGGCGAGCGGGCGATCATCCCGGCCATGCGGGAGCTGCTGACCGCGGCGGCGGGCAGGCCCAGCAGCCTGCTCGACGACGCGGACGTGGCGCACTTCCGCAACCAGCTGGCCGGCATGGTGCCCAGCGGCTACGCCCCCTCCGGCGAGGGCACGCTGAAGGTGCTCATCTCCTACCCGGCCGGCGCGCCTGATCTTGAGGTGGAGGCCTGCCTGGGGCGGGAGCTGCTGCGGACGCTGCAGGTGGAACAGCAGGCGGTGGAGTTCCGCCCCAACGACTCCGACTCGCTGGTGGTGGTGCTCTTCCGCAGTTCGATGAGCATCACCCAGGTGCCGGAGGTGCGTGAGGCGATCCGGTTGCGCAGTGCGGCGCAACGGCACGAACGGCCGGGGGACCGGCTGTCCTGGCGGCAGCGGCTGGGCACGGAACAGGGCTACCCGGTCTCCACCCCCGCTGACCGGGCGCTGATCCTGCAGTCCTTCCTCAACGCGATGTGGAACGGCTGGGTGCAGGTCGAGGCGCCGGGGCAGGACCGCAGTCCCACCAGGGTGCGGGTGCGGGCCGGCCGGGCCGAGGCCACGCCGCTGGTGCTGGAGCTGACCCCGTTCGGCGGACTGTCCTCCTGGGCGAGCCTGTTGCAGGCCTATGAGGAGTGGGCGCTCAGCGACGGCAGCGGGGCCCGCAGCAGCCTGGCCGCTCAGCTGATCGCCGCGGTGCCGCTGGACATCGACCGGAACCCGGCCGCGCCCGCGCCGCTGTTCAGCACGCTGTACGAGCTGCCTGCCAAGGAACTCCGGCTGGTGGACGAGTTGCGGGCCCGGCCGGGACTGGACGCCGCCCGGCAGATCGACCTGATCGAGGAGTTCTGGCAGGAGACGCTGCCCGCCGCGCTGGACCTGCCCTTCCGCGGCGTGCAGGCGCCCTTCCCCAACCTGCGCGGCATGACCGAGTACTTCGCCTGCCAGTCCCCGGCGGTGGACCGGTGAGCGCGCCAACCGAACGGTCGGTAGTCGTGCTGGATCTGCGCGCCGGCGAAGCCGAGGTGGACCGGATCGAGGGATCGGTGCTGGTCATCGACGGGGCAGGCACCGCGGCCGAGCACGATGAGCTGTACCAGGAGCTGCTGGGCAGTCCGCTGGTGTCCGGGGTGATCTGCCTGGCCGTCGGAGACGGCGCGGCCAGGGACGAGGTGCGGATCCGGCCCGCGCCCGCACTCGGCCCGGTGGACCGGGCGGCCACGCTGTGGGTCAGCGACGAGCACGGGGTGCACTGGCGGCCCGCCGATCACCTGGTGCGCGGGGTGCGGCCGAGCGCGCCGTCCAATCTGGACCAGCTGATCGCCGCGCTGTCCGAGCCGGTGGTCTTCGACGCGGTGGTGCACGCGGTGAGCACGCTGCCCTACAGCACCGCCAGCGTCGGGCTCGCGCTGGAGCGGACCAGCCTGCACGAGGCCGAGCGGCGGCGGGTGCAGGAGGAGGCGATCAGCCTGTTCACCGACCCGGACGCCGGTGGGGTGAGCGCGCCGGAACCACCCAGGGCCGAGTTCCGGGCGGCCATCGGCCGGTACACCGAGGCCGGGGAGACCGAACCGGTGCTGGTGGCCGGAGGTCCACTGGAGCGGGCTCGCGCCGCCGCCAACCGAGCGGTCGGGGACGCCGCACTCGAACTCAACCGCCTGGATCACCCGCTGTCGATCTTGACGACGCAGCGGCCAGGCTCCGCGGTGGGGGCGGCGGCGCGGCAGGCCGTCGACAGCGCACACGCCTACCACCGGGAGGCCGAGCGACAGCTCAAGCACGTCAACGACAGCCTGCTGGGGCAGCAGATCGGCGACCTGGCCGTGGCCGAACGCGGGTTGCGCGGCCCGGAACAGAGCAGTCGGCGGCAGGCGCGGGATGAGGTGCGCGAGCTGGTGGAGACCTGGTTGCGGCGGTATCGCTCAATCGGCAGGCTGCTGCCCGACCTGAACGCGGTCAAGATCGAACGCGAGCCGCAGGGCTGTCTAGGTGCACTGGACACCCTGGGCGCGCTCACCCCACGTCGGTTCCTGCCCGACTTCGAGACTGAGCCACCACCTGGTGCCGCGGCCGTCCTGGCCATGACGGCCGGTGTGTTCGCCGCGATCGGGTGGCTGCCCTGGCTCTTTGTGCCGCTGCTCGCGATCGCCTGGTTCGGCAGCGGCTTGCTGCTGCACGCCCGGCGACCCACGGAGACCGGCGAACTGGGGGTCCGGCGTGCGTTGCTGCCTGCGGCGTTGTTCTGGGGTGGTCCGGTGCTGGTCAGTTGGGCGGCGATGGCGATCGTGGGTCTGCGGCCGTTGCCCTGGGGCGGCGGCATGACGGCCATGGGCTGGCTCGTGCTGCTCGTGGTGGTGACCACGAGCTGGAAGCTGAGTGTCCGGCAGTGGCGGACCTGCCTGAACCTGGCGGAGCTGTCCGCGCAGGTCGAGCAGATCGACCGGCTGGTGCACCGGGTGGCGCGGGCGGACTGGCGGCCCTCGACCCGGCGGGCGCTGTTCGCCGACGGGCTCGGTCAGGCCGTGCTGGGCCTGACCGCCATCCAGGCCGCGCTCGCAGCCCGCACCGAGGACCTGTTCACCCCGTTGCCCGGCAAGGAGATCGCCCTGGCCACCGACGGCGAACCGGAGCCGCCACCGGACCGGGACGTCTACGAGGAGGTGCGCGAGGTGGTGCTGACCGACCTGGTGGACCTGACCCTGGCCGCGCTGCGCCCGTGCTGGGCCGGGATCGAGGCGGGCAGGCCGGTCGACCCGGCCGAGTACACCACATCCTGCGATCGGCTGCTGGCGAGCTACCACGAGCATGTGCGGCGGCACGGCCTGCTGCCCGCGCCGCCGTTCGCCTTCAACGGCGACCGCGCGCACCGGGACACCCTGGCCACCAAACTGTGGGCGGCCTCCCGGGTCACCGAGGCGCTGTCCCGCACCGCGGGGGACGAGATGACCCAGCTCTGCCACCACCGGCACCTCGGCGTGGTCAGCGCACTGGCCGCGGGCGCCGAACTGGTGCGCTTCGCCTCCACCGCGGTGCGCGAACTGACCAGGGAGAGCGGCGGACCGGGCCGCGAGGTGGCCTGGACCGGCGACTCGGAACTGGCCGGGTCGATGCGTTTCGTCCCGCTGCGGCAAGGGGTTTTCGAATGAACCAGGTTCGCTGCCGGGCCGTGGACGGCACCGTGCACACACTCACCCTGCGCCCGCTCGCGGAGATGGCGAATGGTCAGTCGCCCGCCCGGCCACTCGCGCCCGCGGAGCACGGTCCGTTGCCGTCCAGGCTGGTCGCGGTCAACGGGATCACCTTGCTGCACAAGCAGGTGCCGCGCGATCCCGCGGGCGCGCCTGGGCCCCTGGCAGCCCTGGACCGGGAGATCCGGGCCACCCACCGCTTCGCCCAGCTCTTCCCGGCCGAGGCGTATCCGCCGGAGCTGCCGCGACTGCGGTACTACGACGTGGACAGCGAAGATCCGTTCGTCCTGCTGGAGCCCGCCAGGGGAGTGCCCGCGGCCGAAGCGCTGCCGCGGTTGTCCGCCCAGGACCGGCACCGGTTCCAGGCCGGTCTGCTGCGGGCCCTGCACCTGGCCGAGGTGGCCGGGCTCACCCACGGCGGCGTGGACCTGGACGCGCTGCGCTGGGACCCGACCACCCGGTCGGTTCAGCTGCTCGACTTCCATCGCGCCGCGCCCGGCGACATCCGGGCGGACATCTGGGACGCCGGACTGGTCATCTGGCGCGCCGCCTACCCCGGCCACCTCGGCCGGTCCGCACCGGATCTGCACGCCAACGGCGGCGCGTTGCGGGTGCTGCTCGACGGCGTGTTCACCGACCCGCCCACCGCCCGCCCCGGCCCGGCCGAACTACTGGACAGACTCCGGGAATCGTTGCGGCCCAAGGTGATCGACCTCGGCGCGCGGCTGGCACCCGGTCAGCACGCCTTCGACCTGGCGCTGCGCCGCAAACGCGATCGCGCCGCGGCGGAACAGGACCAGGACGGACAGCTCTGGCCCAGGCTCAGGGAAATATGGCGCCGGATCCGGACCACCGACGACGAACTGCCGCCGCTGGTGCGCTGTCCGGTGTGCCTGGACCGCTATCCACCGCCGGAGAACGGGTTGTGGCGGCGCGATCCGGACGGCGCCTACCACGAGCTGACGGTGCACGGCCGGGATCCGGTGAAGGGCGGGATGAACCTGGTCAACACCTATCGCCGCTGCCCCAACCCCTCCGGCGACACCGGCGAGCACTACCTGCCCGCCACCTACTTCGCGCACGAGCCGCCGTTGGTGGTGGCCATGATCGGCAGGCCGACCGCGGGCAAGTCCCACCTGCTGGCCGCACTGGTCCGCGAATTGGTGGAGCGGGACGGCCTCGCCCCGTACGGGCTGACCGTGGTGCCACTGGACCTGCACCGGCACGACGAGTACCGCAGCGCCGTGCTGGAACCGGCTGGTCGCGGCGCCCGGCTGCCCCGGACACCCAAGCAGGTCACCGGCCCGGCCGAGATCCTGCTGATCCGCGGGCCACACCGGACCCGGCCGCTGGTGCTCTTCGACGTGGCGGGGGAGGACCTGGAAGCGGTGGGGGACAACGAATCCGCCCGGTTCCTGATCGGCGTCGACGCGGTGCTGTTCGTGCACGGCCTGGAGCCGACGCCGGAACGCGGCGGGAATCAGGCCCTCGAAATGTCCCTGGCCCGCTTCCAGGCAGTGCCCGAGCTGGAGCGGTTGCCCGCCGCGATCGTGGCGACAAAAGCAGATCGGCTGCGTTACCAGCCGCCGGTGAGCCACTGGCTGCGCGAGGGCAGCCAGCGACTGACCACAGTGGACCCCGAGCTGATCTGGCGGGAGAGTCGGGACGTGTACGCGTTCCTGCACCAGCGCCAGGAATTCGGCGCGCTGGCCCCGTTCGGCGTGTTCGACCGCTGCACCCTGCACTTCGTCTCGGCCACCGGCACTGAGGCCGCGCCGGAGGAACCCGTGTTCCCACGCGGGTTCGCGCCGTCGCGGGTGTTGCAGCCGCTGGTGTCGATCCTGGCCATGGCCGGTGTGTTCGGCGGAGAGCGGGGTGCGGTCGGGATGTGAGATCAGCGGGCCAACCGGGATCAGCGGGCCAGTGCCGCCGCGAGCCGGTCCAGCCAGGACCGGGCCTCGCCTTCGGCGCCGGGCTGCTCGTCGCGGAAGTTGGCCCAGTCCACCTCCAGGTCGAGCACCGAGTCCGGGGTGAAGGCCGCGGCCTCCCGGCCCAGTTCCGGGCGCAGCAGCTCGCGGATCAGGTCCAGGGGCACGGTGGTGTGCTCGGCGAGCAGCACCGCGTCGTAGAGGTCCTTGCCCTGCGGGTAGCGATCGGTCATCAGCCACTGCACCTTCCAGGCCAGCGACAGGCTCGCGGAGGCGGTGCGCATCGGCGTGCCCAGCGGCGGGATCGCCACCGTGACCGGGGGTTCGGGCAACGGCTCGTTGAAGACCAGGTCGAGCTGGATCGCGCCCTGCGGCAGGCCGTCGACGTCGAATGGGAACACCAGTCGTCGGCCGGGCACCCGTTCGTAGGTCCAGATGTGTTCGGAGCGCACCTGATCCGCACGCAGACCGGGGCCGGGGTCGGTGGCCAGAGCGGCGATCAGACCGTCCAGCATGGCCTTGGCCTGCGGGCCGTCAAAGGCGAAACCGGGCGGAACCACCACGAAGTCCAGGTCCCCTGGTTCGCGCGCGGCCGCGCCGAGCCAGGCCCGCAACACGATACTGCCGCGCAGCACCAGATTCTCCGCCCACGGCGAGGCGGCGACCACGGCGAGCACGTGCGCCATGGCCGCGCGCCGGGCGGCCAGCCAGCGCTGTCCCTCGGCCGGGTCGCCGAACACCGGTTCGCCCGGCCGGTAGGCGTTCTCGAACTGTTTGACGGCCGGGTCGAACGCGGCCCGCTGCCGGATGTCCTGCCCTGGCCGTACCGTGAGGGGCTGGTAGGTGGAGGGGAAGCCCTCGATGCCCGCGGGCGCGGTGCGCAGCCTATTCTCCCGCGGGTTGATCCGTTCCGTTGCCGGATCCGGCTCCAGCCAACCCGTGTCGATCCCGAGCGCGTCGTCGTGCACGACGTACTCTTCCTCGACCTCCAGCACGGTGTGCCCGTTGTCGCGCAACGCGGTCAGCAGCGCGTCCAGCCGGGCGCGGGCGGTGCCGCGGCCGACGCCGTGGCAGCGCTGGGTGACGAAGCGCTCCTCGCCGTCGGTGTGCTCGCGGCGGGCGTTGCGGGAGAGCCGGGCGTCGTGCTCGTGGATCACCTTGTCCACCGCGCTGATCGTGCTGTACTGGTCGTCGGGCAGCAGCAGTTTCACGTGGTGCTCGAAGTACAGGTCAGGGTGAGCGTCCACATCGGACTGTGGCACGCCTTGATTCCATGGCGCGGCCTCGATTTTCACCCGCAGCACGTGCAGCTCGGCCGCGATCAGCTCGGCCCGCCAGTGGTTGGCCAGCTCGTGCAGCCCGGCCAGGGTGCCGCTGCCGGAGACGGTCAGCATCGGCTGCAACGGCGTCGCGCCGCGGTCGAGCTTGATATCGCTGAACTTGACGCCATGCTGCCGCGCGAACGCCGCCAGCCGGTCCGCCTCCCATTCGGAGCCGGTCAGGTGCACCTCGAAGTCGCCGGAGAACATGTCGCCGATCCTGTCACAGCGACGGTCGGCTCAGCGCGCCAATAGTGAATTCATCATCGAAAGCCTTGTCGCCCAGGGTGTTCCGTGTCACGTCGAGAACGTGGTCCAGATCGGCGCGGTCGGCCAGGGGAACGCCGGTGATCGACCGCAGCGCGTGTGCCGCGCCGAGCAGGCGGGCGGATTCCGTTGCGGCGTCAGGGAGCTGGGTTGACGCCAGGCCCTCCAGGGCGGCGGCCTCGGCGTGTGAGTTGCCCAGGCGGCGGGCGAAGGCCAGCGCTTCCCCGTGATGCAGCCGGGCCTGGGCCGGGTTGTCCTGGAGCTGGGCGAGGTGGCCGAGTTCGGTGTGCACGAGCGCGTAGCCGGGGGCGCGGCCGGTGCGGCGGTACCAGTCGGCGGCCTCGGTGAGGCAGGCCGTGGCGGTGGCCAGATCGCCGGTGCGGCGGGCGAGCTGGCCCAGGGTGATGGTGGCGTGTATCTCGCCCGGCTTGAACCCGCGTTCGGCGGCCAGTTCCCGTGCCCGCACAAGGTGATCGTGCGCGGTGGCGTGCTCGCCGCGGAGCAGTGCGATCCGGCCGAGTCCGCACAACCGGTCGGCGGCCTCGGCCCACATGCCCAGTTCCTCGGCCAGTGCGAGGCCGTCCCGGTGTAGCTGTTCGGCCCGGTCGTGGTCGCCGTGCAGTTCGGCCAGGGTCGCGCGCGGGTAGGTGGTGAGCAGTTCGCCGCCTGGGTCGCCGAGGGAGCGGAACAACGTCACGGCGGCTTCGGCGTGGGTGTGCGCGGTGTCCAGGTCGCCGTGGGTGAGCGCGTGGTTGGCCTGCACGCAGGTGGTCACCGCCAGGCCCCACGGGTGGGCCAGCGCGCGGAAGGCCCTGGCCGCGTGCGCGGCGAGTTCCTCGCTGGTGTCCAGATCGCCCGCGTGCAACAGGACGTAGGCCAGGAACCAGTGCGCCATGGCCGCGCCGAGCGGGTCGTCGAGCCCGTCGAAGCCGGTCAACGCCGCGCGGGCGCTGGCGGCCGCGGCCGGATCCGGATCGGCCACGATCGCGATCCCGGCCGCCCAGCAGCGCACCCGGGCAGCCATGATTCCGGGCTCGGCGCTGGCGAGCGCGTGCCTGGCCCAGCGCTGGGCCTGGCGGACCCGGCCGCGCAGCATCCAGTACCAGGCAAGGGAATCCACCAGCCGCACCGCGTCCTCGGGGACCGCGTGCTCCAGGGCGCGCTGGAAGTTGCCGTGTTCCTCGTCCAATTCGGACAGTGCCGCGTGCTGACGAGGGCCGTGCAGGTCGGGTGCGGTGGTCTCGGCCAGGGCCAGGTAGTAGCGGGACTGCCTGGGGCGCAATGCTTCCGTCTCGCCGGACTCGGCCAGCCGGTCGCGGGCGTAGGCGGCCACAGTCTCCAGCAGCCGGTACCGCCGGTGTCCCGGCAGTACGGTCACCATCGACCGGTCCACCAGCCGTGCCAGCACCTCGGCCACCGGAAGCTCCGGGTCACCGCAGATCGCCTCGATCGCCGCGAGACTGCCCCCGTCTAGTACCGCTAGACGGCGCAGCACCACCCGTTCGGGTTCGGTGAGCAGCTCCCAACTCCAGTCCAGCAGTGCGTGCAGGGTGCGCTGCCGGGCGGGCGCGCCCCGGTTGCCCGCGGACAGCAGGCGGAACCGGTCGTCCAGGCGGTTGGCGAGTTCCCGCACGCCCAGCGCGCGCACCCGGGCGGCGGCCAGTTCCAGTGCCAGCGGCAATCCGTCCAGGCCGCGGACCAGCGCGGTCACCGCCGCCGCGTTGTCGGCGGTGAGCGCGAAACCGGGGTCGGCGTCGCGGGCTCGGGCGCAGAACAGCCGGACCGCGCCCGAGCCGTGCGGATCGGCCGGGTCCGCTGGCAGGTCCAGGGGTGGCACCGGGTGCACGGATTCGCCTGGGGTGGACAGCGGTTCGCGGCTGGTGCTCAGGATCCGCAGCCCCGGCACGGCGGAGAGCAGGGCCACGGCCAGGGTGGTCACCTCGGTGACGATGTGCTCGCAGTTGTCCAGCACCAGCAACAGTTGCTTGCCGGAGAGGTAGGCGATCAGCCGGTCGCGGTGGCCGAGCGCGCCACTGGCCGGGATCGGGCCGAGCATCGCGTTCTCCCGGATGCCCAGCACCGTCATCACCGCCTCGGCCAGCGCGTCCGCGGCGTGCGGCCCACCCAGTCCGGCCAGCTCGACCAGCCACGCCCCGTCCGCGAAGCCCTCGGTGAGTTGCGTCGCGGCGGCGATGGCCAGCCGGGTCTTGCCCACCCCGCCCGGCCCGGTCAACGTGACCAGTCGCGCCGCGGCCAGGGCCTTCCCGGTTTCGGCCAGCTCGGTGTCCCGGCCGATCAACTCGGTGACCGGGGCCGGCAGGTTGCCGGGCCGGCGCGCGGGGGTGGCGTCCAGGGCGGGGTCGCGGGTCAGGATCGCCTGGTGCAGGGCAGCGATCCCCGGCCCCGGATCCAGGCCCTGCTCGGCTGCCAGGTGCGCCCGGAACTCGGCGTAGGCGGACAGGGCTTCGGGCTGTCGCCCGGCCTGGTAGAGAGCCTGGAGCTGCGCCGCGCGCAGACGTTCCTGCCCGGGAAAACGGTGTACCCACTCGGCCAGTTCCGCCAGCACGGTGCCGGGTTCGCCCAGGGCCAGCCGGGCCTCGGCCAGTTCGGCCACCGCGGTCAGCCGCAGTTCCTGCCAGCGCCGGATCACCGGCTGGGCAAAGGTTTCCGCGCCGAACTCGGCCAACGCGGGCCCCCGCCACAACCCGAGCGCCTCGGACAGCAGCGAAACCCGTGGCCACGGGTCCACAGTGGACCGAGCCCGCCGCAACAACCCTTGGAAGAGCACGGCATCGGAGTCCCCGCGCAGCCGGTAGGCATTCGCCCGGTACTCCACCAGCTCCCGCTCACCCAGGGCCCGCCGCAACCGGGACACCCGGATCTGCAACGCGTTACCCGGATTCGCGGGCAGCCGCTCCGGCCACAACTCGCCGATCAGCGTCTGCACCGGCACCCAGGCGCCCTCGTGGGTCAGGAGTACGGCCAGCAACGCGCGGACCTCGGGACCGGGCACCGGGATCGGCGCGTCCTCGGCGTTGCACACCACGAGTGGACCCAGCACCCCGAACCGCACCGGGCCCACAGTACCGCCGGACAGCGCACGGACAGCGCTCGGCAAGTGGGCGCGCCGAGGGTGAGCGGGCAAGCACCGCCGGAGAAGGACGTGAGGACTTGAGCACCCAGAGATCCCTGCTGCCGCTGGCCACCGCGATGTTCGCGGTGGGCACCGACGGCTTCATCATCGCCGGCCTGCTGCCCCAGATCGCCACCGATCTGGACGTGGGCCTGGCCGCGGCCGGCCAGCTGGTCACCGCCTTCGCACTGGCCTTCGCCGTCTCCGCCCCCATCCTGGGCGCCCTGACCAGCGCGATGACCCGCCGCGCCGCCCTGCTGCTGGCCCTGGCCGTGTTCATCGCGGGCAACGCGGCCACCGCCCTGGGCCCCGACTACACCACCGTGCTGCTCGCCCGGATCGCCACCGCGGCCGGCGCAGGCCTGATCGGCGCGGCCGCCTTCAGCGCCGCCGCCGCGATCGCCCCACCGCAACGCCGCGGCCGGGCCCTGGCCACCGTGATGGGCGGCCTCACCCTGGCCATCGCCTTCGGCCTGCCCGCGGGCACCCTCATCGGCGGCGCGGACTGGCGGCTCACGCTGTGGGCGGTCGCCGGTCTCGGCGTGCTGGCCGCGATCGGCGTGGCCGTGTCCCTGCCGCCGATCACCCTGCCCGCCGACCCGCTGCGTGCCCGGCTGGCCCCGCTGCGCGAACTCACCGTGCTGGCCATGCTCACCGTCACCACCCTCACCCTGGCCGGCACGCACGTCCTCTACACCTACATCGCCCCCGCGCTGACCGGCGCCACCGGCGGTTCGGCCACCGCGCTGACCGTGGTCCTGCTGGCCTGGGGCGTGGGCAACATGATCGGCAACACCGTCGCAGGCCGCCTCGCCGACCGCCACCCACCCCGCGCCGTCGTCACCGCGGGCCTGGCCGTCGCGGCGGTGCTGCTGGCACTCAGCCCACTGGTCGTCGGCAACCTGGTCGCGGCCGTGGTCTGGGCGGTGCTGTGGGGCGTGTCGGTGTCATTGCCGGTGGTGCCGCAGCAAAGCCGGTTCGTCGAACACGCGCCGAGCGCGTCAGCGGTCTTGCTTGGCCTGAACAACTCAGCCATCTACCTGGGCGTGGCCCTGGGTGGCGCGCTCGGCGGGCTGCTGCAGGACCAGCTCACCCCGGCGCGCCTGGGACCGCTCGCGGCGGGGGTGAGCGTGGCGGGGCTGCTGGTCAACCTGGCGACCAGCAGGCGCAAGCAGGTGCTCGCGTCCTGACCGACCGTTCGGTAGGCGCGGGCGTTGAGTGGGGCGGCGCCGACCTGTCGGCAACCTGTTGACCTGCTGTCCCCGCTTCAATAGTTCTAGAGGTACATGTACGGTCCGAACTATGAGCAACTACCGGAACCTGCGCGTAATCGCCCTCGCGGCGGCCGTCCTCACCGCCGCCGGCTGCGCCGTCCCCGAGGCGGCCCCGGCCGATCTGCCCGCCCTGCCCGCGCCGGCCACCCCCTCCTCGGTCACCACCCTCCCGCCGGGCCAGCGGCCGGAGGGCATGGTGCGGATCCCCGCGGGCTCCTACCCGCTGGGGCGAAACGACGGCCCCGACGAGGAAGGCCCCGCGCACCGGGTCAGCCTCAACGCCTTCCACATCGATGTCTACCCGGTCACCACCCGGCAGTTCGTGGACTGGGCCAACCGATCGGTCGGGAACCTGGTCAACGCGGGCGGCGGCGACCCGCGCCGGTGGAACGGGCCGGTCAGCAGACTCGAACGGGACGCGGTGCGCGACCGGTCCGGCCGGGAGGTCTTCACCACCAACGACACCGACGAGGACTCCCGGGTGCTGCGCCAGGACGGCCGCTTCGCCGTGGAGGGCAACGTGGCCGAGCACCCGGTGAACGAGGTCTACTGGTGGGGTGCGCTGCAGTACTGCCAGGCCCGCGGCGCGCGGCTGCCCACCGAGGCGGAATGGGAGGCCACCGCCAGGGGCGCCGAGGGCCGCACCTACCCGTGGGGCAACGCCGCGCCGGATGCCACCCGCGCCCAGTACGGCAAGGCCTACGACGAGACTAGCCCGGTCACCGCCCACCCCGCAGGCGCCACCCCGGAGGGCGTGCAGGACCTGGCAGGCAACCTCTACGAGTGGACCAGCTCCCTGGACCGCCCCTACCCCTACGTCGCCAACGACGGCCGGGAGGACCTCCAGTCCCAGAAGCCGCGGATCACCAGGGGCAGCTCGCACGACGAGCGCGCCGCGAACCTGCGCGCCACCGACCGCGACGGCTACTCCAGGGACCCCTTCGCCGGTCACCACCACATCGGCTTCCGCTGCGCCGCCGACGCCTGAACCGACCGATCGGTCGGGGCCGGTGCCGGTCGGCGCAGCCCACTGTCCACTGGGCGGACGGCCTGCTCGCCTCCGCCGCTCGCCTGAGAAGATCACCCGGTGAGCGCAGCCGCTGAGATCCCCTACACCACGGGACTGCACGAGATCGCCCCCGGCGTGCGGGCCTGGCTGGCCCCCGACGGCAGCTGGGGCCTGAGCAACGCCGGCCTGATCAGCGGCGACGGCGAGTCGCTGCTGGTGGACACCCTCTATGACCTCAACCTCACCCGGACCATGCTGGCCGCGATGGCCCCGGTCACCGCCGAACACCCGATCACCGTCGCGCTGAACACGCACGCCAACGGGGATCACTGCTACGGCAACGAACTGCTCGCGCCCGAGGTGCGCATCCACGCGGTGACCGAGACCGCGCACGAGATGGCGCACGACGCCCCGCCGGAGGTGATGGCCGCGCTGCTCTCGCCCGCCGCGGCCGAGGGACTGGGACCGGTGCTGGCGGACTGGATCCAGCGGGCCTTCGGCAAGTACGAGTTCGGCGGGATCACCCAGCGCAATCCCGATGTCACCTTCGATGAGGGGCTGACGCTCTCCGTTGGCGGGCGGGAGGTTCGACTGCGCAATCTCGGCCCGGCGCACACCGGTGGCGACGCGGTGGCCTGGGTGCCGGACGCGGGCGTGCTCTTCACCGGGGACCTGCTGTTCATCGGCGGCGCGCCGATCATGTGGGCGGGGCCGATCGACAACTGGCTGCGGGCCTGCGACGAGCTGATCGCTCTCTCGCCGGAGTACATTGTGCCTGGTCACGGGCCGGTCACCGACTGCGACGGGGTGCGCGCGGTACAGGGTTACTGGCGGCACATCCGCGAACTCGCGCGGGAAGGGCACGGCAAGGGGCTGTCCTGGATGGAGGCGGCCCTGGCCGCGGATCTGGGGGAGTACGCGGGACTGGGCGAGTCCGAGCGGGTGGCGCCGAACATGTACCAGGCATACCGCGAACTGGAACCCGGCCTGTCCACTGTGGATCCGCTGGGCATGCTGGCCGCGATGGCCCAGTGGGACGCGGTCCGTGGCAGCAGTGGGAGCAACGCCACTACCCCACCCGCTGCGAACGACTAGGGTTTGCGGACGGAAGACGCCGTGCCCGGTGTGGGCGGCGCCTGGTTGTGGAATTGGATGGACATGACGACGCCGACCTCCGCGGGGGAATCGCGACCTGATCTGCTCGGCGGGCGATACCGCCTGGGCGAGCTGATCGGGCGGGGCGGCATGGGCGCGGTCTGGGCCGCCAACGACGAGGTGCTGCACCGCGCGGTGGCGATCAAGGAGGTGCTCGCGCCGACCTGGGCCAGCGAGGAGGAGAAAGCCTCGCTGTGCGAACGCACCCAGCGGGAGGCGCGCGCCGCGGCCCGGATCAGCCACCCCAACGTGGTCACCGTCTTCGACGTGATCACCGAGGACGGCAGGCCCTGGATCGTCATGGAGAAGGTCGAGAACCGGGCGCTGTCCAAGGTCATCGACGATGACGGCCCGATGTCCCCGCGCCGGGTCGCCGCCATCGGCGAGCAGATCCTGGGCGCGCTGCGGGCCGCGCACGAGCACGGCATCCTGCACCGCGACGTCAAGCCCGGCAACGTGCTGGTCTGCCCGGACGACCGGGCCGTGCTCACCGACTTCGGCATCGCCTCGGTCGACGGCGACTCCTCGCTGACCGTCTCCGGCGTGCTGGTCGGCGCCCCCGGCTACATCGCGCCGGAACGCGCCCGCGGCCTGCCCTTCGGCCCGGCCTCGGACCTGTGGGCGCTGGCCGCCACCCTCTACGCCGCGGTGGAGGGCAAGGCCCCGTTCGACCGCACCGGCGTGCTGCCCACCCTGACCGCGGTGCTCACCGAGGAACCGGACCCGATGGTGCTGGCCGGTGCGCTGGCCCCGGTGCTGGAGGCCATGCTCCGCAAGGAACCCGGCGACCGGCTCAGCGCCGAGGAGTTCGAGCACTCGCTGCGGCTGATCGCGCACACCACCGACACCGATGTGGACGCCACCTCGGCCCTGGTCACCGCGCGGGTCAGCCGGGCCGACCCGACCCGCACCGCGATCACCCGGATCGTGCCTGCGGCCGCGGCGGGCACGCCGTGGTGGCAGCGCAAGCGGGGCAAGGCCGCGATGGCCGCAGGGGCCGCGGTGCTGGCGGGCGGCGCGGTCGCGGCCACGCTGATCCTGATGCCGCGCACCAACGACAACCCCACCGGCCCCACCGGTCCCGGTGGACAGCAGCCGATCAACGCGCCGCAGGACACCACCAGCCCGACCAGCCGCAGCAGCCGCACCCTGCCGCCGCCGGGCTCCACCCTGCCGAGCAGCAGCCCCACCAGCACCACCGGCGAATCCTCGACCACCGCGCCCAGCTCGACCACCGCGCCGAGTTCGTCCACCCCGCCGACCAGCAGCAAGCCGCCGACCAGCACAACGCCGCCACCCGTCACCTCCAGCGTGGCGCCGCCCACCAGCAACGCGGTGACCAACGGGACCTCCGCGGCCCCGCCCGGCGGCGCGGCCTGAGTCCCGGCAAAAGCCCACGGGCGGCGACTACCCCGGGTTATCCTGAGAGGGGTGACAGAATCCAGAAAGTCGCCTGAACTGGCCGGACCCGTCGCGAGCGGGTCCGTTTTCATTTTCGGGGCCACCGTCGTGGACGTGGCCAAGGGCAAGGTCGTGACCGGCCGGAACGTGCTGGTCGACGGCGATCGCATCACCGCGGTCGGACGGTTCGAGGCCCCGGCCGGGGTGACCGTGCTGGACGCGCGCGGCCGATTCCTGATCCCGGGCCTGTGGGATATGCACGTGCACGGCTTCGACGAGGCATACCTGCCCGCCTTCCTCGGCAACGGCGTCACCGGGGTGCGGCAGATGGCCGGGGCGCCGGTGCACGCGGACTGGCGGCGACGGCTGGCGGCAGGCGAGTTCTTCGGGCCGCGGATGGTCTTCGGCAGCCGGATCATCGACGGCCCACGGCCCAGCAGACCGGGCTCGATCGCGGTGACCACACCGGCGCAGGCGCGGGCGGCGGTGGCCACCTGTGTCGCCGAGCGGGCCGAGTTCCTCAAGGCGTACTCGCAGCTGCCGAGGGAGGCCTACTTCGCGCTGCTGGCCGAGGCGGCGCTGGCCGGGATCGACGTCGCCGGGCACGTGCCGTTCGAGGTGCCGGTGCTGGCGGCGGCGCAACGCAGCATCGAGCACCTGGACGGGGTGCTGGTCGGGGCGTCCAGCGAGTGCGAGGAGCTGACCGCCGGATTCGCCGGACTGGACGCGGGTGATCCGGCAGGCATGTTCGGGCGGCTGTCCGAACTCACCCACCGCGCGGCCGAGACCACCGATCCGGCCCGGCTGGCCGAACTGCGGGATTCCTTCCTGGCCAACGGAACCTGGCAGGTGCCGACCCTGGCCGTGCACCAGGCCAAGGCGACCATGGGCACCGAGGAGTTCGCGCTCCAGCCGTACCTGCCGCACATCGAACCCGTGCTGCGGCAGGGCTGGGCGCGGGCCGCGGAGTGGCGGTCACCCGATCCGGCGCGCGAGTCCCGGCTGTTCGAGCGCTACCTGGAGGTGACCGGCGAACTGCACCGGGCCGGAGTGCCGCTGCTGGCCGGCAGCGACACCTTCGTGCCCGGATTCAGCCTGCACGACGAGCTGGCCCTGCTGGTGCGCGCCGGACTCAGCCCCGCGGCGGCCCTGCGCGCGGCCACCCTGGACCCGGCCCGGTTCCTGGGCGTCACCGACCGCTTCGGCGCGGTGGCACCCGGTCGGATCGCGGATCTTGTTGTGCTGGAAGACAATCCGCTCACCGATATCGCCCATACCCGGCGGGTCGCGGCGGTGTTGTTCGGTGGGACCGTGCTCAGCAGTCCAGCAGCTCTGACAGCCGCTCCGGCTGACCGGCCAGCAACGCGCTGAGCACCGCGATCCGGGCCTGGGCTGCGCGCAGGGTGCCGGTGAGCACCGCGCCCGCCCTGGTCAGCTCGGTGGCCGAGGTGTAGATCGGCAGCACCGGACCGGCCGCGGTCCGCGAGGTCACCGCGACCAGCACCCCGGCCGCGGTGGCTGCGCGAACCGCCTCGACCACCTCCGGGTTGACGTTGCCCGCACCCGCGCCGACCAGCACCAGCCCGCGCGCGCCCGCGGCCACCGCGGCCCGCAGCAGCACCGCGTCGCCGCCGGTGTGATGGGTCAGGATGTCCACCCGCGGGGACTCGGTCAGGGTCGGGATCGGCAGAGCGGCCGGGCGCGGCGCGGGGGCCTGGAGCAGCACCTCGCCGCCGATGAGGTGGCCGACCGGGGCGGCGCTGGGGTCCTGGTAGGCGTCCGGGTTGAGGGTGTGGTGCTTGACCGTGCCCCGGGCGGCGTGGATCTTGCCGCCGAAGGCGATCAGCACCCCGTGACCCCGGGCCTGGCGGGCCACCGCGAAGGCGTCGGCCAGGTTGCCGGGGGCGTCCGAGCCCGGGTCGCCGAGCGGGCGCTGCGAGCCGGTGAAGACCACCGGTCGAGGGTCGTCGTGGTGCAGGTCGAGCAGGAACGCGGTCTCCTCCATGGTGTCGGTGCCGTGGGTGACCACGATCCCGCGCACCTGCGGATCGGCCAGCGTCGCCCGCACCTGCCGCAACAGACCGAGCTGCTGGTCAAGGGTGAGCGCGGAGCTGTCCACGGTGCACAGGTCGACGACCTCCACCGGCACCGGCTGCGGCGAGGGCAGCGCGTCCAGCACGGCCCCACCCGGCAACGCGGCGGCCAGCCCCGCCTCGGTCGGCGTGCTGGAGATGGTGCCCCCGGTCGCGATCACCACAAGCCTGCCCATCGCCCACCTCCTGGATCCCGCAACACGAACGTTCGCGCGAACGTTCGTCTCCATGGGAACAGATCCAGAACCCCCAGGTCAATGTGGTGCTTAGTCCACCCACCCGAGTGTTGGCCGTTCTCGTACGGCGTGTTGGCCGAAGTGGACGGCGAGTTGGCCGTTGTGGACGGTGTGTTGGCCGTTCCCGTACGCCGAGTTGGGCCAACTGGTACGCCGGTTTGGCCAAAGTGGGCGTGCCAGTTGGCCCAAGTGGCCCGAGTGGGACGGTGTATCGCCGGGCCGCCCCGAGCCGACCCCAGCCTGCGGCCGCTCGGCCTGGCGTTTCGGTCAGCCCGATGTACCACTTCGGCCAACTACCTGTCCACAACGGCCAACTCGGCGTCCATAACGGCCAACACGCCGTCCATAACGGCCAACACTTGGGGTGGGTGACCGCGTCGGCGGCCTGGTCCGGGAGGCCGAGGGCGCCAAGGGGGACCTGGCGGCGGAAGGCTTCCTCATGGCGGCGCGGCTGACCACTAGGCTGGTCGTGGCGGGCTAGGAGGTGCTTGTGGCGCGGGCGACCCTGCGGGCAGTGGCCGAGGCCACCGGACTGCACATCTCGACCGTGGCGCGGGTGCTCAACGGCACCGCCCAGGTCACCGCGGACACCGAGGCGCGGGTGCGGGCGGCGGCGGACCGGCTTGGCTACATCCGCAACGAGTACGCGGCCAGTCTGCGCACCCAGCGCACCCGGATCCTGGGGGTGCTGGTGCCGACGCTGACCGACTACGTGCTGGCCGCGATCTACGAGGGCATCCAGGAGGCCGCGCTCTCCCGCGGCTACCGGACCTTCGTGACCAACACGCACGACTCCGCCGAGCAGCACGAGTCCGCACTCGCCGCGCTGCTGTCCTCCCGGGTGGACGGGCTGATCGTGGGCGACGCCCGGCTCGACGACGAGGGACTGGACCGGCTGGCACAGGACAACTCGCCGTTCGTGCTGGTCAGCCGCCGCTGCGCGAACCACCCTGCGGTGACCTGCGACGACGAAGCCGGTGGCGCGCTGGCCGCCCGGCATCTCCTGGACGGCGGGCACACCGAGATCGCGGTGCTGGCCGGTCAGCCCTACGCCAGCACCTGCGCCGACCGCACCACCGGCTTCCGCCGCGCCTGCGCCGAGGCGGGCCGCCCGGTGCCAGGGGAGCTGATCGCGCACAGCGGCTACGACTCGGCGGGCGGGTACGTGGCCATGGACCGGGTGCTGCGCACCGGTCGCCCGGTGACCGCGGCGTTCGCGGTCAACGACGAGGCCGCGATCGGCGCGATGGGCGCGCTGCGTGATCACGGCCGCCGGATCGGCGAGGACTTCGCGCTGGTCGGCTTCAACGACATCCCGATGGTCTCCGCGCTGACCGTGCCGCTGACCACGGTGCGCTCGCCGATGCGGGAGATGGGCCGGACCGCGGTGGCCCGGCTGCTGGACCAGCTCGACGGCGGCTCGGCCGAGTCCGCCAGGCTGCGACCCGAGCTGGTGGTGCGCGCCTCCAGCCCGGCCCGCCCTGATCAGGCACTGGCCCACCGGCGAGGGGAACACAGTGAGCACTGACCGCACCGTCGTCGACACCGCCACCGGCACCGTCCGCGGCCTGGACCTCGACGGCGTGCTGGCCTGGCGCGGCCTGCCCTATGCCGAACCGCCGCTGGGCGAACTGCGGCACCGCCCGCCGCGACCCGTGCAGGCCTGGACCGGGGTGCGCGGCGCCCGCCGTTTCGCCGCCCGCGCCATGCAGCCGGTGCTGCCCGCGATGCCGGCCCCGGTGCCGGTGCCGACCCCGGCCGCCATGGACGAGCCCAGCCGGATCAGCGAGAACTGCCTGTACCTCAACGTGTGCGCGCCGGTGACCCCAGGGCCGCACCCGGTGCTGGTGTGGCTGCACGGCGGCGGGTACGTGGTCGGGGCCGGGCCGGAGAACGTCGGCGACGGCGACACCTTCGCCCGCCGGGACAACCTGGTCGTGGTCACCCTCAACTACCGGCTGGGCGCCTTCGGTTTCCTCAACCTCGGCGAGACCCACCCGCACGCGGCCAACGGCGGGCTGCTGGACCAGATCGCCGCGTTGCGCTGGGTGTGGGACAACATCGCCGCGTTCGGCGGCGACCCGGGCCGGGTGACCATCGCGGGCAACTCCGCGGGCGCCAAGAGCGTGGCCAACCTGATGGCCGCCCCGGCCGCGACCGGGCTGTTCCACCGGGTGATCTCGCAGAGCGGCGGCGGGGACCACGTGGCCGCCGAGGAGGTCAGCGCCGCCCTCGCCGCCCGGCTGCTGGGCCTGCTCGGGGTGCCGGCCAACCGGGTCAGCCAGGTGCCCGCCGCCGAACTACTGGCCGCGCAGACCGAGCTGAGCCCGTTCGGCCGCGGCCTGTGGGTGTGGCGGCCGACCGTGGACGGCTCGGTGCTGCCCGAGGTGCCGGTGCGCCGGATCGCGGACGGCTCGGCCGCCGGGGTGCCGCTGCTGGCAGGCAGCAACGCCGAGGAGTCCGCGCTGTACCTGGCGCTGGACCCGTGGGCGGGCGACTGCGCGCCGCGGGTGCTGGCCGCCGCCTTCGGCGAGACCGGCGCGCAGGAGGTGCTTGCGGCCTATCGGGCCAACCGGCCTGCCGCCTCCACCAGGGAGGTCAACGCCGCGGTGATGACCGACGAGCGCTACGGCGTGCCCACCGTGCGGTTGCTGGACGCGCAGAGCAGGCACGCGCCGGTGTGGCGGTTCCGCTTCGACGCGGCCGCGCCCTGGCTCTCCCCGATGCTGGCCGCCGCGCACGGGACCGAGATGCCCTACGTCTGGGCGCACGGCGCCGAACGCCGGGGCAGTCCGCTGAGCGCGGATTCAGCCGCGGCCGGGCTGTCCGCGGAGATGCACGCGCGCTGGGCCGCCTTCGCACGCACCGGCTCGCCCCAGCTGCCGGATCAGCCGGAATGGCCCGGCTACACCGAGACCGAGCGGGCCACCTGGATCTTCGACGAGCAGCGCCGGGCGGTGGCCGATCCGGGCGCGGCCGAGCGCAAGGTGTGGGATGGCCGCACCTGGGCCCCTGGCACCTGGTTCGAATAGCCGGCGGACCCAGGCAAGCGCACGGCGACCCGAGGTGTCGCCGTGCGCTGCGCAGGGAGCAGAACGGTCAGGGTGCACTCACCACGGCCAGGTCCACTTCGGGCACTTCTGCCAGGCGAAGTGATACGTGGTGTTGATGGCCCCATCGGTGGAGTCCATCGCCATGAAGCTGGTCGTGGTCAAGGGATTCGAGGTGCCCTTGTCCACGCGCAGCTCGGTATTGATGTTGAAGTTGCGTTTTTCACCGCAGGGGGCGTAGACCAGGGAGGCGACGTCGACCTTGTCCGTCGACTGCCAGTTGTCGTCGTACGGCCCGTTGTAGTTGTGGTTGATAAAGGCCGTCGGCGACATTCCCTGGAAGTAGTAGTTGGCCCGCTCGATGCCCTTGGCACCGGCCGCGAGGTTGGCGTACCCGCGATAGTCCGCCTGCGCGATGGCGTAGGTGAACCCGGAGGGCACGTTGACTCGCATGTTCAGTTGGCAGTTCTTGCGCATGTCGGTCGGCTTGGAGCCGACACCTACCTGCGCGAGGTACTCGCTGTAGGTGACGGTGAACGCAGTGTTGTCCTGGGAGACGGCCACTGCGGCCGTGCCGAGCGGGCAGCCCGACCCGTTCACCGTGAGCAGATCGATGGTGATTTTCGCGGTGGGCGGAGGCACGGACTCGTCGGCAAATGCCGCAGGGGTAAACGAAGTCATTAACGCAAATGCCGCGCCGACAGCAGCCATCATACGGAACATAGGGGTCCTTCCCAATGCTACGCTATATGTGGGAGAGCGTCTGGGATAGGCTAGCGTAAATGTTTATGGGGATCGGCCGCTAAATGGCTGAACTCCATAGGTGGGATGTTCACCGGTTTTCGGTATAAATTTGGTAAACACTATGCATGTACACGGAAATGCATTTTTCACGCGCAGTGGAGGGTCAAAGGATTACATCGGTGGCGGTGCTGACACGGTAGCCCCGCCCACCGACTTCGGCAAGGTTCTTTACTTGATCAGTTGACTGCCTTGCGCTTGTTCAGGCCCATGAGCAGGCAGGCCACCCCGATCACGCCGATCGCGTAGCGCGACCACATCGGCAGGTCGATCAGGTGCATGAGCCCCAGATTGCCGCCCCAGAGCACCGGCGCCAGCGCGCCGCCAAAACCCTGGAAGATCAGCAGGATACCGAGCACAATCATTGTCATCCCCCAACAAGACGTCGATCCAATGCAGACGCACGATAACGACCGGCCGGACCGCAGGGCAAACTGGGCGCATGCGCGACGGATACGTGCGGTGGCTGACCATCCCCACCCGGTGGGGCGACAACGACGTCTACGGGCACGTGAACAACGTCGTCTACTACGCCTTCATGGACACCGCGATCAACACCTACCTGATCGCCGAGGGCGGCCTGGACATCCACGGCGGCCCGGACATCGGCCTGTGCGTGCAGTCCAGCTGCGAGTTCCGCGCGCCACTGGCCTTCCCGGACCCGGTGGAAGCGGGGTTGCGGGTGGCCCACCTGGGCCGCTCCAGCGTGCGCTACGAGATCGGCCTGTTCGCCCCCGGCGCGGACACCCCGGCCGCCGAGGGCGCCTTCACCCACGTCTTCGTCGACCGCCACACCCGCCGCCCCGCCGAGATCACCGCCCCGCTGCGCCCAGCCCTGGCGAAGCTCTGCCGCCCGTGACCGCCCACTTGGGCCAATTCGGCGTACGACTTGGCCCAACTCGCCGTCCCAGTGTGGCCAAGTGGGACGGTGTGTTCGTCGTTGTGGCCGTTGCCGGGAGGGCAGATGAGTGGAGTCGATCGGGTTCGGGCCGCGGTGTTGCGGGAGATCGGGGCCGCCGGGCCGTACGCGGAATCCCGGCCCCTGGAGGTCGTCGAGCTGGGGCTGGACGGGCCAGGGCCCGGTGAGCTGCTGGTCCGGGTCGGTGCCGCCGGGCTGTGCCACTCCGACCTCTCGGTGATCAACGGCTCCCGGCCGCGACCGGTGCCCATGGTGCTCGGGCACGAGGCGGCCGGTGAGGTCGTCGAGGTCGGGCCGGAGACCGCCGGGTTCTCGCCGGGTGATCACATCGTGCTGTCCTTCGTGCCCGTCTGTGGCTACTGCGAACGCTGCCTGGGCGGCAGGCCCGCGTTGTGCGAACCGGGGGCGGTGGCCAACCGGGGCGGGCACCTGCTCAGCGGGGCCCGGCGGTGGCGGGACCCGAGCGGGGAACAGCCGTTCCACCACCTCGGCGTGTCCGCCTTCGCCGAATACACCGTGGTCTCGGCCCGGTCAGCCGTGCTGGTGCCCAAGGAACTGCCGTTCGAGACGGCCGCGTTGTTCGGCTGCGCGGTGCTCACCGGCGCGGGAGCGGCGATCCACTCGGCGCGGATCGAGCCGGGGGAGCGGGTCGCGGTGTTCGGACTCGGCGGGGTCGGACTGGCCGCGGTACTCGGCGCGCTGGTGGCCGGGGCCGGACAACTGGTCGCGGTCGACCTGGTGGAGAACAAGCGCACCCTCGCCGCCGAACTGGGCGCCAGTGACACCGTGGCCGGTGGGCCGGACGCGGTCGCCGCGGTGCGGGAGCTGACCGGCGGCGGCGCGGACAAGGTCATCGACACCACCGGCAGCGTGCGCGTCCTCGAACAGGCCTACGCGGCCACCCGCCCCGGCGGCACCACGGTCACCGTCGGCCTGCCGCACCCCGACCACCGGCTCACCCTGCCCGCACTCAGCCTGGTCGCCGAGGAACGCACCCTGCGCGGCAGCTACCTCGGCTCCAGCGTGCCGGCCAGGGACATCCCGCGCTTCATCGCCCTGCACGCCGCGGGCCGCCTGCCGGTGCACCGGCTGCTCAGCCACCGGCTCACCCTGGACGAGATCAACACCGGCTTCGACCGGCTGGCCAGTGGCGAGGCCGTGCGCCAGGTGGTGACCTGGTGATCAGGCACCTGCTGGCCATGTGGCGCGACCCGCACCGCGAGCTGACCCGCCTGCACCGGGACAACGGACAGGTGACCAAGGTCGGCGCGCCGCTGCGGCTGACCTATCTGCTGGGGCCGGAAGCCAACCGGTTCGTCTTCGCCAACTCCGCGATGTTCCGCTGGCGGGAAGCGTTCAAGGTGCTGATCCCGGTCAGCGGGGATACCGGCCTGATCGTCAGCGACGGCGAACCGCACCGGCGCAGACGGCGCCTGGTCCAGCCCGCCTTCCACCACCGGCAGGTGCAGGGGCACGCCGAGCTGATGCGGGCCAACGCCGACGCCGAACTCGACACCTGGCGGCCCGGCCAGCTCGTCGACGTCTACCAGGCCTTCCGCACCGTGGTCCGGCGCAGCACCATCCAGGCCCTGTTCGGCCCGCACCTGGCCGCCGACGAACCCGAACTGGGCAGGCTGCTGCAGATCGGCCTGTCCCTGGTGGAACGCCCGCCGATGATCCAGCAACTCGACCTGCCAGCCCGGCGGCGCGCGGCCAGGGCCAGGGCCGAGGTCGCCGACCGGGTCCGCGGCGAGATCGCCCGCCGCGGCCAGGACACCGAGGCCGGGGACGTGCTGGCCATGCTGGTCGCGGCCAGGGACGAGGACGGCTCGACGCTGACCGAGACCGAGATCGTCGACCAGGTGATCAGCCTGATCGCCGCAGGTTACGAGACCACCAGCGCCGCCATGGCCTGGGTGATCCTCGAACTGGCCAGGAACCCCGCGGCCTGGGCCCGGGCCAGGACCGAGGCCGGCTACCGGGAGTGGGCGGTCACCGAGGCGTTGCGGCTGTACCCGCCCGCGGTGATCAGCGCCCGCAAACCGGTGCGCGCCTTCGACTTCGCCGGTCAGCGGATCCCCGCCGACGGCCTGGTCGTGCTCAGCCCCTACGTCACCCACCGGCTGCCCGAGCTGTACCCGGACCCGCTCCGCTTCGACCCGGACCGCTGGGACCCGGACCGCCCCGGCTTCCGCAAGCCGGGGCCGCACGAGTTCCTGCCCTTCGGCGGTGGCGTGCACCGCTGCATCGGCGCCAGCTTCGCCATGCTGGAGCTGACCGTGCTGCTGGACCGGCTGCTGCAACGGGCCGAACTGGACCCGCCCACCAGACCGGTCCGGCCGGTCACCCTGACCGCGATGCGCCCCAAGGGTGGGCTGCGGTTGCGGGTCCGATCACTGGATTAGCGACCCCACGGCTTGTTGCTGAAGCCCAGGGTCAGCAACGCGGTGGCCGAAGCGGCGCCCGCCTCGGTGGCGCAGGCCGCGGTGAGGTGTTCCTGCAGTTGCGAGCGGTTGGCCAGATCGCCGCTGACCCGGTACCCGGCCAGCTCGCCGCCGGAGACCTCCGCCTCCGCGCTCAGCTCGGTGCCGCGCAGGGTCAGCTCGGCGTCCAGTTCGGTGGCCGCGCCAGGGCTGCCGTCGGCGTGGATCCAGGCCAGCCGCGCGGAGACCTTCACGTCCAGCTCGCCGCAGTTGCCCCGGCCGGTGCCCGGGGTGGGCACGGTGATCAGCGCGCCGGTGATCCGGCCGCCAGGGGCGATGTCCTTGCGTTTGTCGGTGCAGCCCGCGGTGGTCGGCGCCACGGTGATCTCGAACTTGGCCGGCCCGGCCATGGTGAGGCCGGTGGACGTGCCGGCCACGGCCGCCGCGGTACAGGTGATGTCGGCGTCGGCCGGGTGCGCCAGGGCCGGTGTGCCCAGGAGCAGCAGGGCGGTGGTGATGACGAGCGGGATGGACGGACGGGAAAGTCCAGCATGATCCATGCCTTCGACCCTTGGGGGACCGCTCCGGCCCGGCAACCCCGCGCCGGAGCGGTTCACCACGACGTGTGAACTGGCCCTGTCCAGGACCTAGGCGGCCAGCGGCCGCGGCGCGGGCAGGTACTCGCGCAGCACCAGCGCGGCCTTGCGCCGGGTGCTGACCCGGGCCCTGGTGTCCAGGACCTCGTGGTCACGACGTTCGATCTCATCCAGGATGCCCGAATACAGCGCGGTGGCCAGCCGGGAGGCCGGTCTGCTGCTCGGCGGCAGGTAGTCCACCCCGGCCGCGCCCAGCGCCCACATCTCCCTGGCGCGGGCGATCTGGAAGCGGACCAGCTCGCGCAGGGCCGGGCTGGTGCTGCGCTCACCCAGGTCCGACCGGGGCACGCCGAAGCGCTCCAGGTCCTCCAGGGGCAGGTAGCAGCGGCCGAGGCGGCGGTGGTCCTTGCCGATGTCCCGGATGAAGTTGGTGAGCTGGGCGGCTTTGCTGGTGGCCACCGTGTGCTGCTCGGCCCTCGGGTCCACCGGCTCCATGATCGGCAGGATCAGCCGGGCCAGCGAACCGTTGACCAGGTCCAGGTAGCGGTCCAGGTCGGCGTAGGTGGGGTATTCGGAGACGATCAGGTCGGTGCGCAGGCCGTCGAGGAAGTTCTCGATATCAGTCAGGGCTATGCCCCAGGTGCGCATGGTGTGCCCCAGCGCTCGGCCGATCGGGTCACCGCCGACCCCGGAACGCAGATCGGCCAGCAGCCGGGCGGCCCAGGTCTCGAACTCCTCGGCCCGATGTCGTGGATCGCCGCTGTCCACGATCTGGTCGGCGTAGCGGGCCAGGCCGTAGACGGCGCACACGTGCGGTCGCTTGTGCGGTGGGAAGAGCAGGTTGGCCGCCCACAGGGACCGGCCGTCCATGGTGATCAGCAACCGGCGGCAGAACTCGTAGGACTCGCGCAGGACCTTGTTCTCGACCCCGGCCGCGTCCAGGGCCCGACTGTCCAGGTACACCGTTCGTCACCACCTTGCGTGAGGAGGGAAACGAAGATCAGCTACCTCCGACAGTAGAACGCCCGCGTGCCCGGGGTACGGGCTCGCGGGCGATGTTCACTGGATTGTGCCTAGGCGTGCGTCCTGGGGTAGCGGCCGTGCCACCGCTTGGGCTGGATCTCCTGCACCGCCTGCTCGATCCGCTTGGGCAGCCGGGTGAACGGCGGGAACGGGAACCGGTACCGAGTGCCCGGCATGCCCGGCATGGGCGGTTCCTCCTCCACCCGCCACCGGTCCAGGGCCGGGTTGCGGGCCGGGAAGGACGGATCGGCCGGGAAGATCTCCAGGGCCTCGCGCTGTTCCGGGTGCACCAGGCTGGCGTGGTTGAACCAGGGCAGGGTGCCCACGCCGATCGCGCCAATCTCCGACCAGGGGATCCGGTGCACCGAGCCGTCGCTGCGCCAGGACAGCGCGTCCCCGGTGGCGATCACGCCCCGGCCGCGCAGGGTGCCGCGGATGCTGAACACGCTCCAGAGGAACAGCGCGGCGAAGATCAGCTGCGCCACCCAGGTGGTGCCCTTGGCGTCGCCGTTGGCGATCACCGCCGCGCAGGCCACCGTGGCCAGTCCGAACAGCGCGCCGGCCAGCAGCAGCCAGCGGGCGCTGGCGGCGCCGAAGTCCAGGTCGTAGGCCAGTGGGTTCGCCACCTTGGGCGCGGCCATCTTCCGGGTGGCTGACCGCTTGGTCGGATCGGTCAGCACGGGATTCACCTGGGTGGGCGGTGCTTCCCGTTCCCACCCGCCACGTCGCCACTGCATGTCGTCAAATTCTACCGATCCCGCTGGCACTGTCCCCACACAGGTGATCTTGGTAAGGTTAGGCTAAGCAACTTAGTGGGGGTTCTGTGAGCACTGAGGCCCTGGGGCGTTCCGCGGTTCGCCCGTACACCATCTTCCAGGTGGTGGTACGCCGTGTCGTCCAGCTCTCGCCCAGTGTCCGGCTGGTCACCTTCGGCGGACCGGAACTCACCGGCTTCGCCAGTGGCGGCAACGACCAGCGGTGCAAGGTCTTCTTCCCCCGCCCCGAGCGCGCCGACTTCCAGCTGCCCGCCGGCGGCGACTGGTACGAGGAGTACCTCGACCTCGACCCCGCGGTCCGCCCGCCCATGCGCTCCTACACGATCCGGCGGCACGACCCCGAGCGCGCCGAGATCGACATCGAGTTCGTGCTGCACGGCGACACCGGCCCCGCCTCGGCCTGGGCACTGCGTGCCACCGTGGGCGACCACGCGGCCGTCTGCGGCCCGGACGCACGGCATTTCCCGGTGCTGGGCAACGAATTCCACCCGCCCGCCGACACCGACTACCGGCTGCTCGCCGGTGATGAGACCGCGCTGCCCGCGCTGATGTCCATTGTGGACTCACTCGGCCCCGGCGAACGCGCGGTGGTCTTCGCCGAGGTGCCCGACCCCGGCGACATGCGCCCGCTGAACACCCTCGGCGACGTCGAGATCACCTGGTTGCCGCGCGAAGCAGGTGCGGAAGTGGGTGCGGCGCTACTGGCCGCGGTGGCCGCCGCGGACCTGCCAGACGGTCAGCCGTATGCCTGGATCGCCGGGGAATCCACGCTGGTCAAGCAGGTGCGGCGGCATCTGGTCAACGCCCGTGGCTTCGACAAGCGGCGGATCTACTTCTCCGGCTACTGGCGGCACGGTGGCGTGCTGGACTGAGCCCCGCCGGCACGTCACGGGGGGTAGTTGTGCCGCCCGGATCCGTCGTCAGGCAGGCTGTCCCCTGTGACCACCTCGATTCATCAGCGGATCGCCGAGGAAATCGGTGTGCGGGAAGGGCAGGTGCGATCGGCGGTCGAGCTGCTCGACGGCGGATCCACCGTGCCGTTCATCGCCCGGTACCGCAAGGAAGCGACCGGCATGCTCGACGACACGCAGCTGCGCACGCTCGAAGAGCGGTTGCGTTACCTGCGTGAACTGGAGGAACGGCGCGCGGCCGTGCTCGAATCCGTGCGCGGTCAGGGCAAGCTGGACGAAGCCCTGGAAGCCCAGATCCTCGCCGCGGACTCCAAGGCCCGGCTGGAGGACATCTACCTCCCGTACAAGCCCAAGCGCCGCACCAAGGCCATGATCGCCCGCGAAGCCGGACTGGAACCCCTGGCCGACGGCCTGCTGGACAACCCGGAGACCGACCCCAAGGCCGCCGCCGCGGTCTTCGTCGACGCCGACAAGGGCGTGGCCGACGTGCAGGCCGCGCTGGACGGCGCCCGCGCCATCCTGGTCGAGCGCTTCGGCGAGGACGCCGACCTGATCGGCTCACTGCGCGAGGACATGTGGGGCCGCGGCCGGGTGCTGGCCAAGGTGCGCGAGGGCAAGGAGACCGACGGCGCCAAGTTCGCCGACTACTTCGACTTCGCCGAGCCGTTCACCAAACTGCCCTCGCACCGCATCCTGGCCATGTTCCGCGGCGAGAAGGAAGAGGTCCTCGACCTCACCCTGGAGCCGGAGGAACTCGCCGAGGACGCCCCCACCGGGCCGAGCCGGTTCGAGATCGCCATCGCCGCCCGCTTCGGCGTGGAGGACAAGGGCCGGGCCGCGGACAAGTGGCTCACCGACACCGTGCGCTGGGCCTGGCGCACCAAGATCCTGGTGCACCTGGGCATCGACCTGCGGATGCGACTGCGCCAGGCCGCCGAGGACGAGGCCGTCCGGGTGTTCGCGGCCAACCTGCGCGACCTGCTGCTCGCCGCGCCCGCAGGCACCCGCGCCACCATGGGCCTGGACCCCGGTTTCCGCACCGGCGTCAAGGTCGCGGTGGTCGACGCCACCGGCAAGGTGGTCGAGCACGCCACCATCTACCCGCACGTGCCGCAGCAGCGCTGGGACGAATCCCTGGCCGTGCTGGCCCGGCTCGCGGACAAGCACAAGGTCGAGCTGATCGCCATCGGCAACGGCACCGCCTCCCGGGAGACCGACAAGCTCGCCGGGGACCTGATCAAGCAGTTCCCGCAGCTCAAGCTCACCAAGACCACCGTGTCCGAGGCGGGCGCGTCGGTGTACTCGGCCTCCGCCTACGCCTCCGCGGAACTGCCCGAGCTGGACGTGTCCATCCGCGGCGCGGTCTCCATCGCCCGCCGCCTGCAGGATCCCCTGGCCGAACTGGTCAAGATCGACCCGAAGTCCATCGGCGTCGGCCAGTACCAGCACGACCTGTCCGAGGTGAAGCTGTCCCGCTCGCTGGACGCGGTGGTCGAGGACTGCGTGAACGCCGTCGGCGTTGACGTCAACACCGCCTCCGCCCCGCTGCTGACCAGGGTCTCCGGCATCGGCGAGGGCCTGGCCGAGAACATCGTGCTGCACCGGGACGAGCACGGGCCGTTCAACTCCCGCGGCCAGCTCAAGAAGGTCGCTCGCCTGGGCCCCAAGGCCTTCGAGCAGTGCGCGGGCTTCCTGCGCATCCCCGACGGCGAGGACCCCCTGGACTCCTCCAGCGTGCACCCCGAGTCCTACCCGGTGGTGCGCAAGATCGCGGGCGCGGCCAAGCTGGAACTGAAGGAACTGCTCGGCAACACCCGGGTGCTGACCTCCTTGCAGCCCAAGGACTTCGTCGACGACACCGTCGGCCTGCCCACCGTCACCGACATTCTCAGGGAGCTGGACAAGCCCGGCCGCGACCCGCGCCCGGCCTTCCAGACCGCGGTGTTCAAGGAGGGCGTGGAGAAGCTCGGCGACCTCCAGCCCGGCATGATCCTGGAAGGCCAGGTCACCAACGTGGCCGCGTTCGGCGCCTTCGTCGACGTCGGCGTGCACCAGGACGGCCTGGTGCACGTCTCGGCCATGTCGCACACCTTCGTCAAGGACCCGCGCGACGTGGTCAAGTCCGGCGACATCGTCCGGGTCAAGGTCCTCGAGGTCGACGCGGCCCGCAAGCGCATCTCGCTCACCCTGCGGCTGGAGGACGAGCCGGAGAAGAGCGGCGGCGGCAACCCGCGCGAGGCCGGTGGCCAGCGCGGCGGCGGCCGTCCCCAGGGCGGCGGCAACCGCGGCGGCGGTGGCGGTCAGCGCGGCGGCTCCGGCGGCGGTCAGCGCCAGGGCGGCGGCGGTGGCAACCGGCGCGACGGCGGCGGTTCAGGCGGCTCCGGCGGCTCCGGCGGCGGCATGGGCGGCGCGATGGCCGACGCCCTGCGCCGCGCGGGCCTGGACAAGAAGCTCGGCCGCTAGCGCCCACCCGCACCACTTGGGCCAACTGGTACGCCCGCTTGGGCAAACTTGGCGTACCAGTTGGCCCAACTCGCCGGTGGCGAGCTTGGGCGGGGCCGGGTCAGATGTCCAGGACGAAGCCCGAGGCGCCGAACTCGGCCTCGATGATCTTGTCCAGGACCGGGAAGGGCGCCCAGTCGTTGTTGGTGTGCACGGCGATCGTGTGCTTGCCGTCCGGCGTGCCCAGCACCAGGGTGCAGGTGCCGAAGCTCTGCCCGCCGCTGCCGCGCAGCTTCAGGCCGTTGGACAGGGTCAGCTCGTACAGGCCGAGGCCGTAGGCGGTGTTGGCGATCCAGTGCGAGCCCGCGGTGGGGATCGTGGTCCACAGCTCCCGGTGCTGCCGCTCGGGCAGCAGGCTGCCGGTGATCATCGCGTTGAAGAACACGATCAGCTCGTCCAGCGTGGACACCACGTTGGCCGCGCCCCAGCCCCACGAGGTGTTGGCCTCGGTGACATCCAGCGGTGGCAGGCTCGGGTCCTCCATCAGGTCCGGCCAGTTGTCCGGCCGTACGTCCTCCGGCCGCACCCCCTCCTTGAGGAAGATCTTCGCGTAGGCGCGCGGGTGCCTGCCTCGGTACCCGGTCTCCTCGCGGTGCCGGGCGAAGGTGTGCCGCAGGCCGAGTGGCGCGATCACAGTCCGGTGCACCTCGGACTCGAAGCTGTTGCCGGTGGCCTTCTCCACGATCGCCGCGGCGAAGGCGAAACCGCCGTTGGAGTACCAGAACCGCTCACCCGGCGCGCCGACCGGCGGCTGGGACAGGGCGACCCTGAGCACCTCCGCCGGCGGCCACACCTCGAAGCGATGCGCGTCGAAGGCGGAGCGGATGGTGACCCGGCGCTGGAACTCCAGGGCCATGCCGGTGGCGAACAGGCCGCTGGAGTTGCTCAGCAGGTGCCGGATGGTGATCTTGGAACCGTCGTACTCGCTGCCGTCCAGCACACCCGGCAGCCAGTCCTGCACGGTGTCCTCGAGGTCCAGCTTGCCCTCGGCCTCCAGGCGCAGCACGGTGGCCGCGGTGAACGCCTTGGAGATGCTGCCGGTGTGCAGCCGCTCCTCCGGCACCCGCGGCGCGCCGGTGACGGTGTCGGCCAGGCCGGCGGAGCCGAACCAGGTGCCGTTCTCGTCCTGGATCCGGACCGCGACGCTGGGCGCCCCCAGGTCCCGCACCGCGGTGTCCATGGCCGCCCGAACGTTGTCCCGGCCGGGGCTCTCGAACTCGGTCATCTCGTTTCCTCTCACCGTTGGCTTGCTGTGGCCAACAGTGCGCGGCGGCGATGACAGGCGGCTTATAGCGTGCTGACAGCGGCTGACCGGCCGGGTAAGGCCAGCTCACGCAGGGCGTCGGGCCGGGGCAGCCCGGCACCCGCGCGGTAGGCCGTGGCGTAGCCGGACTCGCCGAGGCGGTCGGTGAGTGTGGTGACCAGGTCGCGTAGTTCGGGGTCGCCCTGGTCGAAGGCGCCGCGCAGGACCTGGCTCAGCCCCAAGGCGGTGGCCGCGCCGGGAAGATCGCCTTCCCGGCAGCGCAGCCAGGCCAGCTGCTGGGCGGCCGGGGCGGGCTCGTTGTTGGCCAGGGCGACGGTGAGCACGGTCGGCAGCAGCGCGCGGGCGGCGGTGATCTCGCCGGTGCTCAGCAGCAACGCCATCCGGCCAGGGGCAAGGAGGCGTTCCGGCTGCCCGATGCTCAACTGCCCCACCAGTTCCGCCAGCCGGTCCAGGGCCAGCGCCGACTGTGCGTACTCGCCGGTGCGGCGGTGGATCTCGGCGCGGCCGCGCAGCACCTCGATCTCCATGTAGCCGAGTCCGCGCGCCCTGGTCAGGTGCTCGGCCGTGTCCAGTTCCCTGGCCGCGGCGGCCAGGTCGCCGGTGCGGGCGCGCTGGGCGGCCAGGCCGACCCGGTAGGAGACCTCGTCCTGGGAGCCGAGCCCGGCGGTCAGCGCGATGGCCCGCGCCAGCCCGGCCACGGCCGCGGCGTGATCGCCCGCCACGCCGTGCACCTCGGCCAGCGCGGCCAGCGACACCGCGGTCCACAGCCGGTCCCCGGTCCCGGCGAACTGCTCGGCCGCCCGCGTCCTGGCGGCGGCCACCTCGGTCCAGTCCCCGCGATCCCCGGCGATGCTGCCCGCCAGGATGGACACGCAGGCCTTGGCCCAGGGATCGGCTCCGCCGCGCACCACGGCCAGCTCGGCGGCCACCAGCTCGTGCAGACCCAGGTGCTGGGCGACGGGCAGGGTGGCGGTCAGCAGCAGTGGATAGCGCTGGTAGGCGCCGGTGTGCGTGCAGTCGGCGAGCAGCGCGCGCACCCGGTCCGGGTCGGTGGTGGGGGAGTTCTGGCCGATCAGCGCGTCGATGGCGGTGTAGGCGGCTCTGGCGTCGGCGGGCAGTGCGGCGCCCAGGGTGAGTGCTTCGGCGAGGAAGGATTCGGTGCGGGCGTCGTAACGGGCGGCGTACCAGTACCAGTGCAGCAGGCTGAGCAGGCGCGCGGTGGCCGCGCCGTCCCGGCTGTCCAGGGCCGAGCGCAGGGCGAAGACCAGGTTGTCGTACTCGGCGGCGATCCCGGCCAGCACGGCGGGCTGCTGCTGTGAGCGCGCCAGGGGTTCGTATGTGGCTGCCAGGGCGGCGAAGTGGGTGGTGAAGCGGTCCCGGACGGTCTCCCGCTCACCCTCGGCGGCCAGTTCCCCGGCGGCGAAGGCGCGGATGCTGGCCAGCATCCGGTAGCCCTCGGCGTGTTGCTGCAGCAGGGATTTGTCCACCAGGGAGCCGAGCAGGTAGCCGACGTCGCCGGGCGCGAGGCTGTCCCCGTCAGCGCAGATCGCTTCGGCCGCCTCAATCTCGGTGTGCGCTGGGAAGATCGAGAGCCGCCGGAGCAGGACCCGTTCCCGTGCGGTGAGCAGGTCCCAGCTCCACTCGATCACCGCGCGCAGGGTGCGCTGCCGGGGTAGCGCGGCCCGGTTTCCGGTGTCCAGCAAGCGGAATCGGTCGTCGAGGCGGCGGGCGATCTGGCCGATGGTCATCGAGCGCAGCCGGGCCGCGGCCAGTTCCAAGGCCAGCGGCAGGCCGTCCAGACAGCGCACCACCTCCGCGATCGAGTCCATTGTGGACGGATCGAGGGCGAAGCCGGGCCGGACGGCGGTGGCGCGGTCCAGGAACAGGCGCACCGCGGGCGAATCGGCTACGTCGTGGGCGTGTTCCGGCGGCACGGGCAGCGGGTCCAGGCGGCACAGTGCCTCGCCGAGGATGTCCAGGGATTCCCGGCTGGTGGCCAGGATGCGCAGCCGGGGCCGTTGTTCCAGGAGGTGCTGGGCGATCCGGGCGACCTCGGCCACCACGTGCTCGCAGTTGTCCAGCACCAGCACGGCCTCGTCCCCGCCGAGCAGTTCGGCCACCCGCTCCAGGGGTTCGGTGGGCGCGCCGGTGTGCAGCCCCGGTCCGGTGCTGAGCGTGCCGAGGATGGCGCCAGCCACGCCGTCCGGATGCTCCACCCCGGCCAGGGGGACCAGCCACAACCGGCCGCCGCGATAGGCCCGGTGCGCGGCCGCCGCTTCCGTGGCGAGCCTGGTCTTGCCCACGCCGCCGGGTCCGGTGAGGGTGACCAGCCGGGCCGTGTCCAGGAGTTCGGCCAGGAGTGTCAGCTCGCCGGTCCGGCCGAGGAAGGAGGTCAGCCGGGCGGGCAGGCGACCGGGCGTTGCTCCGGTGTGGGACAGGGGCCGGTCGAGTTCGCCGCGCAGCACGGCCAGGTGGGTCTCGCGCAGTTCGGCGCCGGGGTCGACGCCGAGTTCCTCCGCGAGCCGGGCCCGGATCTCCTCGTACCCGGCCAGCGCGTCGGACTGGCGACCGGCCGCGCACAGCGCCCGCATCCGCAGTGCGGCCAGGCGTTCCCGCAGCGGATGTTCGGCCAGGGCCGCCTCCAGATCGGCCAGCACCTCGGCCTGCCGCCCCAGCCGCAGCACCGCGTCGAAGCGATCTTCGCTGGCCGCGGTCCGCAGTTCGGCCAGCCGGGTCGCGGCGCTCTCGGCGTACGGGGCCGCGCGCACGTCGGCCAGGGCCTCGCCGTGCCAGAGCGCGAGCGCGTCGGCCAGGGTGGCCGCGGCCGGTCCGGCCTCGCCAGCCGCGAGTTCGCGCCTGCCACGGGCGGCCAGGGCCTCGAACCGGTGCACGTCGACACTGTCGGTGGGCAGTGCGAGCCGGTAGCCCACCGGCGAGGACTCCACCAGCCCGGCGCTGGGCAGTGCCCGCCGCAGCCGGTGTACCAGCGCGTGCAGGGTGTTCGCCGCCCCGGTCAGCGGTTCCGCGCCCCAGATGTCCTCGATCAGCGCGTCCGCGGCGACCGTTTTGCCCGCGGCGAGCGCGAGCCTGCCCAGCAGCATGCGTGGCCGGGTGCCGCCGAGCGCCACCGGTGCGCCGTCCGCGCCGAAGGCCCGGACCGGGCCCAGCAGCGTGATCTCCACCTAGCCGCCGCCGCCCGAGGTGGCCGCGGAGGTCGCGGCCTTGAGGTCCGAGATCGCCTTGCGCAGCGCGGGACCGGCCGGTCCGCAGCCGTCCAGCAGCTCCTGGATCCGCTGCTTGCTCGCCTTGCGTTCCCGCGCGGTGAGCAGGCCCTTCAGCTCCCCGGTGGCGGCCAGCGCGGCCAGTGCCGCGTCCGCGGGCGGCAGCGCGCCCGTGCCGGTGACCGCCGCGCGCACCCGCTGCACCGCCATCGCCCTGGCGACCGGATCGTGCACCGTGACGACGTGGCTGGGGAACAGGCCCAGGATCCGCCGCTGACGCACCGAGATCGCCCCGGCGCGGGCCAGCGCGGCCTGCACCTCACGCACGATCGAGGTGTGGTTCTTGCGCACCCAGTACCGCCACTTCCGCGGCTTGTCCCGGCTGATCTCGGCGAGCACCTCGTCCAGCAGCTGATCGCGGGTCGGCTTGGCCGAACCGGCGGCCGGCCGGTCGTCGACATCGGCCAGGCAGCCGCGCAGCACCAGCTCGCTCAGCGCGGCCGCGCGCAGCACGTAGCCCAGCTTGTCCCGCTCCGGCACCCGCTGCTTCTCCGGGTCGCAGGCCAGCAGGAACAGCTGTTCCGCCAGGTTCACCTTCGGTCTCCCTTCTCCTCGCGGGCCAGTTCCACCAGCCGGCGAATGACCCGGTCCAGCGCCACCAGGTCCTCGGCGTCGAGCCGGTCCAGCAGGCCGCGGAAGTGGGTGGCTCCCGCGTCCTCCAGCCGGGCGATCAACTCTTGTCCCTCTTTCGTGGGTTCGATGCGCCGGATCCGCCGGTCGTTGGGATCATCCCGACGCAGGACGTACCCGTGTGCCACCAGCCGGTCCACCAGCCCGGTCACGGTGGCGGGGCTGACCTTGAGCGCGTGCGTCAGCTCCTGGCTGGACAGGGGACCCTGGATGGCGATGACGAGCAGTAACCGCAGCTGCTGCATGGTCAGGTTGACCGAGAACAGCGGGTTGTCGTGGTCGGAGGCGGCCAGCGCCCGCAGCTCCCGCTGGGCGTTCATCAGCGACTCGATCATCTCCGACCGATCCGCTGGCAACTCCTCCGGCAACTCTGCTCCTCGGACTCCGCATGCAACGTTCGTATTGCGGGTACCGGACGTTAACAGCCCCACACCTCATAGACCCTTCGGATGAGGCAGACTATTAGCGTCAGGCTGAATAACCAACTCAGGAGACGAGCATGACTTCGCTGGCCAGGCTGAGCCTCGCGAACCGGGCGCTGGTCGCGTTGATCGCGATAGTCGCGGCCGTCTTCGGCGCGTTCGCCATCCCGTCCCTGAAGCAGGAGCTGCTGCCCTCGCTGGAGTTCCCGGCCGCCACCGTGGTCGCCGCCTACCCCGGCTCCTCGCCGGAGCTGGTGGAGGACCAGGTCAGCATCCCGGTGGAGAACGCGGTGCGCGCGATCAAGGGGGTCGACAAGGTCACCTCCACCTCGCGCGAGGGCTCCTCCACCGTGCAGGTGCAGTTCCAGTACGGCACCGTGGTCAGCGACGCGGTCAACGACATCCAGCAGGCGCTGAACCGGATCGCCAAGCAGCTGCCGCAGGACGTCGAGCCGGATGTGATCGTCGGCTCCACCGACAGTCTGCCCGCGGTGGTGCTGGCCGCCTCCGCCGACGGCGAGCTGAAGGACCTGGCACAGAAGCTGGATCGCAGCGTGGTGCCCGAGCTGCAGCGGCTGACCGGGGTGCGGGAGGCCTCGATCACCGGCGCGCCCAAGCAAATCGTCACCATCACCCCGGACAACGCCAAACTGCTCGCCGCCGGACTCGCGCCCACCGCGGTGGCCGAAGCCTTGCGTGCCAACGGCATCTCCATCCCCGCCGGGTCGATCACCAACGGGGACAAGTCGCTGTCGGTGCAGGTCGGCCAGCAGCTCGGCTCGTTGAAGGACCTGCAGAACCTCTACCTCACCCCGAGTGCCACCGGCGGCGGCGCGGCCAGTCGCGCGGCCAAGCCCGCCAAGCTCGGCGAGGTCGCGGTGATCAAGGAGACCGAGTCCCCCGCCACCTCGCTGACCCGCACCAACGGCAAGCAGAGCCTGGGCATCTCGGTCACCCTGGCCCCGGACGGCAACGCGGTGGACGTCTCGCACGCGGTGCGGGACAAGCTCGGCAGCTTGGCCGAGGCGGTCGGCGGCAACGCCAAGCTGGACGTGGTCTTCGACCAGGCGCCGTTCGTGGAGAAATCGGTGGAGGGCCTGACCACCGAGGGCGCGCTCGGCCTCGGCTTCGCCGTCATCATCATCCTGATCTTCCTGCTGTCCATCCGGTCCACCCTGGTCACCGCGGTCTCCATCCCGCTGTCCCTGGTGATCGCGCTGATCGTGCTGTGGACCGGCGACCTGTCGCTGAACATGCTCACCCTTGGCGCGCTCACCATCGCGGTCGGCCGGGTGGTGGACGACTCGATCGTGGTGCTGGAGAACATCAAACGACATCTGGGCTACGGCGAGGAGAAACGCGAGGCGGTGCTCGACGGCGTGCGCGAGGTCGCAGGCGCGGTCACCTCCTCCACGCTGACCACGGTCGCGGTGTTCCTGCCGATCGCGGTGGTCGGCGGCATGGTCGGCGAGCTGTTCGCCCCGTTCGCGCTCACCGTCACGGTCGCCCTGCTGGCCTCGCTGCTGGTCGCGCTGACCATCATCCCGGTGCTGGCCTACTGGTTCCTCAAGCCGGCCGTGCTGCCCGAGGACGAGGAGGAGGCGCGCGAGGTGCTGCGCGCGCAGGTGGAGAAGGAACGCCGCGGCCTGATGCAGCGGATGTACGTGCCGATCCTGCGCTGGGTCACCCGCCGCCGCTGGCTCACCGTGATCGCCGCGCTGCTGGTCTTCGGCGGCACCCTGGCCCTGGTCCCGCAGCTGCAGACCAACTTCCTGGACTCCTCCGGCCAGAACACCATCGCGCTGCAACAGAAACTGCCCATCGGCAGCAGCCTGCAGGCCACCGACGCCGCGGCCAAGAAGGTCGAGGACGTCCTCAAGGACACCCCCGAGGTCAAGACCTACCAGGTCAACGTGGGCTCGGCAGGCGGGTTCGCGGCCTTCGGCGGGGGCGGCGGCAGCAACTCGGCCAGCTACTCGGTCACGCTCAACGACGGCGTGGACACCCCCAAGGTGGAGGCCAGGCTCCGCGAGCGCACCAAGGCCCTGAGCGACGCCGGTGACATCACCGTCGGCGCGGGCGGCGGTGGCGGCGGCCTGGGCGCGAGCAACCTGGAGGTCAACGTCGAGGCCTCCGACCCGGCCGCGCTGCGCACCGCGGCGGACAAGGTCACCGAGACGGTGCAGAGCATCAGCGGCGTCACCGACGTGGCCAGCGACCTGGGCGACAGCGCGCCGCGGGTGCAGATCACCCTCAACCGGGAGGCCGCGGGCAAGCTCGGCCTGAGCGACCAGGCCGTCGGCCAGCTGCTGGCGCAGGCCTTCCGCGGCGCCACCGTCGGCCAGATCTCGGTGGAGGGCAAGCGCCAGGACGTGCTGCTCTCCGGCGGCCTGGCCCCGGAGAACCTCAACCAGATCAAGGCATACCCGCTGATCACCGCGGGCGGCCCGGTGCGGCTGGACTCGGTCGCCGAGGTCAAGCAGGTCGACGCCCCGGTGCAGATCAAGCGGATCAACGGCTCCCGCAGCGCCACGGTCAAGGCCACCCCGGTCGGCCAGAACCTGGGCGAGGTCACCACCCAGCTCCGCCAGAAGCTGGACGCGCTCAAGCTGCCCGGCGGCGCCGCCTACAGCATCGGCGGCGTCAGCGCCGAACAGCAGAAGGCCTTCAGCGACCTGGGCATGGCCCTGCTGGTGGCCATCGCCATCGTGTTCGTGATCATGGTGGCCACCTTCCAGAGCCTGATCCAGCCACTGATCCTGCTGGTCTCCATCCCGTTCGCGGCCACCGGCGCGATCGGCCTGCTGCTCATCACCGGCAAGGCCCTCGGCGTCCCGGCGCTGATCGGCATGCTGATGCTGGTCGGCATCGTGGTGACCAACGCGATCGTGCTGATCGACCTGATGAACCAGTACCGGCGCGACGGGCTGAGCGTGCGGGAAGCGGTCATCGAGGGCGGGCGACATCGCCTGCGCCCCATCGTGATGACCGCCGCGGCCACCATCTTCGCCCTGATCCCGATGGCCCTGGGCCTCACGGGTGGCGGTGGCTTCATCTCGCAGCCACTGGCCATCGTGGTGATCGGCGGCCTGGTCTCCTCCACGGTGCTGACCCTGCTGCTGGTCCCCACGCTGTACACGGTGGTGGAGAACATCAAGCAGCGCAGGCAAGACCGCCGCACCACAGACGAAAAGTTCGCCCACATGCAATAACCACAACGCCCAACCCGCCGTACAAGAACGGCCAACACACCGTCCACAACGGCCAACACACCGTACGAAAACGGCCAACACGCGCGGGTGGGTTTGACCCTCCGCGCGTGTTGGCCGTTGTCGTACCGGGTGTTGGCCGTTGTTGTACGGCACGTTGGCTGTTGTGGGGCGGGGATCAGGGGGGTGTGAGGCCGGCGAAGACGATGGTCAGCATGCGGGTTCTGACCTCTTCGTCGAGGTGGGCGTGGGCGGCGGCGCGGGAGGTGCCGACCAGCAGGGCGTAGACCTCGGGCAGTTCGACGTCCGCGCGGATCGCGCCGGCCCGCTGGGCGCGCTGGAGCAGCACGCCGATGGTGCGGCGCAGGCCGTTCGAGGCCTGGGCGGCTGGGCCGTCGCCGTCGCCACCGGCGTCGAGCAGGGCTTCGGCGATGGCGATCTTGGTGGCCGCGTCGGCGACCAGGTGCGCGAACAAGTCCAGGAACGCCTGGCCGGGGTCGGGGGCGTCGAGCCGGGCCTCGGCCTGTTCGCGCAGGTGGTCGAATCGCCGGACCAGCACGGCCTCCAGCAGGGCCGCCTTGGTGGGGAAGTGCCGGAAGACGGTGGCGATGCCGACCCCGGCCCGCCGGGCCACCTCCTCGGTCGCCGCGGACTCGCCGCCCTTGCCGAAGACCTCGTCGGCGATCTCCAGGATCCGGGCGCGGTTGGTCCGGGCGTCGGCGCGCTGCGGGCGCCCGCCGCCCTCGGTCTGTTGCCTGCCCACCGGTGTGCTCATCGCTCCTTCGCCCGCACGTTGACATCCGAAGTCTGCACTCCATATATTCGGAGTCGAGACTTCGTTTAGTGTCCGGTCCAGCGCCGGGTCCGCGCCGATGACAGGAGAATCCCATGGTCGAGCCCCGTGGCCCGCGAGAGGTCTTCCTCGCCCTGGTGCACGGCGTCGCCGAGGAGCGGTGGGCCGAACTGCCCGGCCTGTACGCGGAGCAGACCCACGTCGTGCACCCGTTCGACCCGCGCCGGGCCCCCGCGCTGCGTACCCGCGACGAGCTGCGCGAACACTTCAAGCCCACCGGCACCGGCCTGGCACTGCAGCGGCGACCGGCCAACATCACGATCCACCAGACGACCGACCCCGAGGTCATCGTGGCCGAGTTCGAGTACCAGGGCACCGTCGCCGACACCGGCGAGCCCTTCGCGCTGCCTGGCATCTTCGTGCTCCGGGTCCGCGACGGTGAGATCGTCAGCTCCCGCGACTACTTCGACCACCTCACCGCGGCCCGGATCCGCGGCAGGCTGGACGCCCTGCTCGCCGCCGTCAACGCCAGGAACTAGCTACCCCTTGGCTTTCGCGGCCAGGCGGGCCTGGACCTCCGGCCTGCGCAGCGGCGGCACCGTGGGCGGTGGCACCTTGCGGTCCGGGAGTTCGGCCAGCAGCCGGGTGGTGGTCTCGGTGACCTCGGCCACCGCGCGCTCGAACGCCTCGCGGGTGGCGTCGGAGAGCGACTGCACGCCGCTGATCTTGCGCACGTACTGGCGGGCGGCGGCCTCGATCTCCTCCGGCGTCGCGGAGGGTTCCAGGCCACGGAGCGTGGTGATGTTGCGGCACATGCCAAGCACAGTACGACCGGGCACCGACAACGGCCGGGTCACGGGCCGTGCAGCAGGGCCCGGGTGGTGGCGAGGTCGGTGACCGCGGCCGCGGCCTGGTCCAGGGCGTCGTCCACCGCGGCGGCGAAGGCGGCGGGCCCACCCAGCAGCGCGATGGTCTCCGGCGGCAGGAACTTGATCAGCAGCGCGTCGGTGCCGGGCGGCATCCCGGCGAAGTGCACGGTGAGCAGGCCGTGGTCGCGCAGCAGGGTCATGGCCAGCGCCGCGGTGGCCTCGATGGGGGCAATGGGGGCGATGGGTTCGCGGCGGGCGAGTTCGGCCTGGACGGCCGCGCCGGGCAGGCGGGTGATGAAGGGGGTTTGCTCCACCCAGTCGCCCAAGCGGTCGCGCAGCGCGGCGCTCACCTCGTGGGTCTGCGCGACCAGGTCGCGGACGCGTTGCGGGCGGTAGTCCTGGAGGGTCTGGGCGACCGCGGGGTAGAGTGCGGGGCGGCATTCGGTGCCGAGTTCGAACGCGCGGGCGCGGGCCAGCGCGACCAGGTCGGTGCGGCCGCCGAGCAGACCGACCCGGGGACCGCCGACGCCGTACTTGTCCAGGCCGGTCGCGCCCAGGTCCGCGCCGAACTCCAGGGTGCGGGGCTGGTCCAGCACGGCGGGGCCGACCCGGGCGCCGCCCGCGTCGTCGACCACGACCAGGGCGCCGTGCGCGTGCGCCAGTTCGACCACCCGGCGCAGGTCCCCGGTGGCCAGGGCGTCGTAGGTGACGGCCAGCCGGGTGAGCGCCACCACGGAGACGTTCTGTTGCGCGGCAAGGGTTTCCGCCAGTCCGGCCACGGTGGTCTCGACCAGCAGGCCGCCCGCGTCGCGGACCGCTCTGGTCACCGCGGGGTGGCTATAGGTGGGGGAGACGCCCACCACCGTGTCCCCTGGCCGCACGGTGACCTGCATGGCCGCGTACAGCGCCGCGGTGAGCCGGTTGGTGACCAGGATGTCGTCCCGGCCGGACTGTCCGCCGAGGTGTTCCAGGCCCAGCTCGTGCAGTGGCTCGGCGTAGAGCGCGCCGGACCACTCGTCGTCCAGGATCCACGGATCCACCTCGGGCAGGTCGATCCGGCGTTCCAGCCCGCTGAGGTTGTGCAGCGGCAGGCCCGCGGCGTGGCGGTGGCGGATGTGGCGGCGGGCCTCGTCCAGCTTGCGCAGGTGCGCGCGGGTGTCGCTGAGGATCGTGCCGGACGGGTAGGGGAGGGTCACCTGCTCAGCAGACCCGGTGCCACCGTGGCACACAAGCTCAACATTTGACCGGACATCGTTCGATACAGTGCACCAATGCTGTCCCTGTCGGCCCTGCGCCTGCTGCACGAACTGCGCAACCGGGGCACGCTGACCGCCGCGGCCGAGGCGCTGCACCTGAGCCGGTCCGCGGCCAGCCACCAGCTCGCCGCGCTGCAACGCGCCGCCGGGGTCGCGCTCACCGAGAAGGTCGGCCGCACGCTGCGGTTCACCGAGGCCGGGCTGATGCTGGCCGGGCACGCCGAGCGGGTGCTGCGCGAACTGGAGGAGGCGGGCACCGTGGCCGAGCGGGCGCACGGCTCGCCCTCGGGGGTGATCCGGCTCGGCGCGGTGCAGACCATCGCGAGCAGCGTGCTGCCCAGCGTGCTCACCGACCTGCACGCCGAACACCCCCGGCTGCGGGTGGAGGCATGGCACGTCAGCACCGAGCACGCGCTGGCCGCGGTGCCCGCGGGTGAGCTGGATCTGGCGGTGATCTCCTCCTACGACAGCGCGCCGGTGCTGGTGCCGCCGGGCACGCACGCCGAGATCCTCTTCCACGACCCGGTCCGCCTGGTGCTGCCGGTCACCCACCGGCTGGCCCGGCGCGCCGGCGTGGTGCCGATCGCCGAACTGGCAGGCGAGCAGTGGATCTCCGGCGAACCGGGCAGCTACTTCGGCCGCCTGGTGCCCGCGCTGTGCCGCCGGGCCGGGTTCACCCCGGACATCCGGCACCGCACCGGCGACTACGCGGTGCTGGCCGCCTTCGTCACCGCCGGGCACGGGGTGGCCTGCGTGCCCGCGATCGCCGACCTGAGCCACTGGTCCGAGGTGGTCACGGTGGCCATCGACGCCGAGGACGCGGGCCGGGACATCGTGGCGCTGAACCGGGAGAGCAGCCGCGGCAGGCCCGCGGTGCAGGCGGTGCTCACCGCGCTGCGCCGCTACCGGGTGCCCGCCTGATCAGCTCACCTGCTCCGCGCGGGTCAGCAGCACCCGGTCGGCGGCGGAGAGCGTCGTGCCCTCCAGTTCCTTGGTGTAGACCTCGCCGGTGCTCTCGTCCACCTCCATGGCGCCCTTGCTGGTCACCGAGTAGATCGTGCCCAGCCCGGTGCGCGGATCGAACCCGGTGAACCACGGCCCGCCACTGGACCCGCCCGCCATATCGCACGGGGTGTTCCACCGGCCGGCCGGCTTCGCGGTGACCGCACAGCGGAACAACCGCTCGCCCAGCCCCGCCTTCGAGCCCGGGTAACCCAGGATCGTGGTCTGCAGGGACGCGGGCGGGGTGAAGCTCAGCCGCTGAGTGCCAGCGAGGTCGCCCACGTGCCGCCCGTCGCGCGGGGCCAGCACGACCATGGCCACGTCCGGGCTGGACTCCTTGGGGTAGGTCTGCTGGATGAGGAAAGCCTTGGCCGCGAACACACCCAGCGGTGTGCGCCCCTGGTCGTACCCGGGCGCGAACACGATGTCGCGGGCCTCGATCGGCTCCTCCCAGCGGGTGAAGCCCGGCCACACGCAGTGCGCCGCGGTCAGCACCACGTCCTTGGCCACCGCGGTGGCCGTGCACCAGGTCTCCGGCCCCGGCCGCTCGGTGATGAACAACCGCCCCACCCCCCTGGGCACCGGCCCGGCCCACGGCGTGGCCACCCGCTCGGCCCGGTCCGCGGACTCCTGCCCGGCCGCGCGCATGCGCTCCGGGGTCCAGTGCGCGAGCGCGGCGGCCTGGTCGGCGGGGGTGAACTGGGTGAGCTTGACCGGGTCGGCGACCGGTGCGGCGGCGGGGGCCAGCGCGGTGGCCGCGGCGAGCAGGAGGCTGATCATGGTGGGCATGCTGGAAGGACGCGCGACCTGGCGTCCGGGTTGGCTCGCCACGGTGATCAGCGCCTTCTGAGAGCGCTCTCTAGGGCTGGATACCGAGAGTTCTGCCCGGGGAGCGGTAATGGGAGGACTGGATTTATTGTGCGGAATTCAGTGCCACGGCCAACCTGCCGATGCCGTCGGCGTCCAGAGTAGGCCGGTCTGCGCGTCCGCCGCCGCTCCAGAACACGGAATTGGCGTTGGTCACCAGCTGGGCGACTCTGATCCGGATCGGCTGAGTCGAGTCCGGTCGATAGAACTCGGCCAGAATGAGGCCGTTGTCGGCGGTGTTGTCGGTGATGACGACGGTCCCGCCGTCGACCCGCCGGGTTTCGCAGCGGGTCGCCGCCCGCGGACAGGCGCTCTCGCCGCTGGTGATTGACGGATCGTCGACCTCAACGCTCACCGAGCCGTACCGGTCCTCGCTGGTCCTGATCAACGCCCCGGCGCTGTACCTGGTGGAGGACAGCACCTGCCGCGCCGTCTCCGCCGTCTCCCGCACCTCTGCCGCAGGTGTCGCGGTGTGCAGGAACGATCGGAGAAGCGTTTCGAGATGGCGAGATCGTGGGCTACTCGTGCCCCGGTTCTGCTCAACCCGATTTGGCACGGCAGGTTGTACGACAGGTTTACCGCCAGCGGAAGCGAGCGGAGATGCCAGGCTGCCGCGGGATATGTTTTCGGTCGGGGCGGCCGTGCATGATGTCAGCAGTGCAACGGTGCTGACGGTGTATATAAATTGTTTTCCTCTTTTGCGAAAAGCTGAGATCATGAGCCCTCCCCTGCTCAAGAATTCCCGAACGTACTCTGGTGCTGATTCCGTGGGCAAGGGGCCGTTCGGGCTAACCGGAGCAGCCTTGATCTACGGCGTCTGGGGCTCGCACCCACGCTTCGGGTTGGTCGCCTCGTTACGGGCGATTGACAGCGAGGTAAATCGTTCTAGAGTGAACCCCGAGAGAGCGCTCTCACGCCGCCAGCTGACAGCCCTCCCTGAAGTTGCGAGGTGGCGCCATGCGCGCACAACACCGTTCCCTGTCGCGACGACTGCTCATCGCACCGCTGGTCGCCGCCCTGTTCGGCACCATCCTGGCCGGAGCCGGGTTCAGCCCCGCGGCGCGGGCCGCGCCGGAACCCGGCTGGGACAAAGACTGGGCCGCGGCGGCCCTGGCGGTCAACCCGGCCGCGGCCACCGCCTCCGGGTCGGAGAACCCGGACTTCGGTCCGGCAAAGGCCATCGACAACAACCCCGGCACCCGCTGGTCCAGCAACGCCGCCGAGGACGCCTGGCTGCGCATCGACCTGGGCGCCAGCATCCGGATCAGCCAGGTCCACCTGGTTTGGGAGGCCGCCTACGGTCGCCGCTACGCCCTGGAGGTCTCCGGCAACGGCAGCGACTGGCGCCCGTTCTACACCGAGAACGCGGGCACCGGCGGCACCACGACCGTGCACACCTACCCGCAGGACGTGGTCGGCAGGCACCTCCGGCTGCGCGGCATCGAACGCGCGACCCCTTACGGCTACTCGCTGTTCTCGGTGATCGTCCGCGGTGGCGTGCCCGCCCCGGCCAGCGCCACCGAACGCAACCTCGCCTACCAGCACCCGGTTTTCGGCGACTACTACCAGCACGCCGGCAACTCACCGGCCTTCGCGGTGGACGGCGGCTACCCGGAGAACCTGCGCGATGACGCCACCCGCTGGTCCAGCGACTGGAACGCCAACCGCTGGCTCGGGGTCGACCTGGGCGCGTCCGCGCGGATCAACCGGGTCGAGCTGTACTGGCAGGCCGCCTACGCGGTGGACTACGCCCTGGAAGTCTCGGCGGACAACCGGAACTGGCGGCAGGTCTACCGGCCATCCGCGAGCGAAGTGGCGGCCCGGCGGGCCGATGTGAAGCCACCCGGCGAGGCGGTCGGCCGGATCGACCGGGTCACCATCGGCACCGACGCGCGCTACATCCGGATGCGTGGCATCGAACGCCGATCCTTCCACAACCCGGCGCCGCACCTGGCCCAGTTCGGGTACTCCCTCTACGAGTTCCAGGTGTGGGGCACCGGCGGCAGTGGCGCGGCCCGCTACCCGGACGCGCCGCCGAATCCCGGTGGCAGCTACCAGACCACCTTCTTCGACGACTTCACCGGTGGCGCGCTGGACCGGAACAAGTGGCGGGTGCAGCGCACCGGTGCGACCTTCAACCCGGTCAACGGCGAGGCACAGGCCTATGTGGACGCACCGGAGAACATCTCGGTCCGCAACGGGCTGCTGGAGCTGACCGCCAAGTGGAAGCCCGGGTTCACCACGCCCAACGGCGGCAAGTTCGACTTCACCTCGGGCCGGATCGACACCAACACCAAGCACGACTTCACCTACGGCCGGGTCAGTGCCAGGGTGCGGATGCCGGTGGGTGACGGCTACTGGCCCGCGTTCTGGCTGCTCGGGTCCACTGTGGACGATCCGAACGTGGGCTGGCCGGCCAGTGGTGAGACCGACATCCTGGAGAACATCGGCTACCGCGACTGGGTCAGCGCCGCGCTGCACGGTCCGGGTTACTCCGCCGACGGCAACATCGGCAAGACCGAGTACTTCCCAGGCGGCGGCAGCGCGGACCAGTGGCACGTCTACTCGGCCGAGTGGACCCCGCAGTACATCGCGTTCTTCCTGGACGGCCGGGAGTACCACCGCACCACCCGCAACTTCGTGGAGTCCGTGCGCGGGCAGTGGGTCTTCGACCAGAACCAGTACGTGATCCTGAACTTCGCGCTCGGCGGCGCCTACCCGGCCGGGCACAACAAGGTCACCCAGCCGTACTGGGGGCTGCCACAGTCCAGTGTGGACAGAGTGCGGGACGGCGTGATCCGCACCGAGGTGGACTGGGTCCGGGTCGAACAACGACGTTGACCCGGACTGAAGGCGGGCGGGCGGCGCCCCTGCGCGTCGCCCGCCCGCCGCCGGTCACCGGGCCGGGGGGACCGGGACCGGGCGCCAGTCCGCGTCGCGGAGCTGGAGCACTTCGCCGGCCAGGCCGTGGCTGATCCGTCCGGCCGGGTCGGCGGTCCCGGTGGCCTGCTGGACCTCCAGCACCCCGGTCACCTCCACGGTCAGCCCGGTGGCCAGGCCCCAGTCGGCCAGTCCGGCCACATACACCGGGGGCTCTCCGTCGCGGAGGAGAACTGCGCCGGCGTGCGCGTTACCGGCGGTACCGCGGAGGCGGACGGGTTTCCCGGCCTGGTCGGCGAGGTTCATCAGACCTTCTTCGCGAATGCCACGGTGAACACCTGGCGGTCGAAATCGAGCAGATCGCGTGAATAGTAGTCGAAAGTGCTCTGAAAGACCTTCATGCCCGGTTCGGCGTGGTTCGCGTGCCACCAGTTCTTGGTGTTCTCGTCGTACCAGCCGTAGTCGAAGTTGACATATCCGGAGCGGGCGACATAACGGTAGCTGTTCATGTCGACCTGACCGCGGGCATTCGGCCGGTACATCTTCTCGGCGAACTCATCGGTCCAGTTCGGGTTCTGCTTCGAGTAGAACCGCTTGGAGAAGATGGCCGCGGTCAGCTCGCCGGTGTCCAGGTCGGCCGGCAGTGCGCGCTGCACGTTCTCCAGCTTGCTCAGCAGCGGGTGGCTACGCACCGCGGCGGCGTACTGGGCGGCACTCGGCCGGGATTTGATGATCTCGTTGAGCGCGGCCTGGACCTCGCGGGCCTTGCCAAAAGCGCCGAAGGACAGGCCGAGCGGCGGGTTGCCGACATCGCCGCGTTCCAGGTTGACCACGGTGACGCCAATGCAGCCGCGGGCGAGGTTCTCTCGTTCGTCGGCGGTCATCGGGCGGCCGTGGTAGGTCTCCCAGGCCTTGATGTAGTCGGCGACCTTCCAGGTCTTGGATTCGACGCCCGGCCGCAGTGCGGGGGCGATAGGCAGGCCGACAATGGAAACCGCGGTGGCGGCGGGGGCGGGCGCCGCGGTGGCGGCGGCCGCGCCGGGGATGAGCAGACCCAGACCAAGAGCGGCGGCGGTCAGGGTGCGGACGAGTACGGAATTTCTCACGGCTCGAAAGCTAGGAATCCGCAACGATTGCGGTCAAACGGTTGTGACGGCGCTCATGCGTTTTTTCCCAAATGGAGCAGGGAACAACGTTTGCGCTCATTTCGGACAGCGTGCGTTACAGCGCGAATAGCGATTCAGCTCACTCGCCGGAAAGAGCACCGGGGCTGGTGATGGCAGCCAGTGCCATTCGGCGCAGCAACCCGGCCATCGCGGCCCGGTCCAGGTGCGCGCTGTGCGGGGTGGAGTTGAGCAGGCCGAAGACCGCGTGCGCGGCGGCGCGGGCGGCCGGTTCGTTGTCGAGGCCGGGCACCGCCTGCATGATCACCCGCACCCAGACCTCGACGTAGCGGCGTTGCAGGGCGCGGACCTGGCGGCGGTCGGCGTCGGCCAGGTTGCCCAGGTTGCGCTCGTGCACGGTGATCAGCGCGCGGTTGTCCAGGGCGAAGTCCAGCTGCCAGCCGATCAGGGCGTTGAGCGCGGACTCCGGGTCCGGCGCGGCGGCGACCCTGGCCCCGCCGCCGTCGAGGAGCTTCTGGCTGATGTCCAGCAGCATCTCGCCGAGCATGGCGTCCTTGCTGCGGAAATGCCGGTACACGCCTGGGCCGCTGATGCCGACCGCCGAGCCGATGTCGTCGATGCCGACGCCGTGGAAGCCGTGCCGGGCGAAGAGTTCGGCGGCCGCGGCCAGCAGTTGTTCGCGACGGGTCGGCCCACTCTGCCGGGTGGCTGCGCTCGACGTCATGGGGGTCATACTAGCGCCGGAGGTTAGCGAGCGTTAACATCATGGGAGACCGTGTTAACGGCCGTTAACTTTCAACGAGGAGAGTCCGGGCGCCATGGATGTCCTGCGCAGCGCTGCCGACCCGACGGCGGAGAGCTTCAAGCGCGCCGTCGAGGAGCACACCGCGCTGTCCGCCGACCTGCGCGACCAGCTGTCCCAGGCCCGCCAGGGCGGTCCGGAGCGGGCCCGGCAGCGGCACGTCGAACGCGGCAAACTGCTGCCGAGGGACCGGGTGGACGCGCTGGTCGACCCCGGTTCGCCGTTCCTGGAGCTGTCCCCGCTGGCCGCGCACGGCATGTACGACGGCGAGGCCCCCGCGGCCGGGATCATCACCGGCGTCGGCCGGGTCTCCGGGCGCGAATGCGTGATCGTGGCCAATGACGCCACCGTCAAGGGCGGCACCTACTACCCGATGACGGTCAAGAAGCACCTGCGCGCCCAGGAAGTGGCGCTGCACAACAACCTGCCCTGCGTGTACCTGGTCGACTCCGGCGGCGCGTTCCTGCCCCGCCAGGACGAGGTCTTCCCGGACCGCGAGCACTTCGGCCGGATCTTCTACAACCAGGCCACCATGTCCGCCCGCGGCATCCCGCAGCTCGCCGCCGTGCTCGGCTCTTGCACCGCTGGTGGCGCCTACGTGCCCGCGATGAGCGATGAAGCGGTGATCGTGCGCAACCAGGGCACGATCTTCCTCGGCGGCCCGCCGCTGGTGAAGGCGGCCACCGGCGAGGTGGTCACCGCCGAGGAACTGGGCGGCGGCGACCTGCACTCGCGTACCTCCGGGGTCACCGACCACCTGGCCGAGGACGACGCGCACGCGCTGCAGATCGTCCGGTCCATTGTGGACACTCTCGGCCCGCGTCAGCCCAAGCCGTGGCGGATCGAGCCGAGCGAGGAGCCACTGGCCGATCCCGCCGAGCTGTACGGCGTGGTGCCGGTGGACAGCCGCACCCCGTACGACGTCCGCGAGGTGATCTCCCGGATCGTCGACGGCAGCAGGTTCCACGAGTTCAAGCGGGAGTACGGGCAGACCCTGGTCACCGGGTTCGCCCGGATCCATGGCCACCCGGTGGGCATCGTGGCCAACAACGGCATCCTCTTCGGCGAGTCCGCGGTCAAGGGCGCGCACTTCATCCAGCTCTGCGACCAGCGGCAGACGCCCTTGGTGTTCCTGCAGAACATCTCCGGGTTCATGGTCGGCCGCGAGTACGAGGCGGGCGGCATCGCCAAGCACGGCGCCAAAATGGTCACCGCGGTGGCCTGTGCGCGGGTGCCCAAGTTCACCATGATCATCGGCGGTTCGTTCGGCGCCGGCAACTACTCGATGTGCGGCCGGGCCTACTCGCCCCGGTTCCTGTGGATGTGGCCGAACGCGCGGATCTCGGTGATGGGCGGCGAACAGGCCGCCTCGGTGCTGGCTACCGTGCGCCGGGACCAGTTCGAGGCCAAGGGCCAGGACTGGCCTGCCGCGGACGAGCAGGCGTTCAAGGACCCGATCCGCGCCCAGTACGAGGATCAGGGCCACCCCTACTACTCGACCGCCCGGCTCTGGGACGACGGCGTGATCGACCCCGCCGACACCCGCACCGTGCTCGGACTCGCCCTCTCCGCCGCCGCCAACGCGCCGATCGAGCCTGTGGGCTACGGCGTTTTCCGAATGTGAGGCAGTTGACCATGTTCGACACCGTCCTGGTCGCCAACCGCGGCGAGATCGCGGTCCGGGTGATCGACACGTTGCGGCGCATGGGCATTCGCTCGGTCGCGGTCTACAGCGACGCCGACGCCCAGGCCCGGCACGTGCGCGAGGCCGACGTGGCCGTGCGTATCGGCCCGGCCGCCGCGCGGGACAGCTACCTGTCCATCGAGCGGATCATCAACGCCGCCAGGGAAACCGGCGCCCAAGCCGTGCACCCCGGTTATGGCTTCCTGGCCGAGAACACCGCCTTCGCCACCGCCTGCGCGCAGGCCGGACTGGTCTTCGTCGGCCCGCCGCCCGCCGCGATCGAGGCGATGGGCGACAAGATCCGGGCCAAGCAGACCGTGTCCGCCGCCGGGGTCCCGGTGGTGCCCGGCCGCAGCGAACCAGGGCTGACGGATGAGGACCTGATCGAGGCCGCCGGTGAGGTCGGTTTTCCGGTGCTGCTCAAGCCGTCCGCCGGTGGCGGCGGCAAGGGCATGCGCCTGGTGACCGAGCACGCCGGACTGGCCGAGGCGATCGCGGGCGCGCGGCGTGAGGCCAGCGGCTCCTTCGGCGATGACACGCTGCTGCTGGAACGGTTCGTGCAGCGGCCCCGGCACATCGAGATCCAGGTGCTGGCCGACACCCACGGCACCGTGCTGCACCTGGGCGAACGCGAGTGCAGCCTGCAACGGCGGCACCAGAAGATCGTCGAAGAGGCCCCATCTCCGTTGCTGGACGAGGAAACCCGGCAGAAGATGGGCGCGGCGGCGGCCGATGCCGCGCGGTCGGTGGGCTACACCGGCGCGGGCACCGTGGAGTTCATCCTCTCCGCGGACGCCCCTGACGAGTTCTTCTTCATGGAGATGAACACCCGCCTCCAGGTGGAGCACCCGGTCACCGAACTGGTCACCGGCCTGGACCTGGTCGAGTGGCAGCTGCGGGTGGCCGCGGGGGAGAAGCTGGAGTTCGCCCAGTCCGATATCGCGCTGACCGGGCACGCCGTGGAGGCCCGGATCTACGCCGAGGACCCGGCTCGGGGCTTCCTGCCCACCGGCGGCACCGTGCTGGTGCTGCGCGAACCCGGCGACCGGGTGCGGGTGGATTCCGCGCTGCTGCCCGGCAGCGCGGTCGGCAGCGACTACGACCCCATGCTGGCCAAGTACATCGCGCACGGCCGGGACCGCGCCGAAGCCATCCGGCGGCTGCGCGACGCCCTGGCCAACTCGGTGCTGCTGGGCGTCACCACCAACATCCCGTTCCTGCTCGCCCTACTGGCCGATGAGGACGTCGCCGCCGGACGCCTCGACACCGGTCTGGTGGAACGGAAACTGGACAAGCTCACCGCCACCGAGGTGCCGGACAAGGTGTACGCGGCGGTGGCCCTGGAACGGCTGCTGGCCCTGGAACCCCAGGGCTCGGCCGATCCGTGGGATGTGCCCGGCGGCTGGCGGATCGGCGAACCCGCCTGGGTGAGCTGGCAGGTCGAGACCGGCGGCCGCGAGGCGGTCGAGGTCAAAATCCGTGGCCGGGCAAGGGATGCCGAGATCGTCATCGGCGACGGCGAACCCGAGCGGGCCAGCGCCTCGGCGCGTACCGGGTCCGACGGCGCGATCGAACTGACCCTGTCCCACCGGGGTCGCACCACCCGGTTCACCGCTGTCCGAAGTGGACACACCTGCTGGCTCACCGCTGACGGTGAGACCTACCAGGTCACCGAGACCGAACGACTGGCCGCGGCCCGGCACGAGGCGCCCGGCGCCGCGGGTGGCCCGGTCACCAGCCCGATGCCCGGCACCGTGCTGGTGGTGAAGGTGTCCCAGGACGACGCCGTCACCGCCGGCCAGCCACTGATCATCGTCGAGGCCATGAAGATGGAGCACACCATCACCGCCCCGGTGGACGGCCTCGTCAGCGAACTACGGGTGCGGCCCGGCCAACAGGTCGGTCTGGACCAGGTCCTTGCCGTCGTGACTCCCCAGGAGGGATGAGATGTTCGAGCAGCTCAGCGAGGAGTACGAGGCGCTGCGCAAGACCGTGGCCGAGTTCGCCCGCGACGAGGTGGCTCCGGTCATCGGGGAGTTCTACGAGAACTGCGAGTTCCCGTACGAGATCGTGCGCAAGATGGGGCAGATGGGCCTGTTCGGCCTGCCCTTCCCCGAGGAGCACGGCGGCATGGGCGGCGACTACTTCGCGCTCTGCCTGGCCCTGGAGGAACTCGCCAGGGTCGACTCCTCGGTCGCGATCACCCTGGAGGCCGGGGTTTCCCTTGGCGCCATGCCGATCCACCGCTTCGGCAGTCCGGAGCAGAAGGCGGAATGGCTGCCCAGGCTGTGCGCGGCCGAGCAGCTGGGCGCCTTCGGGCTGACCGAACCCGGCAGCGGCTCGGACGCCTCCGGCATGCGCACCACCGCCAAGCTGGACGGCGACGAGTGGGTGATCAACGGCAGCAAGGCGTTCATCACCAACTCCGGCACCACCATCACCGGCTTCGTCACCGTGGCCGCGGTCACCGGCAAGAAACCCGATGGCCGCAAGGAGATCTCCACCATCATCGTGCCCTCGGGCACCCCCGGCTTCACCGTGTCCAAGAAGTACTCCAAGGTCGGCTGGAACGCCAGCGACACCCACGAGCTGTCCTTTGCAGACGTCCGGGTGCCCGCGGCGAACCTGCTCGGCGAACGCGGCCGCGGCTACGCCCAGTTCCTGCAGACCCTGGACGAGGGCCGGATCGCCATCGCCGCGCTGTCGGTGGGCCTGGCCCAGGGCTGCGTGGACGAGTCGGTGCGCTACGCCGGTGAGCGGGAGGCCTTCGGCCAGAAGATCGGTGAGTACCAGGCCATCCAGTTCAAGATCGCCGACATGGAGGCCCGCGCGCACACCTCCCGGCTGGCCTACCACCACGCCGCGGCCAAAATGCTGCGCGGCGAACCCTTCAAGAAGGAAGCGGCCATCGCCAAACTGGTCGCCTCCAACGCCGCGATGGACAATGCCCGCGACGCCACCCAGGTCTTCGGCGGCTACGGCTTCATGAACGAGTACCCGGTCGGCCGCTTCTATCGCGACGCCAAGATCCTGGAGATCGGCGAGGGCACCAGCGAGGTCCAGCGCATGCTCATCGCCCGCCAGCTCGGCCTGTAACCCCGGCGGTCAGGTCGCGACCGGCCCGACCGCGTCGGCCACACCCAGGCAGGCGCCGTCCCGGAAGACACCGAGTTCGTAGTGCGCGGACTCGGTGTCGGCGGCGCTGACGGCGAGGCCGATCTCGTAGTCGCCCGGGTAGGTCACCTCGCCGAGGTACTGGATCCGGTACGACCACGGCGGCAGATCCGGCGGCACCGCGGCGCCGGTCCCTGCGGTGTGCGTGGTGAACGCGGCGACGGCCTCCTCGTACCAGGTGGCCAGGGCGTTGAAGTTGACGTGCTGGTTGGAGTCGACGTCACCGATCCGGGAGCGCAGCGGGGCCCAGTACGAGTAGTGCTCGCGTCGCAGTCGCTCCGGTCCGGGGCGGGCGGGTGCGGGTGATCCCGTGTCGGGCAGTCGCAGTTCGGTGAGATCGGCGATCAGCTCCGCGGGCAGCTGGAGCGGCCCCGACTTGTCCGCCAGCACCACCGAGGCGCCGCCACCGCCGACCCGCTCGCCACCGGCCACGATCACCTGCTCGAAGGTGAAGGAGGACCGCCCGACCCGGCGAATACCGGTGTGCACCTGCACGCGGGCGCCGGTCGGTCCGGCAGGCCCGAGCCGTTCGACCTGCTGGCCGACGAGCAGGATGGCGAACGGGCCGAACCCGCCGCTGGCCACGAGCCGTTCGAAGCCGGGCAGGCGCAGCCGGATCCGGGCGTCCTCCAGCCAGCGGGCCATCCCGATCGTGCTCGCCGAGCCGTCCCGGCCCAGATCGCCCTGCCGTACCCGGACGTCGACCTGGGCGCGGAAATCACCGTCATCGAGAGAAGTCATCCAGACCGACCATAGGCCGATGTCTGCGCCGGTGCCAGGTCGGCGAAGGCCGTTGGCAGATTGAAGACACCGAGCACCGAGGCGTTCGGGAACGCGGTGATCGCCGCGATCCGCCCATCCCGCACCGTGAGCACATCCACCGCCATCAGGCGATGCCCCTCGCCCCGGTCCAGGTACGCCGCGAACGCGAGTTGCCCGTTGCAGCGCACCGGAATCCGCCGCCAGGACTCCTTGAGCACCACCCCGGTGAGGAACCCGAGCACATCCGCCCGCCCGTCGAACCAGAACGGCATCGGCGGCATGGTGAACCGCACGTCCTCGGCCAGCAACGCGACCATGGCGTCCACATCGGAGCGTTGCAACGCCTCGATGAACGCCGCCAGCAACTCCCGTTGCCCCGCGTCCCCCAATTCGGCCAGCTCGGCCCGCTGGGACTTGGGCTGCTCGCGCATGGTGGCCCTGGCGCGCTGCAGCGCGGAGTTCACCGAGGCCACCGAGGTGTCCAGGGTCGCGGCGACTTCGGCCGCGCTGAAGGCGAGCACCTCACGCAGGATCAGCACCGCTCGCTGGTTGGCCGGAAGATGTTGCAGCGCAACGAGAAAAGCCAGCTCGACGCTCTCCCGCAACTCGTAGCCCGCGGCCGGGTCCAGGGCCAGGAGGTCGTCCGGGCAGGGTTCCAGCCAGATCGGCTCGGTGACCGGGCCGGTGCTCTCCACGTCGGGTGCGGCCGGGGGGCCGTAGTCGTCGGTGAGGATGCGGCGCGGGCGCCGCCGGATCTGGTCCAGGCAGACGTTGGTGGCGATCCGGTACAGCCAGCCCTTGAAGGACGCCCGCCCCTCGAACCCGGCGATTCCCTTCCACGCCTTGACGAACGCGTCCTGCACGGCGTCCTCGGCGTCGTGGGTGGAGCCGAGCATGCGGTAACAGTAGGCGTAGAGCTGGGCGCGGTAGGGGGTGATGAGGTGCCCGAAAGCGTCCTGATCGTCCCGTTGCGCCGCGGCCAGCAGTTCGGGTTCGGCGGCGCTGGGTTCCGGCATGCGCGTGAAGCTACCGCCCTGGGCCGACAAAGAGGGCTAGGCTGCCCGCGTCACAGCGGTTTCACGCAGGAAGTCAGAGGCGAATGAGTCCAACCGCGCAGGAGACGTTGGCCGGTCTACGCGATGTGCTCGGGCACGCCGACGGGGAGAACCGGCTGGTGCCGCGGATCGCCGCGGGCGAGGCGCCCGTGGCGGTGTTCGCGGCGCTGGCGGGGGAGCAGTACCGGGTGATCAGCAGTGACTGGCGCAGTCTGCTGCACCTGGCGGCGCGGGCGGAGACACCCGCGGCCAAGCAGTACTTCGCCACCATGGCCGCGGGCGAGGGCATCGCGCTGGAGCGGGTGCTCGACTTCGCGGCGGCCGCGGGGCTGGATGAGGACGGGCTGCGGAACTACCAGCCGTTGCCGGGGTGTCAGGCGTATCCGTCGTATCTGGCGTGGCTGGCGTTGAACGGGGACATCACCTCGGTGATCCTGGCGCTCAACGTCAACTTCGGGGCCTGGGGCGAGTACTGCGGGACCGTGTCGCGGGCCCTGGAAACCCACTACGGGTTCAGCGAGGCGGGGCGCGGGTTCTTCGACTTCTTCGCCGCGCCCGCGCCGCAACTCCTGGAGCTGGCCATGGACGCGGTCCAGGCGGGGCTGGCGGCCGGGGACTCGGTGCACGCGGCGCATGGGTACGGGCGGCTGTTGCAGGCCTACGAGTTGTCCTTCTGGAACAGCCTGGACGATCACGTCCGGTAGCTGCGGTCCTGGGCTTCCTCGGTGGCGGGGCGGATCGGGCGCAGGGTGCCCACCGCTCCGCGCCGCTGGAGCTTCAGGAACGCCGTCACCACGTCCGGGTCGAACTGGGTGCCGCTGCCCAGCCGTAGTTCCTGGATCGCCTGCCGCGCGACCAAAGCCCGCTGGTACGGGCGGTCCGAGCACATCGCGGCCCAGGCGTCGCAGACCGCGATGATCCGGGCCTCGATCCGGATGTCGGCGCCGGCGAGTCCCTGTGGGTAGCCGCTGCCGTCGAAGCGTTCGTGGTGCTGGCGGATGATGTCGGCGATCACCTCGAAGTCGGGCACCATCGCGGCCAGCCGGTAACCATGGTCGGGGTGCTGGCGCATCAGCTCCCACTCGGCCTCGTCCAGCCTGCCCGGTTTGGTCAGCACCTCCGGCGGCACCACGATCTTGCCGATGTCGTGCAGCCGCCCGCCCAGCCCGGCCTGGTGCGCGGCCTCCGGCCCCAGCCGCATCGCCTCGGCGACCTCGCGGGCCCACCGGCTGATCGCCCGGCTGTGCTCCTGACCGGCCAGCTTGCCGTCCACCTCATCGGCCACGTGCCGCAGGTAGTCCACCATCGCCGCGTGATCGGCCATCCGGCCCGCCGGGGGTTCGGGGGCGCGGCCGACCACGATCCGGTCCCGGCCCTGGGCCTTGGCCGCGTACAGCGCGCGGTCGGCCACCGCGACCAGTTCGCTGGGCTGCTCGCCGTGCAGCGGGAAACAGGCCGTGCCAACGGAGACGGTGACCGCGATCCAGGTGTCGGCGGAGACGGTGATCGGGCTGCTGGCCACGCAGTGCCGCAGTCGTTCGGCGATGCCGGGCAGTTCGGTGGGGCTGGTGTCGGGGAACAGCAGCGCGAACTCCTCGCCGCCGTAGCGGGCCACGATGTCCCCGGCGCGGGCGCAGGCCCGCAGCCGGTCGGCGATCTCCACCAGCACCTGGTCACCGGCCGGGTGCCCGTACCGGTCGTTGATCGACTTGAAGTGGTCCACGTCCACGATGAACACCGCGAGATGCCCGTCCGCCCGTTTCGCCCTGGCGATCTCGATCGGCAGGTGCGCCTCGAAGAAGCGCCGGGTGTACAGGCCGGTGAGCACGTCGGTGATGGCCAGCCGCCGCTGCGCCGAGACCAGGCCGGCCAGCCGGGCGATGGTCAGCCCGAACAGCAGCGCGCAGGCCACCGCGATCACCGGCACCCCGGTCATGTCCCCCTGCGCGCTCTGCACCAGCAGCAACACCGGCGCGAGCAGCGCGGCCGCGGACAGCACCGCCATCCGGGCCAGGCTCGGACCGGTGTCGGTGTCCGAGGTCGAACGCTCGCCGAGCTGACGCATGGTCGGGTGCAGCGCCGCGGCGCCCAGGGCCAGGTTGGAGGTCAGCCAGATCGCGTCCAGGTAGTTGCCCGCGGCGTAACTGCCGTCGAGCTGTTGCAGCACATAGAGCGAGTCGGCCGCGAACAACGCCAGCAGGTTGGTGCTGAGCAGGGTGAACGCCGCCGGGCGCCGGCCGCCGCCCATGATCAGCCGGATGGCCACCGCGAGCATCGCCAGGTCCATCATCGGATAGGCCAGCGAGGCGGCCTTGACCAGCAGCGGCGAGTCCAGCCGGGCTCGCGGTCCGATCAGGTACAGCCAGGACATCATGCCCGCGCTGACCGACAACACGGCCGCGTCCAGCACGCCCGGCATGTCCCGGCCGGGGCTGCGCATCCGGATCAGCAGCAGCAGACCGGCCACGACCAGGGGGTAGTGCCCGAGGTAGAAGATGTCGGCCACGTTCGGATAGCTGTGATCGCGCAGCACGTAGTGCGCGACGTAGAAGCAGATGTCGGCCACCGCGTAGACGACCTGACCCAGCGCGATCAGCGTCCAGGGCCGCAGCGGCCGCGGCCGGTTCCGCCGCACCCCGTACAACGCGGCCACCGCCGCCGAGGAGGTGATCAGGCAATACACCACGAACCGGGCGATGCGACCGGTGTCGTCGGTGGGAATCAGGTAGTAGACCCCGACAAAGGCGAGTCCCACGAGCAGGTAGACCAGCCACCGGCGATCACCGGCCGGACGACTGCTTACGTCCATGCACGTCCCCTTGCTCGAAACACACCCGCGCGCGCATCATGCCCCACCCAAGGCGTGTGCAAAACCATTGAACCCCTGGATACCGCCGGACGCACCCGGTCGATGGTGTGAGATCCGCTCCGCTTGGCCGCGCTCGACCTGCCCGAGCTTGTTTCCGCAGGCCCTGGGCACGTGCTGGGGCGGATTAGGGACGCTGGCGGTTGAAAGTAGAACTGATGTCGCTGGGTAAGCGCACTAATGGGGGACAACGGTGTGTTACCGGGCTATCCGATTGCGGTCACTGCTCCCGATCGGCGAGTAGATCCCACGGGTCACCATCCGTGTCGCTTGTTACCAGCACGACCAATCGGCCTGAGATATCCAAGGCCGTGCCCGAGTTCCCGTCTGTCCGCCGACTGACGCGGTCCACCATCTCGGATTGCTCCTCCGGCGACAAATCCTGGTGGAGGAGACCGAAGGCGAGTCGCCGATCCCCGCGACCGAACAGGTTGAGCGGAGCCCACGCGCCGTGGAGGCGTCGTCCTGACACGAGGCGACCCACCGGAGGGGCGGTGGTGAACAGAGTCTCTTGGACACTGGCCACGTGGGTCTGTGCACGTTCAGCAAGCCATCGGACTGGAGTCCGATCATCATTGGCGTTGCCACCGGAAAGGTCCCGCAGCCAGAAATCTGGCAGGCCCCGCAACTCGTCGGCTAGCACTCCCACCTTCTGCGATGTGCCGTCCGCGTCCCGTGAGGTGTCGTCAGCCTGGACGGCTGGCTGACGTGGCTTGCCGCGAGGAACGAACAGATCCACGGTGATCTCCTGTTCGTTCGCATATGCCCAGCTCATGACGAACGGATGATCTCGGTGGTACTGGGACCACCTCAGAAGCTCATCGAGACGTCGCAGATTGTCAGCCAACGCCCTCGACGGCGCCTTCCGGTAACGTCCCCGGGCCTCGCCGGCGAGCCGACGCTTGGGCCAGCCGAACAGCAGATCTGGCTTGATTCCTCGCTTCCGGTAGGACCTGTCCGGCCCGATCGACAACGCGTCGAGATGGTGCAGAGAGCCACGGCGATGCCAGCGCCCGCTGGCCTCCACCGCGGCGGTGAGCATGGCCAGTCCCAGCGACTCCACCACGAAGTGTCGAATGTGATGAGAGCTAGTTCGTGCCACATCTGGACGAAGCCGCAGCGGTCCGTCCAGTGGAGTGTCCAAATAGGACAGAAGAATCCGGGCTTCAGGGAAGTAGCTGTCGAACCGGGCTGGGCATGGAGTGGCCAGCGTGTTGATCCTGACCAGGCGAGCGATGTTGATGTCGAGCTTACGGGTTCGCGGCTTCAGCTCGGCCGAAATTCCTTCTACCCCAACCAGCTTGGGATCGACAGTCCAGACGAAGTCACGCAAGGTAACCGAGGCCATGGCATCAGGTTAGCTGCGTGTGGGGTCGCCGCGACCGTAGCCGTGGCGACCCCACACGATCAGGTCAGTCCCAGTCGAGCGCGCCACCGGTCTGGTACTCGATGACCCTGGTCTCGAAGAAGTTCTTCTCCTTCTTCAGATCCATCATCTCCGACATCCACGGGAACGGGTTCTCCGCCTCCGGGAACACCGGAGTCAGGCCGATCTGGGCGCAGCGCCGGTTGGTGATGAAGTGCATGTACTGCTCGCACAGCTCGGAGTTGAGGCCGAGCAGGCCGTTGGGCATGGTGTCGCGGCCGTAGGCCACTTCCAGCTCGCAGGCCTCGCGGAGCATGGTGCGGATCTCGGCCTGGAACGCCTCGGTCCACAGGTGCGGGTTCTCGATCTTGATCTGGTTGATCGCGTCGATGCCGAAGTTCAGGTGGATCGACTCATCGCGCAGGATGTACTGGTACTGCTCGGCGATGCCGACCATCTTGTTCCGCCTGCCCAGGGACAGGATCTGGGCGAAGCCGGTGTAGAACCACATGCCCTCGAAGACCACGTAGAAGGCGACCAGATCGCGCAGGAAAGCCTGGTCCTTCTCCGGGGTGCCGGTGCTGAACTCCGGGTCCTCCAGGTTCTGCGTGTACCGCAGCGCCCAGGCGGCCTTGTCCGTGATGGAGGGGACCTCGCGGTACATGTTGAACAGCTCGCCCTCGTCCAGGCCCAGCGATTCGCAGATGTACTGGAAGGTGTGCGTGTGCACGGCCTCCTCGAAGGCCTGGCGCAGCAGGTACTGGCGGCACTCCGGGTTGGTCAGGTGGCGGTACACCGCGAGCACGATGTTGTTGGCCACCAACGATTCCGAGGTGGCGAAGAAGCCAAGGTTGCGCTTGATCGCCCGGCGCTCATCGTCGGTCAGGCCGGTCGGGGACTTCCACAGGGCGATGTCGGCCTGCATGGAGACCTCGGTGGGCATCCAGTGGTTGTTGCAGCCCGCCAGGTACTTGTCCCAGGCCCAGTTGTACTTCAGCGGCAGCAGCTGGTTGACGTCGGCGCGACAGTTGATCATCGCCTTGTCGTCCACGCTGACCCGGCCGCCGCTGCGGTCGATCTGGCCGAGGCCGGTGGCGTCGACAGAGGGTTCAAGGGCGGTCACTGGCAGGCCTCGCAGTCCGGGTCGGTGATGGAGCAGGCCAGCGCCTCGGCGGCCTGGGCGGCGGCGGGGGAGACCGCGGCCGGGGCGGGTTCGGGCGCCACCAGCACGGGGGAGACGGCGTTGAGCTTGCCGTCGGTGCCGCGCAGGGTGGACTTCTCCACGTGCGTGGCGCTCTGCGCGCGCAGGTAGTACGTGGTCTTCAGGCCGCGCAGCCAGGCCAGCTGGTAGAGCGAGTCCAGCTTCTTGCCGCTGGGCTTGGCCATGTAGAGGTTGAGCGACTGGGCCTGGTCGATCCACTTCTGCCGCCGCGCCGCCGCCTCGATCAGCCACTCGCTGTCCAGCTCGAACGCGGTGGCGTACAAGGACTTCAGCTCGGCCGGGATGCGCTCGATGGCGCCGAGGCTGCCGTCGAAGTACTTCAGGTCGCCGATCATGACCTCATCCCACAGCCCGCGCTCCTTCAGCTCGCGCACCAGTTGCGGGTTGACCACGGTGAAGTCGCCGGACATGTTCGACTTCACGTACAGGTTGCGGTACAGCGGTTCGATCGACTGGTTGACCCCGGTGATGTTGGCGATGGTCGCGGTCGGCGCGATCGCCATCACGTTGGAGTTGCGCATGCCGACCTCGACCACGCGCGCCCGCAGCGTGTCCCAGTCCAAAGTGGACGAACGGTCCACCGCGAGGTCGCCCGCGCGGTTGTCGGCCAGGATCTGTACCGAGTCGATCGGCAGGATCCCCTTGCTCCACAACGAACCCGGGAAGGACTCGTACGCGCCACGCTCGGCGGCCAGCTCGGCCGAGGCCGAGATCGCGTAGTAGGAGATCTCCTCCATGCTGCGGTCGGCGAACTCCACCGCGCCCGGCGAGGCCATCGGCAGCCGCAGCGCGTAGAGCGCGTCCTGGAAGCCCATCAGGCCCAGGCCCACCGGACGGTGCCGCATGTTGGACCGGCGCGCCTCGGGGATGGTGTAGAAGTTGACGTCGATCACGTTGTCCAGCATGCGGACCGCGGTGCGCACGGTCTTCTCCAGCCGGGCGTGGTCGATGCCCTCCGGCGTGATGTGCTGGGCCAGGTTGACCGAGCCGAGGTTGCACACGGCGACCTCGTCTAGCGAAGATCCGCTTGCGGGATCGAGAATCCCAACCTGGGTGTTGAGCGTGATCTCGGTGCACAGGTTGGAGGAGTGCACCACACCCGAGTGCTGCTGCGGGGAACGCAGGTTGCACGGGTCCTTGAAGGTGATCCACGGGTGACCGGTCTCGAACAGCATGGTCAGCATCCGCCGCCATAGGTCCTTGGCCTGCACCCGGCGGAAGACCCGGATCTCGCCGCGGTCGGCCGCCGCCTCGTACTCGGCGTACTTGCGGGAGAACTCCAGGCCGTAGGCGTCGTGCAGGTCCGGGACCTCATCCGGGGAGAACAGCGTCCACTGGCCGTCCGCGCGCACCCGGCGCAGGAACTCATCCGGCACCCAGTTCGCGGTGTTCATGTCGTGCGTGCGCCGCCGGTCGTCGCCGGTGTTCTTGCGCAGGTCGAGGAATTCCTCGACGTCGATGTGCCAGGTTTCCAGGTAGGCGCAGACCGCGCCCTTGCGCTTGCCGCCCTGGTTGACCGCGACCGCGGTGTCGTTGGCGATCTTCAGGAACGGCACCACGCCCTGGGACTTGCCGTTGGTGCCCTTGATGTGCGCGCCGATACCGCGCACCGGGGTCCAGTCGTTGCCCAGCCCGCCCGCGTACTTGGACAGCAGCGCGTTGTTGCTGATGCCGTGGAAGATCCCCTCCAGGTCATCGCCCACCGTGGTGAGGAAGCAGGAGGACAGCTGCGAGCGGGTGGTGCCCGCGTTGAACAGCGTCGGCGTGGAGCACATGAAGTCGAAGCTGGAGATCAGGTCGTAGAACTCGATCGCCCGCGCCTCGCGGTCGTCCTCACGCAGCGCCAGGCCCATGGCCACCCGCATGAAGAAGGCCTGCGGCAGCTCGTAGCGGACCTCGTCGCTGTGCAACAGGTACCGGTCGTAGAGGGTCTGCATGCCCAGGAACTGGAACTGCAGGTCGCGGTCGGCCACCAGGGCCGCGCCCAGGCGTTCCAGGTCGAACTTGGCCAGTTCGGTGTCGAGCTGGTCCAGCTCCACGCCACGCCGGATGAACTCGGCGAAGTAGACCGGGTACTGCTCGGTCATCTGCGCGTGGCTGGCCACCCGCTCCTCGCCGGCCAGGAAGCCGAGGGCCTCACCGCGCAGCTTGTCCAGCAGCAGCCGGGCGCTGACGTAGGAGTAGTTCGGGTCGTTCTCGACCATGGTGCGCGCGGCCATCACCGGCGCCACGCTCAGCTCGGCCGGGCTGATCCCGTTGTAGAGGTTGCGCATGGTCTCGGCGAGCACGGTCTCCGCGGCGACCGCGGTCAGCCCGGCGCAGGACTCCTGGATCACCAGCGCGAGCCGCGCGGCATCCAGCGGGACCAGCGTGCCGTCGGCCTGGCGCACCGAGAACCGCGGCGCGGCCGTGGGCGCGGACACCGCGCGGGCCTTGGTGTGCTCCTCGCGGTAGAGCACGTAGGCGCGGGCGACCTTCTGGTGCCCGGCCCGCATGAGGGTCAGTTCGACCTGGTCCTGGATCTGCTCGATGTGCAACGGCCGGTCCGGTCCGGCGTGCCGCAACAGAGCCTGTTCCACCGACTGGGTCAGCTCGGCGATCTGTTCCCGCACGCGCGGCGAGGCGCCGGCGTCGGTGCCCTCCACGGCCAGCCAGGCCTTGGTCATCGCGACCGAGATCTTGCTCGCTTCGAACGGGGACACCGCGCCGTTGCGGCGGATCACCGTGATCGCCCCCGAGGCGATCTCTGGCGAATGCACTGACACGAAAGCTGCTCCAAAATGTGTGCTGGGCGGACGAAGGCAGCGCCGGGCGACCGGGCACCCGGGTGCGGGTTCGGTTGCCGTCGCTGGGGAAGCTTGGGTGAGGCGTTAGCTCTGAGGCTCGCTAGCACTCGCGGGCGATGCGGTCATACAGGTCGTCTCTCCTCGCGAGCGCCGGCGCCGATGGGCCGCGGAGTCAGAGGCAGGCGAGGGCCGACCGGGGCGCGCGGAGGCGCCGTCTGGTCGTCCGCTCGGCCTTCCCACGAGACCGCGAACCGGGCACACCGTCGGTGCGCCCGCTGACGGCAGGTCTTCGGACTCGTGGGCGTGCCGGCCGGGGCCGGTCTCCTACTGGCCGTCGCTTCCCGGACCGTGGCGTCCAGTGCTGTACCGGCGCGATCGCTCGGCCGGTGACGGCGGTCGTTCCCACTCACCGCTGCGGGGCAGTCCCGGAGTCGCACCGGGTTCCCTGTTGCCTCACCGGGGGTTTGCGTGCCCGGTGAACCATCAGCGGAACGGATACTACATGTAGGGGTCGCCTGTGCAAGCGCACCCAATATGGCCGTGTGTCGCGTGTCGGTGGGACATGACACGATGGGGGCTGACCGATCACGGTGCGTGGAGGTGTGTAGTGCGGGCATGGCGGGTGCACGAGCTGGGCGAGCCGCGGGATGTGCTCAAGCTGGACGAGGTTCCGGACCCGGTGGCAGGCCCCGGCCAGCTGCTGGTGAAGGTCCGGGCGACCGCGCTGAACTTCCCGGACGTGCTGATCTGCCGTGGTCAGTACCAGGTCCGCCCGCCACTGCCGTTCACCCCGGGGGTCGAGCTTTGCGGTGACGTGGTCGCGCTCGGTGAGGGCGCGTCCGGCTGGTCGGTCGGCGATCGCGTCATCGCCACCCCCGCGCCGCCGCATGGCGGACTTGCCGATTACGTCACAGTCAACGCGAACGAGGTCATCCCGGCGCCGGAGTCCCTGGACGACGCGCAGGCCGCCAGCTTCCACATCGCCTACCAGACCGGCTGGTTCGGCCTGCACCGCCGGGCCGGGCTGGCCGAGGGCGAGACGCTGCTCGTGCACGCCGCCGCGGGCGGGGTCGGCAGCGCGGCCGTCCAGCTCGGCAAGGCCGCGGGCGCCACGGTGATCGGCGTGGTCGGCGGCGCGCGCAAGGCCGAGGTGGCCAAGCAGCTGGGCGCGGACCTGGTGATCGACCGAAAGCAGGAGGACGTGATCGCCACGGTGAAGGAGTTCACCGGCGGCCGCGGCGTGGACGTGGTCTACGACCCGGTCGGCGGCGAGTCCTTCCGCGCCTCCACCAAGGTCATCGCCTTCGAGGGCCGGATCGTCATCGTCGGCTTCGCCAGCGGCGAGATCCCCAGCGCCGCGATGAACCACGCCCTGGTCAAGAACTACTCGCTGCTGGGCCTGCACTGGGGCCTGTACACGCACAAGGATCCGGCCTCGGTCCGCCAGGCGAGCCTGGAACTGGCCGCACTGGCCGAGGAGGGCCTGGTCGATCCGCTGGTCGGCGAGCGGCTGCCGCTGGCCGAGGCGCCCGCGGGCCTGCAACGACTCGCCGACGGCGACTCCGTCGGCCGGGTCGTGGTGACCTTTGACTAGGAACTGATGGAGTTACGCGAGATCGAGGCATTCCTGGTGCTGGCCGAGGAACTCCACTTCGGCCGCACCGCGGCTCGCCTGCACCTGACCCAGGGCCGGGTGAGCCAGACGATCCGGACCCTGGAACGGGAGATCGGCGGCGCGCTGTTCGAGCGGACCAGCCGTTCGGTCCGGCTCACCGGGCTGGGCAAGGAGTTCCTGGCCGGGGCGCGCACCGGGCACGAGCAACTGCTGACCACCCTGCGCGCGTGCCAGGTGCTCGCGCGCGGGGTCAACGGCACGCTGCGGGTGGGCTACCACCCGTCGATGGGCCTGGACTTCGTCACCGGGCTGGTGCGGGCCTTCGAGGCCAGGCACCCGCGGTGCGCGATCCAGCTCAACGCCACCGAGATCGGCCCGGACCTGCTGCCGGTCTTCGCCGGCGCGCAGGTGGTGCTCACCTGGTCCCCTGGCGACCCGGAACTGTTGCGGGACACCGGACTCGGCGTCGGACCGGTGCTCGCCAGACATCCACGGGCACTGGTCACCCCGGCCGATCACCCACTGGCCCGCGGCGAGTCGATCTGTGTGGAGGACCTGGCCGGTCACCTGCTGTGCAACCCCACCAACTCCGCGCCGCCCGCGCACCGCGCCGCCTGGACCCCGGTGGTCACCCCGTCCGGCCGGCCGATCCCACAGACCTCCGATGACCTGTGCGCGCTGACCGGCAAGACCAGCATGCTGGTCGACGACGCGCTGATCCTGGTCGCCCGCGGGGTCGGCCTGCACTGCTCGGTGGCCGGGGTGCTGGACCGGATGCCGTTCCCCGGTCTGGTCGCGGTGCCGATCCGGGACCTGCCGCCGATGCTGGCCGTGCCGGTGTGGCACCAGGATTCGGCCGCGGTACGGGCTTTCGTGGACCTCGCCGCCGAACTGGCGCCGATTGATTAGCCCGGCTAATCGGAACCATTGATGATCGACTGTTGTTCCGGCCGGCCGCCGATCCCAGACTTCCCCCGTGCTGACAAGACTTCTCGCGACCACAGTCGCACTGACCCTGACCCTGCTCGCCTCCTGCGCCGCCGCCCCCGCCAGCCCCGAGGTACCGACCCTGGTGCGCAACGGCCAACCCGGCCCCGCACACCAGCGCCTGCAACCGCTCATCGGTGAGTGGGAGGTGGAGATGCGCACCTTCATCGCCGGTGGCACCGCGGAGAAACCGTTGGTGGCCAAGGACGTCAAGGGCACCCGCCGCTGGGTGGAGGGCACCGGCGGCCGCCACCTCCAGGAAGAGCTGACCGGCACCTTCAACGGCGGCCCGTACTACCGGCTCGGCTGGCTGGCGCACGCGAACATGGCCAAGCAGTACGAGTTCGTCACCATCGACGCGCTCAACGCGGCCATGATGAGCTACCACGGCGCCTCCGACAACGGCTCCGCCGAGCTGAACATGACTGGCGAGTTCGTGGACCAGGGCGTGCTGGGGGACGCCTACATCGGCAAGACCATCCGGATGCGTACGGTCATCCGGTTCGAGACCCCGGACCGGCAGGTGATCGACCTGCTCTTCACCCCGCCCGGCGAGCCGGAACGACTGGCCGACCGCAAGACCTACACCCGCCGCTAAGCGCGAGCGTGTCGCCAGAGGTCCGGCCCGTCACGCGCCGGCGTGTTGGCCGTTGTCGTACCCGGTGTTGGCCGAACTGGTACGCCCCTTCGGCCAACACACCGTCCACAACGGCCAACACACCGTCCACAACGGCCAACACGGGGGCGGGTGGGGCTAGCTGAGGCGGGTCAGGTAGGTCGTGGTCTTGCCGGGCAGTTCCACCGTGCGGCTCGCGCCGGTGTCCGGGTTGATCAGGACCGCCGTGCGCCCGCCCACCACCACGAGGGTGCCGTCGGCGGCCAGGTCGATCGTGTTCACCTGGGAACCGATGGGCACGGGCATCTCGTGCCGGACCCGGCCGCCGGGCAGTTCGATCAGCCGGATCGCCCGGCCGCCGTCCTTGGCGACGTCCACCGCGGCCAGTCCGGCGCTGATCAGCCGCACCGCGCGCGGGTCGGGTCCGGTCTCGATGGGCTGGGGCGCACCGGATCCGCGCACCAGCACGGTCTTTCCGGGTGCTCCGCTCTCGCCGTCGCGGACCAGGCTCAGCAGGGCCAGGTCCGCCACACAGGAGACCGACACCGGTACGGCGCCCTGGCCGAGTGGGACCGGAACTCCCGCACCGCGGCGCAGTGTGCCGGCGCGGCGCGGGGTGGTTCCGGTGGTGCCCGCGAGGCAGCGGCCGTCGCCCGCGGTGATCACTTCGGGCCAGCTGTCCTCGGCGATCGTGCCGAGGTCGGTCGCGCGGTAGGTGTGCACGGTGCGGCCGATCCCGAGCAGCCCCTGGTCCAGGCCGGTCGGGTACTGGGCTGCCGGGACCGTCCGCAGTGGACGGACGCTTCGGCCGGCGCGATCCAGTTCCAGCACGTCCGCGCCGAGCCCGTCATCGATGCCGGAGAAGACCAGGGTGCGGTCGGCGACCGTGATCAGCGCGGTGTCCAGTGGCTGGTCCTGGTTGGCCGCACCGGGCAGCGTGGCCAGCGGCAGCGCGCGGGCCGTGGCGGTGTCCAGGCCGACGAGCAGTTTCCGGCCGCCGTCCCGGACCACGACGAACGAGCCCGCCGCGGCCCATTCGGCGCTCAACGGCCGGGCGCAACCGGCCAGCAGCAGCACGGCCAGCCCCAGCGCGGCGGTCCGGCGCATGGTCACCACTCCCGCAGCGCGCGTTCGGGCGGCAGGGCCGCGGCCCGGATCGCCGGGCGTAGTGCGCCGAGCAGCATGGCCAGCGCGGGCCCGAACAGCAGCCCGAGTGTCCACAGTGGACTTGGCAGGCCGGTGCCCGGCGGCAGGGTGACGCCGAACAGGGTCCGGCCGCCGAGCCCGGCGGCGGCGGCGACCGCGAGGTTGCCCAGCAGCACGCCCACCGTCCCGGCCAGCAGCCCGGCGATGGCCAGTTCGGTCAGCAGCAGGGCCAGGATCCGGCGTCGGGCGAAGCCGATCGCCTTGAGCACCCCGATCTCCCTGGTCCGGCCGCGCACGAACGAGCCTGCCAGGGTCAGGCCGGAGAGCAGGCTGAACACCAGCAGCAGGGCCAGCACGACGTAGGCGAAGACGGACAACAGTTCCAGCGCGGCTGGCAGTTCGCTCAGCCTGCTGGCCAGGCTGGTGGCGCTGAACCCGAGCGCCCTGATCCGGGTCAGCGCGGCCGGCACCTGATCGGCCTGCCGTGCCAGCACGGTCGCCGAGGAATATCCTTGCCGTGAAAGGAAGTCCGCCGCGGGCACCCCGGCCTTGGCCGCGGCGAGGCGGACCACCAGCGCGGGATCGGCGTAGGCCGCGGACGGCCCGTCCTCGGCGTAGCCGGGATCGTAGAGCCCGGCCACCTGAACCTCTTCGGTGAGCGGCACGCCCTGGCCCGCGGCGACCTGCCGGGTCGCGGTGACCTCGACCCGGCTGCCCAGCAACGCGGTCAGGTCGGCGCCCTGAACCCGGGCCGGTAGGACAACCTCGTTGTCCCGCAATGGGAAAAGCTCGGGCCGGGTACCCGCGACGATCGGTGGCCGCCGCGAATCCTGGGGCACGGTGGCATACAGCAGCACTCCGGGCACGCTGTCGGTCTTGATGCCGAAGGCGGCCTGGAGACTGGGCTCGATCGCGCCGAGATTCTCGACGCCGCCAAGCTTGTCCAGGTTTCCGCTGGTCAGTGCCAGGGTGTCGGCCCGCTCCGGCGCGGCCCGCAGTTCGATGGTGCGCAGCGCCTGTCCTTCGGCGATCCCGGTCCTGGTCCGTTCCGCCGCCCGGCCGACCAGCCCGGCCGCGAGCAGCGCGAGCAGACAGCCCAGCACGGTCACCAGGACCAGCGGGGTGAGCCTGCCGCGGTACTGCCGCAGATTCCGCCAGGCGATCGGCAACGTGCGGGTCATCGATCTCCCTCGGTCAGCCGGCCCTCGGCCAGGTGCAGACGGCGGTCGGCCGCGGCGGCGACAGTGCCGGAATGGGTGACCACCAGCACCGCGCAGCCACGTTCCGCCGCCGCGCGCAGGTGGTCCAGCACGACCTGACCGGTGGCCGGGTCGAGGTTGCCGGTGGGTTCGTCGGCCAGCAGCAGCCGCGGCCGGTTGACCAGCGCCCTGGCCAGGGCCACCCGTTGCGCCTCACCACCGGAGAGCAGGCCGGGCAGGTGGTCCCGCCGCGGGTGCAGACCCAGCCCGGCCAGCGCCGCTCCGGCCAGCGCGGTCGCCGCGGCGGCCGGACCGGGCACGGCCAGCGCGACGTTGCGCACCGCGCTCAGGTGCGGCAGCAGGTGGCCGGACTGGAACACGAAGCCCAGTTCTTCGCGCCGTACCCTGGCCAGCCGAGCCTCGCTCAGTTCCCGGGTGTCCCGCCCGGCCAGCCACACTGTGCCGGCATCCGGGCGGGCCAGCAGCCCGGCCACCGCGAGCAGGGTGGTCTTGCCAGCGCCGGACGCCCCGCGCAGCGCGACCAGCTCCCCGGCGGCCACGTGCAGGGACACCTCGTCGAGCACCGTGGTGCGGATGCCTTGGCGCACATGGGCGCGCACGATCCGGTCGAGTCTGAGCACAGTTCGCTCCCGATCAGGGGTTGGCGGTCAGCCACAGGGCGTCGGCGGTGGCGGACAGATCGCAGTCGGTGGCCGTGGGCTCCGGCCGGTACAGTTCGGGCTGGGCCGGACAGCCTTTGGTCGCGGCCACGGCTCGCTGAACCGCGGTTGCGGGCACCGAGATGTTGTTGCGGCGCAACGCCTGCACGCCGGCGCGCAGCTCGCGCAGGCTGAGCGCGCCCGCGTCCCGGTCCAGCAGGCCGGGCAGGGTGGCCAGTTCGGCGCGCAGGCCCGGCGGCGCCGCGTCACCGGTGAGACCGAGCACCTGCCAGGCGGTGAGCCGCTCCTCCCGGCCCGTCGGCCGCCAGTCGGTCAGCCGCGGCAACGGGAGATCCGGGGCGAGCCTGAGCTGGAGCCGGCGCAGGTTCACCCAGCGCGCGGCGGCGTCCCCGCTGATCTCCGGCGGCACCGCGCCGGACAGCGCGATCAGCGCTCGCCGGTCCAGGTCGCTGTCCGCCTGGCCGGTGGCACGCCGGGTCAGCGCGGCCTTGGCCAGCGTCGCCGGATCCAGCTCGGCCTGGCCCGCCAGTTCGTCGACCCCGGTCACCAGTAGCCGGTCGTCCCCGTCGAGGCCGGCCAGCGCGCGGATCTCGGTGACCGCCAGCGCGCTGTCGATGGTGCCGATCCGGCGGTCCTTGGCCGCGACCATCCCGTTCGGCAGCCTGCGCCCGGCCAGCAGGCGGGTCAGTGGGGCCAGCGCGGCCGCGTCGCCACCGAGTTCACGCCAGGTGGCGGCGAGGTGGAAGGCGCGGAAGGCGTCCATGTCCTGGCCCAGTTCCGCACGCAGGACGCCCAGCAGCCGGGGAGCCTGCGGCGAACGACCGGTCAGGCAGGCGAAGCCGTAGACGTCCAGCACCGCCTCGTCGCCGGGCAGCCCGTCCAGCGATCGCCCGATCCGCTGCCACCAGGACTCCGCCTGTGCCCGCACCGTGGCCGGTTCGGTCAGGCCGAGCGCCCTGCTCGCGGTGCGCAGCGTGCATGCCTGGTAGGGATTGGTCAGCTCGGCGGCGCGGGCGGCGAGCCAGCCGGAGATCCGCGCCCGAGCGGGTTCATCGACCGGGATGTTGTTGTCAGCCAGTACTTCCAGTCCGGCGGCGGTGGTGGCCAGCCTGCTCCAGTCCGCCGCCGCGCCGTCTTCGAGGTAGCCACCGGGCTGGAGCGCGGCGCGGATCCGCTCCGGGGCCAGTGCTGTGCTGGGCACCCCGGTGGCGCGCGCGATCCGGTTGAGGTACCAGCGGTTCCACACCGCCGCGCCGGTCAGCTCCGTGGGCGGCAGCGCGCCGGGAGCGAGTGCGGGCGGTCGTTGCCCGGTCAGCGCCAGCACCTGGTCGGCATAGGCCGTCTCGGCCAGGCTGGGCGCGGCCGAGGCGGCCAGGGCGGGGCGGTAGAAGAGCCCGTTGTCCGCGCGCAGCCCTTCGAGTTGGAGGGCGAGCGGGGACAACGGGGTCGGCCTGCCGGTGGGCCAGTACAGCGTGGTCAGGACCACCGCCAGGACGACCGCCACCGGCAGCCACGTCCGCACCACCGGCCGGCCTGGCATCGGCTCAGACCCGCGCGATCGCGCTGCGGGGCGTGCCGTACTGAGGCACGTGCGCCACCGCCTCGGAGTTGGCCCCGATGTAGAGGGTCAGTCCGTTGCCGCAGACGTTGCCGGACAGGTCAGCGATCCAGTTGTTGGTGTTGGTCCACTCCCGGCCGAACTCGGCCCCACCGTTGGAGGTGCTGACGCCGCCGCCGGACCCGCTGACGCTGGCGCCGATACCGGTCGCGCTGAAGCTGGCCTTGTTCTTGATCCAGGCCGCGTTCTTCGGATTGTTGCCGAATTTGCTGTTCGCCATTGCGGCAGGGGCGAACGCCGCGACGCCGGCCAGGGTGATGACGGCGACCGCCATCGCTTTCTTGAGGTTCATGAATTCAGCATGCGCGGGCGTGCCGGAATCAGCTAGGACCGGCATGAGTTTCCGCCGGAGTCCGGACAGGAACAGTGGCCGGCAAGCTGCCGCAGCCGCAGGCGCAGCACCTCGCCGATCACCGCGTGCACGACCCGATGACTCAGCAGCTCTGGACCGGCCCCAGGCGACCCGCGGCGCAGGCCGGTCAGCGCGGTGGCGACCGAGTCCGGCTGGAAGTCCCGCTGCCGCAACAGCTCTGCCAGGAAGAGCAGCCCCGCTCGGGGCGGCACGCCGATCTTGTCCAGCCGGGCCACCGCGGTGAGCAGGGCGGATGATCCCGGCTTGGCGCCGCCTTCGGTGATCAGCACGACACCGTGGTCGACCAGCAGGCGCGCCGCCGCCTCGCCCGCGCTGTGCAACCGATGGAATTCCCGGAGCAGGCCGGTCAGCGGGGTGTGTGCCTCCTCGGCCATGACTCGTCGGATCGCGGCCAGGTTGAGGCCCTCGCGCTGGTATTCGGAGATGCGCTGGATGGCGGTGAGGTGTTCGTCACCGAAGTGGAGTCGGCCGCTGATTCTGGCCACCGGTGGCAGCAATCCCTTGGCCCGGTACTCCCGAATAGTGCGTTCTGCCACGTTTGCCTGAGTGCTCAGCTCGGCAACCGTGAAAAATCGCATGCCCCGCATATGACAATCTCCTTGAAAGCAGCCGCCTCCCCGTCGGGCGGCTCGGGCAGGGAAACATCGCGTTTCGGCGATGTCAAATGGTCGCGAGCCGTTGACCAGGCTGTTCACATCCATGATCAACGGACTTCGGCAAGGTTCTTGACTAGAGATCGGATGTGTCCCTAGCTTGTGGTCACCGCCGCGCCGTCTCACTGGAGAGCTGGCACATGAAACGACACACCGCCGTGCTGCTGCCCGTTCTGGCCGCCGCGATCGTCCTCACCCTGCCGTCCGCCGCGACGGCCGGGTCCACCGCTGCCGAAGTGGTGCGGGTGAGCAGCCTGCCCGCGCTGCAGAACGCGCTCAACGCGGCCAAACCGGGTGACCGGATCGAACTGGCCGACGGCAGCTACAACGCCACCAGCGCGATCACCGTCCGCCGTTCCGGCACCGCGTCCGCGCCGATCACGGTCAGCGCGGCCAACGTGGGCAAGGCGGTCATCACCGGATCCACCGGGTTCGCCTTCGACAACGTCAGCTACGTGGAGCTGTCCGGATTCTCGCTGCGGCACGGCGGTTCGCTGTCCGTGCCGACCGCGGCGCACCACATCCGGTTGAGCCGCAACACGATCCAGTTCTCCGGTGACGGGAACTGGGTCAACATCAACGGCAATGACGTGGAGGTCGACCGCAACACCTTCCAGAACCGCAGCACCGCCGGGGTCTTCCTGCAGATCGCCGGGCCCAGCGACAACGTCGCCAAGCGCACCAAGGTGCACCACAACTACTTCTACAACCACAGCTTCGCCGGCGCCAACGGCGGTGAGTCGATCCGCCTGGGCTTCAGCCACAAGCAGAGCTACTCGGCCGGGGCGGTCATCGAGCACAACCTGTTCGAGAAGGCCAACGGCGACCCCGAGGCGATCTCGGTGAAGGCATCGGACAACACCATCCGGTACAACACCATCCGGGACAGCAAGGGCTACATCGTGCTGCGGCACGGCCACCGCAACCTGGTGGAGGGCAACCTGCTCTTCGGCAACACCGGCATCCGCTTCCACGGCAACGACCACAAGATCATCAACAACTACGTGGCGGCCACCGGCGGACGGGCGCTGGTCTTCGGCAAGGGCTCGGAGGCGGACAGCTCGCCGACCAGCACCGGGCACGACCGGCCGGACCGGGTCACCGTCGCCTACAACACCCTGCTGGGCACCAGCTCGGTGGTGGACAGCGACGGCGGCGCCTTCCTGCCCAAGGACTGCGTGCTGGCCAACAACATCATCGTGGGCAGCTCCGGCTCGCTGGTGGCGATGCGCGCCGGGTCCACGGTGAAGTACGAGGGCAACATCGCCTACGGCGCGAGCGCGGGCATGCCCTCGGGCGGCTACCGCAACGTCGACCCGAAGCTGGTCACCGATGCCAACGGGCTCAAGCGGTTGAGCGCGGGCAGCCCGGCCATCGACGCCGGTGCGGGCAGCTATTCCTTTGTCGCCAACGACTTCGACCCGCACGCGCGCAGCGGCAAGCTGGACGTGGGCGCGGACGAGTTCGGCGGTTCGGTGAGCCGCAAGCCGCTGCAGAAGGCCGACGTCGGCCCGTCGGCGCCGTGAGTCACCCGGTGGAGGTGGGGCTAGCCCTACCTCCACCGGAGGTGGTGACCCGATCGTGCGCGCGGCCCGCGATCACTACGGTTGCCGCATGAGGATGCTCAAGGTGGGGGCGGCGCTGGTCACCGGCGCCGTGCTGTTGTCGGGGTGCTCGCTGATCGCGCGCAACCGGGAGACCCAGCAACAGGATTTCGAGCAGAAGATCGCCAAGCTGGAGGTGACCCTGGACAGCGGCGACGTCGAGGTCCGGGCCGGTGGGGACGGCAAGGTCAGCGTCACCAGGAAACTGGAGTGGGCGAACAACAAGCCGGTCGCGCACGAGGAATGGTCCGGCGAGACGCTCCGGATCACCCCGCCCACCTGCTCGAACAACTGCGGGATCAACTACGTGATCACCGTGCCCGCCGCGATCGCGGTGCAGCTGCGCACCGATTCGGGTGCGGTCTCGGTCTATGACGTCAAGGGCGACCTGCGACTGGAGACCGATTCCGGGGACGTGCGCGCGGACAACCCGGTCGCCGCGCTGTGGGCGCGCACCGGCTCGGGCACGGTCACCACCTCCGGCGCGCGCTCGCCCAAGGCCGAGCTGCACACCGATTCCGGTGACATCACCGCCGGGTTCGCCGCCGCGCCGGGCAGTGTGGTGGCCGAGGCCGGGAGTGGCGCGGTCACCGTCACGGTGCCCAAGGAGCCCGCCGGGTACCAGGTGACCGCCAAGACCGATTCGGGCAAGAAGGACATCGCCGTCACCCAGGAGGCGAGCAGTCCGCGCACGATCTCCGCGACCGCCGACTCCGGCGACGTCACCGTCAAGTACGGCTGAGGGGGAGCAGGCCCGGCGGAGGCGGTGAGGGACGCCTCCGCCGGGCGCCGCCGGGACTACCAGCTCGGGCTGAGCCGGACGTCCGCGGCCTTCACGAAGAACGCCCGGTGCCCGAAGAACACCTGGTAGTACTTGTCCTTGCCTCGCACGACAGTGCGCGGGCCCGCCCAGTTCTGCGCGAAGTAGTAGTCGGTGGACACCTCGTGCTCGGCGAGCACGTACTTCTCCCCGGCGCGCATCGTGTACTGCAACGGCGCGATCGCCTGATACGGCACGCCGGTGCCCGCGTAGGCGGCTTCCTCCGGGTAGGCCCGGCCGAACACCGGGACCTCGGTCAGGCCGGGCCGCGGGGTGACGGTGTACCCGGTGCTGTTCACCGCGGTCGGCTTGGATCGCGGGTTGTGGAACCAGGCTTTCTGGCCCAGGTACCAGATCGCGGTCCATTCGCCGCGGCGTTCGGCCACCGCGAAACGCTGTCCGGTGTCCACCCGGCCGCCGTAGTCGCTGACCTGCCGGGTGCTGTTGCTGCCGTCCGGCCGCAGCCCGGGATCCTTGACCAGTGGGGCCTCCGCGCTGGGTTCGGTGTGCAGGAACACCGAGGTGGTGCCGCGAACCGGGCAGGGGTCGGCGGGTTTGGTGCTGTCACAGCCGTACATCGCCGGGTGGTGGGTGGCATAGTCCGGTTTGATGGTGACGATCCCGGCCCACGGTCCGGTGCTGGTGTGGAAGGGCGCGCCGAGCAGGTCGAAGTAGTGCGCCCAGTCCCAGTAGGGGCCCGGGTCCCAGTGCATGCCGCGCACGGTGGCCGGGGTGGTGCCGGGGACGTTGTCGTGACCCAGGATGTGCCCGCGGTCCAGGGGGATGTCGTACTTGTGCGCCAGGTAGCGGACCAGCCGGGCCGAGGAGCGGTACATCGCCTCGGTGTACCAGGTGCCCTTGGCCGCGAAACCCTCGTGCTCCAGGCCGATGGAGTGCGAGTTGATGTACCAGTTCCCGGCCTGCCAGGCCACGTCCTCGGCCTGGACGTGTTGCGCCACATGGCCATCCACCGAACGCAGGGTGTACTGCCAGCTCACGTACTTCGGGTTCTGCACCAGCCGCAGCGTGGTGTCGTAGTAGCCCTCGGTGTCGTGCACGATGATGTACTTGATCTTCAGATCGCGCGGCCGGTCCGCCTGGTCGTGGTTGCCGTAGCTGCCCGGCTTGCTCGGGTCGAAGTGCTCGTACGGCGCCGGAATCCATTCACAGCCCAGGTTTCTCGGACACTCGGTGGCATCCGGCTTCGGCGCGCGCAGTCCAAGACCGTCCACTTGGGACACTCGCGGGCTGAGCCCGGGATCGGCGGTCAGTCGGACCCGGTGCCCGTCGTCGGTGACCCGGTCCGCGCCGGTGCGCAGCAACTCGAACACGTCGTCGGCGAACCGGCGGGCGGTCGCGGTGTCGGTGGCCCCGCTGTACCTGGCCACCGCCCCGTACCAGTCCCCGGTTGCGGTGCCGCCCCGTAGTTCGCGCTGGTACTGGGCCAGTACGGCAGCGCCGCCACGGATGTTGACCGCCGGATCCGAGCGCAACTTCGCCGGCTCGGCCCCGGTCAGCCGCGCGGCCAGGTCCAGGGTCTGCAACCCGGCGGGGGCGGCGCCGGCGGGCGCGGGTTCGGGCAGCCGCAGCGGCCGGGCAGTGTCCCCGCGCGGGTCCTCGGCGCCGTCCCCGTGGTGGGTGTCCGGGGCGACGCCGAGGCCCCGCGCATCAGTGAGGTGCATGGGCCCGAAGCCCGCACCGCGGCTCGGTTCCCCCGCGTTGGCATCCCAGCGCGACTGGAGGTACGAGACGCCGAGCAACACACTCGGCGGCACGCCGAACTCGGTGGCGGCGGCCGTGAACGCGTCCTGCCGGTCCGCCGGAGCGGCGGTCGCGGACACCGGGGTGACAAGCGCGCCGAGCACCGCGAACGCGGCTCCCAGCACGAGGTGACGCCGGACAACGGGCATGTGGACATCTTTCACACAACGCCGCTTGTGTGGCAATAGTCCACAAGGAGTCCGCGACCGCGAGTACCTCGCCGGCGTGTTGGCCGTTGTCGTACCCGGTGTTGGCCGAACTGGTACGCCCATTCGGCCAACACACCGTCCAGAACGGCCAACACACCGTACGACAACGGCCAACACGGTGCGCGAAATATCCCGCGCGCGGAGCGCGCCAATCACTACCGCCATTTTCAGCTGAAACGCATGCGCAGCAACGTGCCGCCGCCCTCGGGACACTCCGCGGACACGGTCGCCCCGTGTGCCCGCGCCACCTGTCCCACGATCGCCAGCCCCAGCCCCGAGCCCGGCAACGACCGGGCCGCGGCCGAGCGGTAGAAGCGCTCGAACACCAGATCCAGGTCCGCCGCCGGGATCCCCGGCCCCTGGTCTCGCACGCACAACTCCTTGTCGCGCAAGGAAACTCGCACGATCCCGCCGGGTGGGCTGAACTTGCCCGCGTTGTCCAGCAGGTTGCGTACCGCGCGGGCCAGGCGGCCGGGCTGGCCGGTGATCGCGGTGGGGTCCAGGTCCAGGCAGAAGGCGGTGCGGGGCCAGTGGGCGCCCACTTCGGCGGCGACGTGTTCGACCAGCAGGTCCAGGCGTAGTTCCTCGGCCGGGTCGGCGGCTTCCTCGCCGCGGGCCAGTTCGATCAGGTCGGTGACCAGGCCGGTCAGCCGGGTGGCCTGGGTGTGCAGGGCGGTGAGCACGTCGCCGCGCTGGGTCTGGGTGAGCTGGTCGGCGCGGCGCAGCAGGTCGATGTTGGCGCGCAGGCCGGTCAGCGGGGTGCGTAGTTCGTGTGAGGCGTCGGCGACCAGTTGTCGTTGTGCGGCAAGGGCGGCGTCCAGTTCGGCGAGCATGGTGTTGAACCCGGTGGACAGCCTGGCCAGTTCGTCCGCGCCGTCGACCTCGATGCGGGCCCGTGGATCCCGGTTCGCGGCCACCCGCTCGGTCGCCTCGGTGAGCGCGGCCACCGGGCGCAAACCGCTGCGCGCCACCAGGTATCCGGCCGCGGCGGCCACCGCGACGCCGACCAGGCCGGCGCCGATGAGCGCCCAGCCGATCCGGTGGAGGCTCTCCTCGGTGCGGTCCGAGCGCACCGCCACCTGCACCGCGACCCCCTCGGCCAGCGGCGAGGTGAGCATGCGTACCGGGTGGCCGCCGATGGTGGCCGCGCTGAAGAAGGCGGTGCGGCGGCCTGCGGCGACCGCGCGGGTCTCCTCGGTGACCGGCAGACCGGCGTCGTCGGTGATCCGCCCGTCCGCGGTCACCTTCTGCGCGCACGCCGGCGCGGTGATGAACTCGCAGGGGCCAGCGGGGATCCAGGCGTCGGGGGCCACGCGTTTCAGCCGAGTCACCTCCCGCTGTAAGCCCAGGTCGGTCGACCGGTGCAGCTCACCCGCGATCAGCAGGTAGGCGGCCACCGCCATCGCCGTGGACGTCAGCGCGACCGCCAGCGCGCCGGTGACAGCGATTCTGGCGCGCAATGGCCAGCGGCGCCTCACGGGTCACCCAGTCGATAACCAAGTCCGCGAACCGTGTGCAGCAACGGGGGCTCGCCAGGCGTCTCCAGCTTGCCGCGCAGATACCGGATATACACCGCCAGTGAGTTCGCTGTGGACAGTCCGGGACCCCACACCAGCTCGATGATCGACTCCCGCGGCAGCGCCCGGCCGGCGTTGCGCGCCAGCACCTCCAGCAGGGCGAACTCGGTGCGGCTCAACTCGATCCGCCGGTCGCCTCGGCGCACCAGCCGGGCGGCGGTGTCCACGATGAGATCCCCGTGTCGCAGGATCGCCGGATCGGCCGGGTAGGCCCGGCGCAGCAGCGCCCGCACCCTGGCCAGCAGCTCGTCCAGGTCGAACGGCTTGACCAGGTAGTCATCGGCCCCGGCGTCCAGCCCGGCGATCCGGTCGCCCACCGCGTCCCTGGCGGTCAGCACCAGGATCGGCGTCCGGTCACCGCTCGCGCGCAACCGGCGGCACACGGTGAGGCCGTCGGTGAAGGGCATCAGCAGGTCGAGGACCACCGCGTCCGGCCGCCAATCCGCGATCTCGGCCAGCGCCAGCCCGCCGTCGCCTACCCCGCGCACCTGGTGGCCCGCGGTGCTCAGCGCCAGCTCGACCGCCGTGCGCACGGCATCGTCGTCCTCGGCCACCAGTACCCGCATGATGCCCCGATGGTAGCCAAGGGATTCTCACCGGACTCTCATCCGTACCCGACATGGTGATCCGGTGCGAACATCACGTGAACGAGTCGTGTCCGGCGGCCTCGCCCTTGCCCTGCTGCTCACCGGAACACCCGCCACCGCCGAGCCCGCGGCCGGTGAGGTGTTGTTCCCGGTGAGCGGCGGGGTGCTGCGGCTGCGTCCGTCCACAATGGAGATCACCGGCCCGGCCCTGGTGTCAGCGGGTGTTGACGGGTTGGGCCCGGTGGCCGGGTTGCGGCGCAACAAGGACGGCGTGACCTGGCGGTACCCCGAGCGCGGCTACCGGGTCTGGGCCGGGGTGCGCGAGGGCAGGCTGCGGGTCACCGTCCACGGTGGGGCGGGCAGTCTGCGCTGGCCGGTCAGTGGCGCCGATCCGGCCTCCACCCGGCTGGCCGTGCCGCGGGGCGAGGGCCTGTCCGTGCCGGTCACCGACACCTGGTGGGCCGAGCGCCTGGGCACGGTGCCGGTCTCTGGCGGTCTGACATTGCCGTTCTGGGGGCAGACCCTGGGTGGGCGCGGGGTGAGCTACCTGGTGTCCACCGAGATCGGCACCGACCTCGCTGTGTCCACTGTGGACAATCGGTTGCGCGTCACCGCGGAACACCGGTTCGAGGCGCGCACGCCGGAATATACCGTCGACTTCGGACTCACCGATGGCTCCCCGGTGGCCGCCGCCGCGGACTACCGCCGGTTCCTGGCCGCCCGTGGCGGACTCGGCAACCTGCGGGCGAAGATCAAGGCCAACCCCGCGGCTGGCAAGCTGCTCGGCGCGTTGCACGCCTACGGCTGGGGTCAGGCCCGGCAGGCCGAGGGCGTGCGCCGGTTGCGCGAGCTGGGCATCGACCGGCTGTGGCTGGGTTACGACGGCACCCCGATGAGCAAGGAGGCGGTGGCCGAGGCCCGGCAGGCCGGGTACCTGGTCGGCCCGTACGACTCCTGGGACAACGCCCAGGATCCGGCCACCGCGGACAATCCCGGCTCGGTCTGGCCGGGGAAACTCTGGCCGGAAGGCTGTGTCCGCAAGGCCGACGGCACCCCGCAAACCGGGTTCGGCGGCCGCGGCTGTTACCTCAGCACCGCCGCCCTGCCCGACTCGGTCTACCGGGACCGGGTGCGCGAGTGGACGGCCAACGGCGCGGACAGCTACTTCCTCGACGTGGACGCCGCCAGCGAACTCTTCGACGACCACGCACCGGCTCATCCGATGACCCAGGAACAGGATCGCGCCAACCGGCTCAAGCGGATGGCCTGGCTCTCCGGCGAACGCGGTCTGGTGCTCGGTTCGGAAACCGCCGCGGGCTGGGCGAATCAGGTCCTCGCCTTCAACCACGGCTCGGCCACCCCGATCACCGACGCGCTGTGGACGGCCCAGCGGGACAAGCCGAACTGGGGCGCCTGGTATCCGGAAGCGGCCCCGGCGTTCTTCTTCAAGCCGGTCGAGCTGTCCGCCGAGCTGACCAGGTTCCTGTTCGACCCGGCGGTGCGCGTCCCGCTGTATCAGACCGTGCTGCACGATTCGCTGATCTCCACCGACCGCTGGGAGCTGCCGCTGTCCAAACTCCCGGCCCTGGCCACCGACCGCATCCTGCTCGCGCTGCTCTACAACACCCCGCCGAACCTGGTGCTGGACCAGGGCGAGCTGGACCGGCACGGCGAGCGGATCGCTGAGCTGCACCAGGTGTTCTCGCCGCTGCACAAGCTGGCCGGGACCGAACCGCTGACCGCATTCCGCTGGGTGGACGGTGATCCCAGGGTGCAGGAGACGGAGTTCGGCAACGGCGTGCTGCGGGTGCGCGCCGACTTCAGCACGGGCTGCGTGGAAACCTCGCGGAGCGCGCGGAAGTACTGCCCGACGGCCTGGTGATCACGGCGATCCTGGACTCCTGGTGGAGCTGCCGCGCGGGATGAGCCGGGCGTCCAGGGTCACCGTGCTGGGTAGTCGCCCCGGATCGGCGATCCGGGCCAGCAGCAGCCGGGTGGCCTGCACCCCGATCTGGTAGGCGGGCTGGGCCACCACGCTGAGCTGCGGCTCCAGCAACGTCGTCCACGGTGCGTCGTCGAAGGAGACCAGCCCCAGATCGAGCCCGGCCCGCAACCCGTGCGCGCGCATCGCGGCCAGCACCCCGACCGCCATCGCGCTGTTGCCCACCAGCATCGCGTCCGGCCGCTCCGGCCCGCCGAGCAGCTCCGAGGCCGCCACCTGCGCGCCCGGCGCCCGGTACTCGGCCCGGCGCAGCAGCTCCCGGCGCCCGGTGCCGACCAGGGCGTCCCGGTAGCCCGCGGCGCGGTCATCGGCCGTGGGCACCCCCTCCGGGCCGGTCAGGCAGGCGATCCGCTGGTAGCCCTGCTCGATGAGGTGCTCGGTGGCCTGGCGGGCGGCCAGGCGGCTGTGCACCAGCACCATGTCGCAGGAGCGGTCCGGCATCCGGCGGTCCACCGCCACCACCGGGGTGCCGCTGTCGAAGAGCGGGTCCAGGCTGCCGGGCAGCCCCGAGGGCGAGACGATCACGCCCGCCGCCCGCTCGCTCAGCGCCACCTCGACGTAACGCCGTTCCTTGTCCGCGTTCTCATCCGAATTGCACAGGACCACCTGGTAGCCACCGGCCTGCGCGGTGTCCTCCACCCCGCGGGCGATGGCCGTGAAGAACGGGTTCTCCACGTCTGAGATGATCAAGGCGAGCACCGCGGTCTCCTGCCTGCGCAGGTTGCGGGCCAGGCCGTTGGGCCGGTACCCGAGTTCCTTCGCCGCCGCCCGCACCCGGCTCGCCAGCTCCGGGTCCACGGTGGACTTGCCGTTCAACGCCCGCGAGACCGTCGCGGTGGACACCCCTGCCCGTGCGGCTACATCACTGATCGTCGCCAACTTGCTGACCCCTTGCTGCGCGCTGTCCCCGCGGACACCTTATTGACCCGACCGCAAATTAAGAAAGAATCTTGGCGAAATCGATTGCGTGCACGTTGCGCTTTTCGCCCGGTCGGGCATTGATCCACTCGGTTGACGCGCACGCTCCAGGCGTGGCGAATCATGCGCATGTCTGCAACCGTGCACTCAGGCACCGAAGGGAGAGCAACGTGGCTCAAGAGGTCCGTGGCGTGATCGCCAGGAGCAAGCAGGCGCCCGTCGAACTGGTGACGATCGTGGTACCGGACCCCGGGCCGGGCGAGGCCGTGGTGAAAGTGCGGGCGTGCGGGGTCTGCCACACCGACCTGCACTACCGCGAGGGCGGCATCAACGACGAGTTCCCGTTCCTGCTCGGCCACGAGGCCGCCGGGATCGTCGAGGCGGTCGGCCCCGGCGTCACCGAGGTCGAACCGGGTGACTTCGTGGTGCTGAACTGGCGCGCGGTCTGCGGTCAGTGCCGGGCGTGTCGCCGCGGGCGGCCCTGGTACTGCTTCAACACCCACAACGCGACCCAGCCGATGACCCTGACCGACGGCACCCCGCTGAGCCCCGCGCTGGGCATCGGCGCGTTCGCGGACAAGACCCTGGTCGCCGCCGGTCAGTGCACCAAGGTCGACCCGGAGGCCAGAGCGGCCGCGGTCGGCCTGCTCGGCTGCGGTGTGATGGCCGGCATCGGCGCGGCCATCAACACCGGCGGCGTCGGGCGCGGCGACTCGGTGGCGGTGATCGGCTGCGGCGGGGTCGGCGACGGCGCGATCGCCGGATCCGCGCTGGCCGGGGCGCACACCATCATCGCGGTGGATATGGACCCGGCCAAGCTGGAGCTGGCCAAGGGCTTCGGCGCCACCCACCTGGTCAACGCCAGGGAGACCGATCCGGTCGCCGCGATCCAGGAGCTGACCGGCGGCAACGGCGCGGACGTGGTGATCGACGCGGTCGGCCGCCCGGAGACCTGGAAGCAGGCCTTCTACGCCCGCGACCTGGCAGGCACCGTGGTGCTGGTCGGCGTGCCCACCCCGGACATGACCATCGAGATGCCGCTGATCGACTTCTTCTCCCGCGGCGGCGCGCTCAAGTCCTCCTGGTACGGCGACTGCCTGCCCAGCCGCGACTTCCCGACCCTGGTCGAGCTGTACCGGCAGGGCCGCCTGGACCTGGACGCCTTCGTCAGCGAGGAAATCCCACTCGATGGGGTGGAGGGCGCGTTCGAGAAGATGCACACCGGCGGCGTGCTGCGCTCGGTGGTGGTCTTCTGATGGCCGTCCGGATCGACCACACGGTCACCTCCGGCACGTTCAGCCTGGACGGGCAGACCTACGAGGTCGACAACAACGTCTGGGTGCTCGGCGACGAGGCCGAATGCGTGGTCTTCGACGCCCCGCACGACGTCGAGGCGATCCGCAAGCTCATCGGTGACCGGCGGGTGGCCGCGATCCTGGCCACGCACGCCCACGACGACCACATCCGCTACGCCCCCGAACTGGCCGAGGCCACCGGCGCGCCGATCCTGCTGCACCCCGAGGACCTGCCGGTGTGGGAACTGACCCACCCAGACCGGGAGCCGGACGACCTGCTGCGGGACGGCCAGGTGATCGAGGTCGCCGGGACCGCGGTGCACGTGCTGCACACCCCCGGCCACGCGCCGGGCGCCTGCTGCTTCCACGTGCCCGAGCTGAATGTGGTCTTCACCGGCGACACCCTGTTCCAGGGCGGACCCGGTGCCACCGGGCGTTCGTTCAGCAGCTTCGACACCATCATCGGCTCGATCAAGGACCGGCTGCTGACCCTGCCGCTGGACACCACCGTGCACACCGGGCACGGCGGCAGCACCACCATCCGGGCCGAGGCGCCGCACCTGCAGGAGTGGATCACCCGCGGGCACTGATCCACCCGCGGGCACTGACGCACCTGCGGCGAGGGCTCCGGGCGGAGTTCGGAGCCCTCGCCGAGGTGATCACCCGGCCGACGTCACCTGGTGATCGTCAGGGCGTAGTCGCCGCTACCGGACTTGTCACCGCTGGTCGCGGTGATCTTGATCGGGTAGCTGCCGGGCGCGCTGCCGAACCCGGTCCAGATGAAGGCGGTCGAGGTGCCGCCGTCGGAGACCTGGGCGGGGGAGAAGAACACGCTGGTCCCCGCCGGTGCGCCGGAAGCGGACAAGGTCGCGTCGCCACCGGTCACGGTGATCTTGGTTTGCAGGAAGCCGCCCGGTCGCGCGCTGCCCGAGGCGGGGGACAGCGAGACGGACAGCGGCGAACTGCCCGGCTTGCCCACGGTCAGCGCCACGGTGGCGGTGCGGGTGGCCGACTTCGACTTGCCCGACACGGTCACCTGGTAGCTGCCCTTGGGCGTGCTCGCCGAGGTCGAGATGGTCAGCTTCGCGTTCTCCCCGGCGGTCACCGAGGACGGGGCGAAGGCGGCGGTGGCGCCCGAGGGCAGACCGCTCGCGGTGAGTTCGACGGCCTCGGCCTGGCCCTTGACCACCTTGGTCGTCACGGCCGACTCGGCCGAGCCGCCCGGCTCCTCGACGGTCACCGCGGCCGGGTCCACCGCGACCGAGAAGTCGTTGGTGACCGGCACGCCGCCGATGAAACCGCTGTAGAGCAACCGGTTCGGCGAACCGGTGCGGATGTCGCTGAGCTTGTCCTTGGTCGCGTCGTTCACCAGCGCGTCGCGGACCTGCTGGTTGGTCGCGCCCGGGTGCTCGTTGAGGTAGAGCGCGGCGACCCCGGCCACGTGCGGGGAGGCCATCGAGGTGCCGCTCATCGTCTTGGTGCCGCTGTCATCGGTGTGCGAGGCGGACACGGTGTTCGTGCCCGGCGCCCAGATGTCCAGGCAGGAGCCGTGGTTGGAGGAGACGGACTGGCCGTTCCACACCGCGCGGGCGTCGTTCTGCTGGGTCGCGCCCACCGTCACCGCCTCGGCCACCTTGGCCGGGGTGAAGCCGCAGGCGTCCTGGCCGGAGTTGCCCGCGGCCAGCACGAAGGTCACGCCGGTGCCGATCGCCTTGCGGACCGCGTCCTCCAGGGCCTGGTTGGACCCGGTGCCGCCCAGGCTCATGTTGGCCACCGCGGGCTTCTTCGCGTTCTTGGCCACCCAGTCGATGCCGCCGATGATCTGCGACCACTGCCCGCTGCCCTGGCAGTTGAGCACCCGCACGCCGACCAGGTTGACCTTCTTGGCCAGGCCGTACCTGGTGCCGCCGACGGTGCCCGCGACGTGCGTGCCGTGCCCGTGGCAGTCGCTGGCGTCGGCGTCGTTGTCGATGAAGTCGTAGCCGCTCTTGGCCCGGCCGCCGAAGTCCTGGTGCGAGTTGCGGATACCGGTGTCCAGCACGTACGCGGTGACCGCGCTGCCGTCGTTGGCGTAGCTGTACTTCTTGTCCAGCGGCAGGTCCCGCTGATCGGTGCGGTCCAGGCCCCATTCCGGGTCGTTCTGGGTGTCGGTGGCGTGCGCGAGCCCGTCCTGGGCCACGTAGTCCACCCGGGGGTCCGCGGCCAGTCGTTTGGCCTGGGACTCGGTCATCGCGGCGGCGAAGCCGTGCAGGGCGGCGCCGTAGTTGTGCGTGACCCGGCCGCCGTAGCGGTCGGTGAGCGTGCTCGCCACCGCAGGACCGTCCTTGAGCACCACGAGGTAGCTGCCGGCCACCGCCTCCGGCGTGCTGCGGATCGTGCCCTCCGCGGGTGCGGCCGCGGCAGGCGCGGCGGCCGCGCCCAGCGCGAGTAACGCGCCTAACGCGGTCAGGACCGCCGCCCGATTTCCTTGTCGCATCGTGACTCCTTCGCAGGGGGAGTTGCCCGAGTCACGATCAGCCAGCGCTGTACGGCGGACAATCAGGGCGGGGATCCGTAGGGGTACCTATCTATTGCCGTCGGCCGGGTGTCCCCGGATGTGGTGAAGGCCGGGCCGGGCGCGGAGTTCCGGGCCACCGCTTCGGTTACCGTGCGGCGCACCGATCCGGTGCCCCGCGGCGGAGGTGAGTGCGATCCAGTTGCTCCTGGTGGTCGTCGGCGCGATCGCGGTCACCGCGTTCGCCAGCCGCAAGGGCAGGCAGCCCGCGCTGGTCGTGGTGGTGCTCGCCTCGGCGATCTCGTTCATCCCGGGGCTGCCCCGCTTCGAGCTGGCGCCGGAGCTGATCCTGAGCGTGGTGCTGCCACCGCTGCTGTACTCCGCGGCACTGGACTTCTCCTTCGTCAGCTTCGCCCGCAACCTGCGGCCGATCCTGTCCCTGGGCATCGGTCTGGTGGTGGCCTCCACCGCGGTCACCGGAGTGATCGCGGCCTGGGCGGTGCCGGGTCTGGCGCTGGTGCCCGCGTTGCTGCTGGGCGCGGTGGTGGCCCCGCCGGACGCGGTGGCCGCGCTGGCGGTGGGCCGGAAACTGGGGCTGCCCAAGAAAGTCATGGCCATCCTGACCGGGGAGAGCCTGGTCAACGACGCGGCCGCGCTGACCCTGTTCACCCTCGCGGTGGCCGCCGCCACCGGCAAGGACACCCTGTTCGGCAACCCGTTCCTGCTCTTCGGCTACGGCGTGCTGGCCGGGGTGCTGATCGGCCTGGCGCTGGCGCTGGTGGTGCACTGGACCCGCTCCAGGCTGCGGGACAGCGGACTGGAGACCGCGCTCGGCCTGATCGTCCCCTTCGCCGCGTACTTGCTGGCCGAGGAGGTGCACGCCTCCGGGGTGCTCGCGGTGGTCGCGGCCGGGATCGCGCTGGGGCACAACGACGCCAAGGCCTCCTTCGCCACCCGGTTGCAGGGCAGGCAGGTCTGGCGCAGCCTGGACGTGCTGCTGGAGGCGTTCGTCTTCGCCTACATGGGTTTGCAGTGCAAGTTCGTCTTCGCCGCGCTGCCGGCCACCGGGATCTCGTTGTCCGGCTTCATCCTCGGCGCGGCCGCGGTGCTCGCGGTGGTGCTGCTGGTGCGTCCGGTGTGGGTGTTCCTGACCTACGGCCACGGCGTGCTGCGCGGCCGGATGACCGGCCGGAACTGGCGGCGTGGCAGGCGAACCCGGCTGGTCCCGCACCAGCTTCCGTGGCAGTACATGATGGTGATCTCCTGGACCGGCATGCGCGGCGTGGTCACCATGGCCGCCGCGGCCGGCGTGCCCGCGGGCGTGCCCGGCCGCGACCTCATCCAGGCACTGGCCTTCGTCGTCGCGGTCGGCACCCTGCTCATCCAGGGCCCCACCCTGCCGTTGCTGATCCGCCGCCTGCACCTGGCCGCCCCCGAGGAGGAGCGCCGGGCCGAATGGGGCGCGGCCAAGGCCAGGGACATCGTCCGGGAAGCCGCCCGCGACGCCCTGGGCACCGCCCCGGCCGGCGCCGATCCGGCGGTGTTCGGCCGGTTGCGGGACCGGTACACCACCGCCCTGGCCGCCAGCCGCGAGTCCGACGAGACCCGGATGACCCCGGCCGAACGCGAACTCCTGCTCACCGTGCGCCAGCAGCTGCTCGCCGCCCAGCGCACGGCGCTGGTGCGGGCCCGCAAGGCGGGAGAGCTGCCCGACGACATCGTCCGCACCGAACTGGAACGCCTGGACCTGGAGGAGGCCGCGGCCGACGCGGCGCGCTGAGCCCGGATCAGCCCGGCCACGCCCGCGCCCCGTCAGGACCGCAGCAACCCGTCCCGTCCCGCCACGCCGAGCTTGCGGTACACCTGCGACAGGTGCAGCTCCACGGTCCTGGTCACCACACCCAGTCGGGCCGCGATCTCCTTGTTACTCAACCCGGCCCGCGCCAGCGCCGCGATCCGCCCCTCCTGCCCGGTCAACCGCGGCCCCGAAACGCGGTGCGCCCACCGGGAGTTCCCGATCAGCCGGGCCGCCTCGCGGGCCGCGGCGAAGGCGTCCTCGGCGGCGGTCCGCTGCCCCCGTGCCGACAGCAACACCCCGAGGTCGTGCCGCACCTGCGCCAGTTCCGCGCCGCGCACCAGTTCCGCGGCCTCGGCGAGCTGGGCGGCGGAGTCCCACCCCGCCGCGTGCAGCGCCAGCCCGATCGCCCGCGGACTGCCCCAGCGCCGGGCGGCGACGAGTTCCGCCCTGGCCAGCGAGGTCGCCAAGGGCGCGCGCTGCAACGCGTGCGCGCACAACGCGGCCCGCGAGCGCCAGGGCAGCACCGCCGGATTGACCACCGCCCACCCGTCCAGTGCCCGTCCGCAGGCGAGGAAGTCCTGATAAGCCAACGAGAACTGCCCCAGCGCCCGGTGCAGTCCGCCGCGGGCGAAGAGCAGCTCGGCCCGGTCCGCCGCACTCGCCAGCCCACCGTCCAGGCCGTGCTCCCGGAACAACTCCCGCGCCCGGTCCAGCTCGCCGAGATCCACCAGCGCCGCCGCCAGCCAGGCCACGGCCAACTCGGCGAACTGCGGGTAAATCCCGTTGCCCAGCAAGGTTTCCAGTGCCCGCACGGCCTGCCCCGGCGCCCCCACCCAGGTGTCCAGCCGCGCGGTGAGCACTGTCAGCGCGTCCCGCTGCCGAACTGACCGCGCCCAGTCCGCGGTCCGCGCCGCCCGCGCGCAGTGCTCCCGCGCGGCGGTCAGTTCCCCGGCGTAGGCCAGCGCCAGCACCGCGTACCAGAAACACCCGGCCTCAGACCACGCCGCGGAGTTGAGCACCCGGCCGGCCAGCTGCACGCTGCCCGCCCGGTCCACCCCGCGATTGGCCAGCAGGATCGCCCGCATCGCCAGTTCCCGTTGCGGCGGCAGCGGATCCGCCCGGTCCGGGCAGCGCGCCGACCCCGGTCGCGGCCCACCGGCCACATAGGACAGTCCGGCCAGCATCGGCCCGGTCACGGCCTCCTCGGCCAGTGCCCGGCCCAGCACCTCGGTGACCACCCGGTCCGCCTCGGCCCACCGGCCACCCTCGACCAGCCGCAACCGCAACGCCCGCGCGGACTCGACCCATTCCTCCAGCATGGCCGGCCGATCCTCACACGCCCGAAGCCGCACCTCAACCCCCCTCCGTGACCGAAACCGGCGCGCCCAGCCGGGCGTGCAGGGTGAACCCGCCCGCCACCGGCCCGGCCCACCCGGACACCCCGAGGAACCCGCCGTCGTCCCGCAGGAACAGATGTCCGCAGGCGGCGCCGGGCCGCTCCAGAACCGAGGCCAGCCAGTCCAGCGCGGCGCTGACCCGGCCGAAGGTGGTCAACGCGAAGCACACCGGCCGCACCGAGGCCCGCCCGACCTGGTCGAGCCGGTGATACCGCCGAGGTCCGGCCGAGTAACCCGGCGCGCCGTCCAGCCCCCACAGCGACCGCGGTTCCGCGGGTTCGGCCCACTGGCTGCACGCCAGCACCGAGGCACCGTCCACACTGGTCAGACAGGACACCCCGAGCAGTTGTCCCGGCCACCGCAACCGCCGCCACCGGCTCACACAGGCGCCGGCCGCGGCCTGCTGCCCAGCCGCACCGGTATGCGCCAACTCGAACTGCACCGACCGCACCCCAGGGTCACTGATGATCATCCCGGCCCCTATCCTCCCAGGTAAGGCCGCATCGCCCGGGCCTCACGCAACGCCAACGCCCACCACACCAACTCATCGAGCAACGTCCCCAACGCCGCCACCCCACCCCCTTGCTCGCGCGGCAGGCCGTGCTCGTCAAAGGCCAGCGCCCCACCGGGAAAACTCACCGTGTCCCGCAACGCCACCGCCCGCAGCTCGGCGAAGACCGACCGCAACTGCTCCACCGCCCGCACCCCACCGCCCAGCCCACCGCCATGCGAGACAAACCCGACCGGCTTCGCCTGCCAGGGCAGCACGTGCCAGTCCAGGAAGTTCTTCAGCACGGCGGGAAAGCTGTGGTTGTACTCCGGCGTGACCACCACGAACGCGTCCGCCTCCGCCAGCCGAGGCGTGGTCTCGGCCAGCGTCGCCGCGTCACTGGGCCCCGGATCCCAGGTAGGCCCGGCCAGACTCAACGGAATGGTCGCCAAGTCGATCAGATCCACACTCAACTCGGCCCGATACCCGGCCTGACCACACACCCACTCGGCGACGCTCCGGCTACGACAACCGGCCCGAGCGCTGCCCACCAGCACGGCCACCCGAACGAGATCAGGGATCATGCCCCCAGTCACCCAGACCCAGCCCACCCCGACCCCCGCCGATGTGACCTGGACCACACGGACCCTTCGGTCCAACCACAACCAGCAGCACGCGGAAGATCAGAACAACGCGGACCGCAACCCGTCGCGCCCGGAAATCCCCAGCTTGCGATAAGCCCGCGACAGGTGAACCTCCACCGTCCGCACCGCCAGCCCCAACCGCGCCGCGATCTCCCGATTCGCCCACCCATCCCGGGCCAGCCGAGCCGCCCGTTCCTCCTGCCCGGTCAGCACAACCGGCGCCGCCAGCTCCCGCAACGCCAACTCCGCCGCCCGAACCCGCCGCCCATCCCCAACCAACTCGGCCAGCCCCCGAGCCTGGGTAAGCCGCTCCCGCGCCCCCGGCAGGTCATTGCGAGCGGCCAACCGAACCCCCAGCTCGTACTGCACCACGCTCAACTCGTTGCGAGCCCGCGCCACCTCAAGCAAGTCGGCGGCCTCACACAACAACTCCACGTCATCCAGCCCTGCCTGCCCCACACCCCGCCCGCCAGCCCCCATACCCCCGCCCCGCCCCGCCGCCGCACCCATCCCCGCCGCGCCGCCACCCGCGCGCGAGCCGCCGCCCCTCCCCGAGCCGCCACCTGGTCCCACGATGCCGCCACCCGACCCCGCGAGGCCGCCACCCAGTCCGGCGCTGCCACTGCCTCGCCTCACCTCGCCGCCACCTAGTCCGGCCCCGCCACCACCTCCCACCATCGCGACCGTGGCCAGTGCCGACCCCAGCACCCGCGGCTCACCCCACCGCAACGCCGCCGCCCACTCCTGCCCCGCCAGCTCCACCGCCAGGCCCTCCCGCCGAGCCGCCAGCGCGGCCAGCGCCGCCCGGTTGCGCCACGGCACGATCGCCGGATTCGCCACCCCCTGCGCCAGGAACTCCCGCCCACTGGCCAGGTAGTCCCGCAACCCCGCCTGCGCTCGCCCCGCCGCCACGTGCACCGCCGCCCGTGCCGCCAGCAACATCGGCCGGCACGGCGAACGCCACTGCACCGCCGAGTCGAACCCGTGCTGGGCGAGCAACGCCTCGGCCCGGTCCACCGCCCCCACCCCGACCAGCACCTCAGCCAGCCAGCCCACCGACACCAACCGCATCGGCCGCGGCACCATCTCGACCGCGATCAGCTCCTCCAGCTCCGCCCGCGCCCCGACGAAGTCCCCGCGCTGCACCGCGATCCGCGCCCGGACCCGCAACATCATCGCCCGCCGCTGAGCGGCCCCCGCCAGCCGAGGATCAACGTCGTCGACCAGGCGCGCGCAGTGCGTGTCGGCCGCGGTCAGCTCCCCGGCGGAGGTCAGCGTCACCAGGGCACGCCACACGCACAGCGGATCGTCCCGGCAGGGTGCCTGGGTCAGCGCGGCCTCGGCGAAACGCACCGAGTCGGCCCAGTTCCGCCCCTGCACCATCAACCCGGTCGCGCGCAAGGCCAGGCAGTCCTGATCGGTGACCGCTCCCGGCCACGGCGCGCCACTGGCCAGCTCCCGTGACCGGTCCCCGGAGTACGCGCGCATTCCGCATGATATTCACACCGCAAGATCATCATGGTCGAATGGCACGATCGTGGACGCGCAACCGGAGAGGTCGGGATGACGAACGTCGAGCGGGCGCAGGCCAGGTTCCAGGAGTTGCGGGACCGTAAGGACAAGGTCACCGCGGCGGAGTTGGACGAGCTGTGGGCGGAGCTGCCGACGGTGTCCGCCACCGAGATCATGGGGCGCTGGCGGGGCGATGAGTTCGTCACCGGCCACCCGCTCAACGGCCAACTGGCGGCGGCAGGCTGGTACGGCAAGGAGTTCCACTCCCTGACCGACGCCAAGCCGCTGCTCTGCCGCGACGAACACGGCGAGCTGTACTCGAACATCGAGGCGGGCAAGGGCGAGGCGAGCCTGTGGAACGTGGAGTTCCGCGGCGAGGTCACCGCCACCATGGTCTACGACGGCCAACCCATCTTCGACCACTTCAAACGAGTAGACCAGCACACCCTGCTCGGCATCATGAACGGCAAACAGGTCCTGGCCCCCACCGGCGACCACTTTTATTTCTTCCTGGAACGCGCCTGATGCCCCGCCGCTCAGCCCTCGCCACAGCCCTGTTGCTCGCTGTTGCCGCAACCTCCGCCCCCGCGACGCCTGCCACTGCGGCTCCCGCCGTACCTGCCGCCGCAACCGCCGCCGCCCTCGCTGCCAGCAACGACTTCGCGACCGTCGCCGCCACCCCTGGCCGCGCCGCCGCGCCGCCGGTCGCCCCGCGCTGGCTGACCTCCTGGGCCCAGTCCCAGCACGCGCTGGCCCCGCAAACCCTGGACAACCAGTCCATCCGCATGATCGCCCACCTCAGCCAGGGCGGCCGGGCCCTGCGCATCCGGGTGCAGAACGAGTTCGGCACCACCCCGCTGACCGTCAACGCCGCCGCGGCCGGAATCAGCGCTGGCCAGGGCGCGGTAGCCGCTGGCACCACCCGTCCCGTCCGCTTCAACACCCGCCCCGCCATCACCATCCCGCCGCACGGCGAGGCATGGAGCGACCCGGTCCCACTGCCGACCCGCCCCCAGGACGACGTCGCGGTAAGCCTGTTCGTCAGCGGTCAAGCCCGCCCCGGCGGCCACCAAGCCGCCCTGCGCGACAACTATCTGACCCCCGCGGGCACCGGAAACCGAGTCGCCGACCCCGCCGCGTACCCCCTGAAAACCGGCTCGACCTACCTGCTCAGCGCGGTGGACGTGCTCACCGCCGAGGCTGTCGGCACGGTCGTCGCCTACGGCAGTTCGGTCGTTGACGGTCACGGCAGCACGGTCTGCGGCCCCGGCTGCACCGCCAACGGCAACAACCGCCGCTGGACCGACGACCTGGCCCGCCGCACCCAGAGCCTGCCACCCACCGAACGCCTGGCCGTGGCCAACGCGGGTGTCGGCGGCACCACCAGCGCCGCCACCTGCCCGCTGACTCCACCTCAGCTGGCCGGCCTGGACGCCCAGACTCGGCTGGACCGCGACATCCGGTCGCTGCACGGCGTCACCGCGGTGATCTACTACTACGGCACCAACGACCTGGCCTTCGGCTGCCAGGCAGGCCAGATCCTGGACAGCTACCGGGCGGTCTTCACCCGCCTCCGCGCCGCCGGCCTCAAGATCCACGTAGTCCCGATCACCCCACGTCCCGGTTACTCACCCCAGCAGAACCAGTACCGCGCCGAGGTCAACAACTTCATCCGCGCCGGTGGCAACTGCGCGGGCGCCTGTGACAGTGTGATCGACTTCGACCAGGTCCTGCGCGACCCGGCCAACCCCAACACCATCCGCGCCGACTACGACAGCGGCGACGGCATCCACGCCAACCAAAAGGGTCACGAAGCCTTGGCTCGTTCAGTCCCCCTTCCGCTCATCGTGGACTGACCAGCCCGGTCTCGTACGCCACGATCACCAACTGAGCCCGGTCCCGCGCATGCAACTTGCTCAGCAACCGCCCAATGTGCGTCTTCACCGTGGCCACACTCAACCGCAGGCTCTGGCTGAGTTCCACATTGGACAGACCGCGGGCGATCAACGCCAACACCTCCCGCTCCCGTTCCGTCAACCCGTCCAGTTCCCGCGCTGGTGACTGCGCGGGCTCCGGCCGCCGAGCAAATTCACCGATCAACCGCCGAGTCACAGTGGGCGCCAGCAATGCCTCTCCGCTCGCCACCACCTGGATGGCGTTGAGCAGTTCGGCGGGTGGAGTGTCCTTGAGCAGGAACCCACTGGCCCCGGCCCGCAATGCCGCGTAGACGTAGGAATCCAGATCGAAGGTGGTCAGGATCAGCACCCGCGGCACCGGCTCCGGCCCCGAGCACAGCACCCGGGTCGCCTCGATCCCGTCCATCTCCGGCATCCGCACGTCCATCAGCACCAGATCCGGTTTCTCCCGCCGCGCCACCTCAACCGCCGCGACCCCGTCTCCAGCCTCGCCAACCACCTCCAATCCCGGCGCCGAGTCCACGAGCATCGCGAAACTCCCGCGCACCAACGCCTGATCATCCGCGATCACAACCCGAACACTCACCGCCAACTCCCAGCCCCGCCCAGGAACCCGCCCAACCGCCACCTGCGAGCCGCCGCGAGCGAGACCACCAGCAGCGCCGCGCCCACAGCCGCAGACCGATCAGCCGGGATCCGGTGCGCCGCAGCCGATCCGCCGTTCGTCTCCGGCCCAGCCGAATCGACCCCGTTCGCCGACACCAGGCACACCGCCGCAGAACCAGCACGCCTCGATCGCCGGACCACGACTCGCGGGTCGCCACTCGCCCGACGGTCCGCCGCCCGGCTGTCGCCCAGCACCCGACGACGCGCCGGTTGTCTGCCAGCCGTCGCGAGTCCAGTGACCGCCCGTCCGCCAACCTGTCCACGCGCAGTCCTGCCGTGCCCACCGGCCGTCACCCGACCGCCAGTCCCACGCTCCGCGCGTAGCAGCCGACCGGCCGCCGCCGACCCAGAATCCGTTGCCCAGCAACCAATCACCTGTCCAACCCTGGTCGCCTGCCTGCCATCGCCCACGTGCCTGGTCGCCGACCTGCCGTCGCCCACTCGGCTGGTCCTAGCGCCGCCTGTGCCCCTTGCCCGGTCAACGTTCGACCCCGGCCCAAACCCCGGCCCACTCATCCCGTCGCACCCACCGGCAACCGTGCGCACACCCCAAACCCTCCGCCCGGCAACCGCCCCGTGCTCAAGATCCCTCCATACGCCGCAACCCGTTCCCGCATCCCGATCAACCCGTGCCCGCCGCCCGGTCCGCCCGGCGTCCGCCTGCCACCCGGATCGGTCACCTCCACCACGACCTCGGTGTCATTCCCGTGTAGCCGGACCTGGCAGTGCCCGGCTCCGGAATGCCGCACCACATTGGTCAGCGCCTCCTGCACGATCCGGTACACCGCCTGCTGCACTCCCTCCGGCAACTCCAGTTCCGCGACATCCAGTTCCACCGTCACGCCGGCCGTCTCGGCCCAGCGTGCCAGCCCATTCAGCTCGCCAAGCCCGTGCACCGGACGGAGTTCGGTCTCCGTGCCATCCGTCGCCCGCAGCACACCCAGCATCCGGCGCAGATCCTCCAGCGCCTCGCGGCTGGTCGCCTCGATCACCGCCAGTGCCGCTCTGGTCTCGCCTGGGCGGGTCTCGGCGAGGTGGTTGGCCACGCCTGCCTTGACCGCGATCAGGCTCATGCTGTGCGCGACGATGTCGTGCAGGTCCCGCGCGATGCGTAATCGCTCGCCCAGCACCACTCGCTGCTCGCGCTGCTCGGCCAGCCGGGCCTCGTCCCGCTGCCGGTACCGGCTCGAAAGGCCAAGCACCCACAGCATGCTGCTCAGCAGCAGCGCGATCAGGAGCGGCCCACCGCGGTACGCGAACGCTCCGCAGGTGATCGCCAGGGCCACGATCAACCCGGTCCACGACCAGCGGTTCGGTGCGACCGCGGCGACTGTGTACAGGACCAGTCCCACGGACACCATTCCCAGAGAGGAGATGTCCAGCAGGGCGGCGGCGACCGAGAACGGGATCAGTGCCGCCAGCGCGCCCAGCGGCCAGCGCCGCCGCACCGCCACCGGCAGGCCCAGCCCGGCGGCTATAACACAGGCCAGCCACGCCGGACCGGTGTAGTGCGGCAGCGAGTTGCGGTTGAGCGCGAGGCTTGCGGACAGCACGATGATGAACGCCGCCACCACGGCGTCCAACAACGGTAGGTGTATGCGCCTGGCGCCACTGTCCACACTGGCCATTCCCTCACCCTGCCACAGGTCCGCGGCCTTGCAATCGGCCCGAGGTCCGTCATACCCAGGTCTGACGGAGCAGCCTTCACGGCCCTGTTCCCAGACCACGGTCGGACCCCGAAGTCCAGGCCACGCTCCGATGTCCCCAGCCCTCGATTCCGGAACCGTGGTCGCCATGACACACCACCCCACCGCGGTACGAGCCAGCGGCCTGACCAAGACCTATGGAGCGGGCGTGCGGGCGCTCGACGGCGTCGATGTAGACCTGCACCGCGGCCGGTTCACCGCGATCATGGGGCCGTCCGGCTCCGGCAAATCCACCCTCATGCACTGTGTTGCCGGACTGGACCGGCCCAGCGCCGGCCGGGTGTGGATTGGCGAGACCGAGCTGACCGAACTCTCCGACGACGAACTGACCGTGCTGCGCCGGGACCGGATCGGCTTCGTCTTCCAGGCGTACAACCTGTTACCCACGTTGACCGCGCTGGAGAACATCACCCTGCCCTTCGCGCTGGCCGGTCGCCGCCCCGACACCGGGGTGGTGCAGGCAGTGGTAGACGCGGTGGGCCTGGCCGACCGGCTGGATCACCGGCCACACCAGCTCTCCGGCGGGCAGCAGCAGCGGGTGGCCTGCGCCCGTGCCCTGGTGACCCACCCCGATGTGGTCTTCGCCGATGAGCCAACCGGAGCGCTGGACTCGGCCAGTTCGGCGGAGCTGCTCGCCTTCCTGCGTCGCGGCGTCGACGAACTGGGCCGCACCGTCGTCATGGTGACCCACGACCCCACCGCCGCGGCCTACGCCGACCGCGTGCTGTTCCTGGCCGATGGGCGCCTGGTCGGCGAACTGCTCAACCCGACCGCCGACCGGGTGCTGGACCGGATGAAATCCCTCGAAGGAGTGAACGCCTGATGTGGCGGACAATGCTGCGCGACCTGCTGGCGCACAAGGCGCGCGTGGCGATGACCCTGGTCGCGATCACCCTCGGCGTCACCGCGGTGGTGGGCGCCTGGGTGGTCAGCGAATCGATCGCGACCACGCTCAGCGGCCAGGCGGGTCGCACCGGCGTCGGACTGACCGTGCAGGCGGACCGCGCGGACACCCGGTTGCCCGAGACCGAACTGGCCCGGCTGGCCGCGCACCCCGGAGTCACCGCCACCGGGGTGCGCACCGGTCAGGCCGGACTGCCCGGCCCGGACGGCAAACTCGTCCGGACCCGCGCGCCCCTGGCACAGACCGGCACCGGCTGGGACAACACGGGCCGCTTCGCCCTGGCCGCCGGACGTCCGCCCGTTGCGCCGGGCGAGGTCGCGCTCAACCGGACCGAGGCCGCACTGGCCGGGCTCGACGTGGACGCCCGCAGCCGGGTGCTGCTCACCGGTGGCCGGTGGATCCCCGTCACCGTGGTCGGACTGTACGACTACCGCACCCTCGGCGAGGGCGACCAGCCGACCGTCGCCTTCGGATCGACGGAGGCGGAACGGCTGCTGGACAAGGGTTTCCAGCGCGTCGAGCTGACCGGCGCCACCCCGGCCGTGGCCGCCGGACCCGGCCGCCAGGCGCGCACCGGGGCGGAACTGGCCGAGGCCGTCGAGGCCGAACGCGCCGAATCGCTCACCGATCTGCGGATCACGTTGCTGCCCTTCGCCTTCGTGGCGCTGATGGTCGGCATGTTCGTCATCACCAACACCTTCGGCATGTTGCTCACTCAGCGCACCCGCCAGCTCGCCCTGCTGCGTGCGGTCGGCGCCCGCCGCGGTCAGGTCCGGCGGACGGTCGTGCTGGAGGCCGCACTGCTCGGCCTGGTCGGCGGAACCCTCGGCGCCGTCAGCGGAATCGCCATCGGTCCATTGATCATCCGTCTGCTTCGCCCGGACGAGCGGATCGAGTTCACCGTGGGCCCGCTGGCCATCCTGCTCGGTTACGCGGTCGCCGTCGGCACCACCGTGGTCGCCGCCTACGGCCCGGCCCGGCGTGCCGCCAAGGTGTCCCCGATGGCCGCGCTGCGCACCGATCCGATCCCGCCCAGGGCCACCCGCCGTGCCCGCACCCTGGCTGGCCTGACGGTGCTGGCCATCGCGGTGGCGGCCGTTATCGCCACCGCGGACCCCAGCGCGGACACCCTGCCCAGGATCATCGCCCTGAGCGCCACCGTGCTCGCGGCGGTGGGCATGTTGTTGCTGGCGCCGGCCCTGGCCACGCTGGTGCTGCGCCCACTGAGCCGGTTCGGCGGCCCAGCGCTACGGCTGGGCATCCGCAACGCCGCCGGCGACCCGCGGCGTACCTCGGCCACGGCCACCGCGATCGCCATCGGGGTGGCCCTGGTGTGCGCCTTCGCCACGCTCAGCGCCAGCTTCGCCGACCTGATCGCCTCCACCACCCGGGCCACCCTGCCCAGCAGCACCACGGTGATCCGCCCGGCCCAGCGCGGCGACGCTGTCCTGGCGCCTGCCGATCTGTCCACGGTGGACAAGGTTGCCGGGGTGTCCAGGGTGTCCACGGTTCGCGAGGTGACCGCGGACATCGCCTATCCGGGCGGTGCCACCCAGCGCCGGGTCTCCGCCATCGACCCGGCCGCCTTCGGCACCGTGCTCACCCCGGAGGTCACCGCCGGTGTCGCTGATCTGCGCCGGGGCGCGCTGGTCTCCCGCAATCAGGCCGACATGCTCGGCCTGCGACTGGGCCAGCCGTTCACCATGACCGTGGACGGGGCGACCATCGCCAGCACCGTCGCCGGCGTGTACGAGGCCACCGAACTCCAGGCCAGCATCTACTTCGACCAAGCCCAGGCGCCGCCGGGCTTGCGGGAGAAGATCACCACGATCTACGCCACCGGCTCCGATCCGGCCGCGGTCCGCACCGCCGTGCACGCCGCGTTCGCGGACCGCCCGGACGTCACCGTCAGCGACCAGGCTGGTCTGGTGGCCGAGGGGCAGGAGAGCCAGCGGCTGGCGTTCGTGATCATGTACGCCATGTTCGCCCTGGCCGTGCTGATCTCGCTCTTCGGTGTGGTCAACACCCTGGCACTGGCGGTGCTGGCCAGGGTGCGGGAACTCGGCGTACTGCGCGCCGTCGGCGCCACCCAGCGATTACTCCGGGCCGCCGTCCGGTGGGAGAGCGTGGTGATCTGTCTGTTCGGCGCGGTCCTGGGCGTCCTGCTGGGTGTCGGCTCCGGAGCGGTGATGCAGCACGCCATGCTCGGGCAGGCGCTGACCGATGTCACGGTCCCGTTCACCGTGGTCGTGCTGACTCTGGCCGGTCTGGTGACCGCGGGCGTCCTGGCCGCGATCTGGCCGGCCCGGCGCGCCGCCAGGGTGGATCTGCTGACCGCCGTAGCCGCCTGACCAGGTGGAAGGCTCCCGATTCCGGCCCGGGAGCCTTCCCAAGGCCGCCGTGCCAAGCTCGCGGGGCACGACGCGACAACCGGCCAGGAGGCGAACATGACGGAGCGGCTTGCGGTGGCGGGGGGCCAGGATCTCCCGGCCGGGCACCACAGCCTGGCCTGGGGAGTACACGCGGGCGAGGCCCCCGGCACGCTGCACGTGCTGGCCGTGACCGGCGGGATCACCGTGGGCCCCCGAGAGGGCAGGGAGATCCTGTTCGGCCGCAACCGACCGGACGTGCACGTCTGCGTTGGCGAGCACGACCGGCGGATCAGCCGCCACCAGGGCGCGCTGACCCACCATGGCGACAAGTGGTGGATCAGCACCCTGGGCCGGTTGCCGCTGCGGTTGCCCGGCGCCCGGCTGCTGTTCAACCAGGACGAGCCGATTCCGCTGGCGGCCGGGTACACCCCGCTGTTCATCCGTGGCTCCAGCGGCCGCGAACACCTGCTGGAGGTGCATGTCCGCGCCACGGACGGCGAGGAACTCCTGACCCAGCACGGCGCCTCGACCCGTCCGCCGCACACCTGGCCCCTCTCACCCGCCGAGAAGCTGGCCCTGGTCGTCCTCGGCCAGCGCTACCTGCTGCACGAGCTGTACCCGAACCCGCTGTCCTGGCGGCAGGCCGCTGAGCACCTCAACGAGATCCGGCCCGGGGAGAAGTGGACGCACAAGAAGGTCGAACACCTGATCGTGGGTGTTCGTGATCGGCTCAGCCGCGGTGGCGTGGCGGGCCTGACCAGAGAGGAGGTCGGCGAACCCATCGGCAACACGCTCAACCACAACCTCATCCGCGAACTGATGGAGAACACCACCCTGGTGCCCCCAGACCTCGGCCTTCTGCACGACTGAGCACCCCGCAGCGGCAGTCGAGATGACGCGGAACCCCGCCGGGTTGAGCTGGTGGCAACGGTGTCCAGCGGCGACGATGTCTGCCATGAGTTTCACCCTGGCGCTGGTTCCGCCGCACAACGACGAGACCCTCGGCTGGCCCGCGCGGCTGACCGAGGCCGTGCCCGGTATCCGGGTTCTGCGGCCGGAGACGGCCGAGGACACCGTGGCCGCGTTGCGGGTGGCGGATGCGGTGTACGGGGCGTTGCCGCCCGAGTTGTTGCGGCACGCTCGGCGGTTGAGCTGGTTGCAGGCGCCGCAGGCTGGGCCGCCGGTGGGGTTCTATCACCCGGAGTTGATCGCGCATCCGGTGCAGGTGACCAATATGCGGGACACCTATACCGATCATGTGGCGGCGCACGCGTTGGCGTTGGTGCTGGCGCTGGCACGTGGGTTGCCCAGGTATGTGCGTGATCAGAGCGCGGGTCGGTGGGCGCCGGACTGGGCGCCGACCGCGGTGTTGCCGTTGGCCGAGGCGAGTGCGCTGGTGGTCGGGGTTGGCGCGCTGGGCAGTGAGATCGGGCGGTTGCTGGCTGCTTTCGGCACCCGGGTGATCGGGGTTGACCGGCGGCGGATTGACCTGCCTGGCGGTTTTGCCGAGGTGCGGCCAGTGGGGGAGTTGGATTCCTCGTTGGCAGAGGCGGATGTGGTGGTGCTGACCGTGCCGCACACGCCGGAGACCGAGGGCCTGGTTGACGCTCGGCGGCTGGCGTTGTTCCGGGCTTCGGCGTACCTGGTCAACATCGGCCGGGGCGCCACCGTGCGGCTGGATGACCTGGTGGCGGCGTTGGAGGCGGGACGGTTGGCCGGGGCGGCGCTGGATGTGTTCGAGCAGGAGCCGTTGCCCGCGGGACATCCGTTGTGGCATCGGAGGGATGTGCTGCTGACCCCGCATGTGGCCGGGGTCGGGCCGCACGCGGACAGCCGGCGGTTCGCGGTGTTGCTGGAGAACGCGAAGCGCTTCGCGGCAGGGGCGGAGCTGGTAAACCTGGTCGACAAGGCGCAGTGGTCCTAGACCCGTGGGTGTGGCGGGCTGGAGGGGATTGTGAACGGCGGCTTCGCGGAGGTGGTGGCACAGCACACCGGGGCGGGGTTTGTGGACCGTCGCTGGTTGCGGGACGCGGTGGAGCGGGCCGTTGACCGCGGGCATGTGCTGGTGACGGGAGAGCCCGGCGCGGGTAAGACGAGCCTGCTGGCGGGGCTGGCGGTGGCGCATCCGGAGTGGGCGCGGTACTTCGTGCGGCGGGACAGCCAGACCGCGGTGGAGGGGACCGACATTCAGTCGTTCCTGCTGGCTGTGGGGCATCAGCTGGCGCGGTGGCGGCCGGAGATCTTCCAGCCGGAGCGGCTCGCGGTGGTGGTGCGGCAGCGGGTGGAGAACGTGGCCGAGGGCGGGCGGGTGGTGGGCGTCCGGGTTGAGGACCTCACCGCCTCGCCGTTTCACCGGACCGCCGTGTTGCGGGTGGAACAGCAGCTCGGCGGGGTCGCCGGAGTGGTCAGCGGGGTGGAGATCGGGCGGGCGAATCTGGAGCCCCGGTTGCTGGAGCCGGACAACCTGGCGCACCTGGCGTTGCTGGACCCGGCGGCGGCGTTTCTGGCACTGGATCCGGCGGCGCGGATCGTGATCCTGGTTGACGCGCTGGATGAACTCGCCGGGGCGAGTGTGCTGGACTGGCTCGCGCGTGGACCGGAATTGCCGTCGAACGTGCGGCTGGTGCTGAGTTCGCGTCCGCATGCCGCGTTGGCGCCGTTGCGCGCCGGTCGTCAGCTCATCGAGGTGCCAATCGAGCCGGGGTCGCGGGAGGTGGCCGCCGATCTGCTCGCCTACGCGGCGAATGTGCTGAGCACCGAGCCGATCGTCACGGCGGTGGCGGGGCGGGGCGAGTTGCTGGATCAGTTTCACCGGCGAGTGGTCGGCCGGGCGGCTGGGAACTTTCTCTACCTCGCCGCGTATGCCCGCGCGCTGGTCGAGGCCGAACCGCCGCTGGCCGAGCGTTTGGTGGGGTTCGCGGGTGTTCCGGCTGGGTTGAGCGGGTTGTACGGGTTCTTCATCGAGACCGCGCGGGCTGATCTGCAGCGGCTGGGCATGGTGGAGATCCGGGAGCCGACCGGGCCCGGTGACCGGTTCACCGATGCCTGGGTGGGGGTTGGGCAGCCGATTCTGGGGGTGCTCGCCGTGGCGCGGGAACCGCTCACGGTGGCTGAACTCGTTGCGCTGGGCGGGATTCGGGTGTGGCCGCGGGTGGTGCGGGCCGTGCTGGGCAGGTTGCGCTGGTTGCTGGCGGAGGGCGCGGAGGGCGCGGCGGGGCAAGCGGGGCAAGCGGGGCAAGCGGGGCAAGCGGGGCAAGCGGGGCAAGCGGGGCGGATCAGTCTCTACCACGGCTCGGTGGGGGAGTTCCTGTTGAGCGTGCGGGCGCATCGGGATTATCCGGATTGCGCCGTCGATGAGACCGAATGGCATGAGCGGATTTCCCGGCACTACTGCCAGAGCGGGTCCGATTGGGGTTCGCTGGACTGGTCCGCGGTGGACCGATATGGCCTCTTGCACCTGGTTGAGCACGTCACGCGGGCGGGGGAGGCGGTTGCGGGGCGGGCTGTTGAGTTGATTTGTCCTGGGTCGCGGCTGGCCATTGTCGCGGCTTTTGGTGGGGATCGGCATTTCGGCCGGTGGGTGGACGTGGTTGCTGAGCGGGTGATCGCTGGGGCGGAGCCGGGCAATGCGTTGCCGACCACGTTGTACCTGGGGGTGTTGCGGCGGCAGCTTCGCCGTACCGGGCGGGGGCTGACGCCGGCGGTGCTGGGGTTGCTCGCCCGGCTTGGGCGGGTTGGGCAGGCGCTGGATCAGTTGTGGGCGTTGCCGCCCTCGTTGCAACAGTTCCAGAGTGCTCGGGAGATTCATCGGCAGGGGGAGGTGGATCTGCGGGAAGTGTTGGTGGAGACGGCTTTGACCATTCCGGCGGAACAGGTCGGCCGGGGGTATCCGGCTCAGCTGTTGCCGTTGGAGGAGGTCGCGTTGGAGTTCGCGGCCGATGATTTGCCGCGGGCGTTGCGGTTGTGGGCGCATGCGCAGCGCGGTCAGTCGGGGGACGGGGTTTGGGCGCCGGATGCGGTGTACCGGGCGGCTGCTGCGGCCGCTGAACCGGCGGTCGCGCGTGGACTGGTTGAGCAGTTGCGCAGTGGTCGGGTTGGGGCTTGGCTTGATCTGGCGGGGCGACTGGATCCTGTTGCGGCGCGGGAGGTTCTGGCCGTGGCGGCGGCTGAACTGGCGGGGGCTTTGCCTGGGGAACGGCTGGTGGGGCTGGCTCGGTTGTCGGTGCTGCAGCCGGAGCGGGCGCGGGAGCATCTCGGGCGGTTGGTGGCTGAGGCTGAGTCGGCGGCGGAGGGTAAGTACCAGCCGCAGCGGGAGCTGGCCGAGGGGTTGGCCGCCGCGGCGATGGTTCCCGGGCTGGATCGGGGGGTTGGGTATCGGTTGCTGGATCGGTTGGGGTCGTTGGAGATCGGGGGGTTTGTGGACAGCGCTGTGTTGCGGGGCGCTGGTGTGCTGGGGGCCTGGGGCGAGGTGGACCGGGCTCGGGGGTGGGTGGAGCGGGTGGTCGCGTGGAACAGCACGGTGTGGACCATGCGCAAGGCCAGTGCGGTGCTCGCCGAGTTCGATCCGGTTGCCGCGCGCCGGTTGCTGGAGCGGGCTCGGGGCGCGGTGACGCCGGCGGGCGAGCCTGGCTCGATGCGGGAGTCGCGGCGTGAGGGGGATCTGGGGTCGCTGGCCATCGCGCTGGCCCCGCACGACCTGGCCGCGGCGTTGGACGTGGCCAGGGACATGACCGACGTGCGCTGGTCGTTCCCGGACCAGGATCGGTGGACGGTGCTGGCCCGGATTGCGCGGGACCAGCCCGAGCGCGAGGCCGAGGCGATCCTGGCCGAGATCCTGCGTGGCACCGGGCAGTCCCCGGCACTGGTCGACCTGCGGTCGCACGGTCCGTGCCGTCGGGTCACTGGCGCCCCGGCCGATCCACTGGACAGAGCGAGCAACATCGCCTACCAGTTCAACCACAGTCGGGACTGGCAGTGGCTGCGGGAGCGGCGGTTCCACCGTGACCCGGCCGAGGTGGTCAGGGCGATGGCCCCCGGCTCCTGGTCGGTCGGCAGTCCGCACAGCTGGGGCCGCACGGTCCGGGTGCTGGCCGAGACCATCGCGGACACCAACCTGCCTCGGGCCACCGCGCTGGTCGGCTCGCTCACCGATCCCGGCGAACGCGCGATCGGCCTGGCCGCGCTGTTCCGCTCGGCCGTGATGTACCAGCCGATCGAGGTGGCGCGGCGGGCCTGGGCGGCCGTGGGTGAGGCGCTGGGCCGGATCGAGCCGTACGAGTGGCTGATCCAGGATCAGGACCGTTACGGGTTCGCCTACCTGCGGCCGGATCACCGCGCCCGGTTCGAGGTGGCGATGCGGCTGATGCCGTACGAGGCGGATCCGGCCCTGCACCTGCTTGACCAGAGCGGTGCGCGGTACCTGGCCTACGCCTTCCACCTGTCCTTCGCCGCGCTGGCCTCCGCCGAGCACGCCACGGCCAGCCGGCCGTTCCCGCTTTTCCAGCAGGTGCACGAGTCGACCGTGGCCATGGTCGCACCGCCCGAGGGCGGGGATCCGCTGCTCACCGACATCCTGCGGGCCACCGCGGCCGGGCACGAGCGGCACCTCGCCGCCCGGACCGGCCGCGGGCCCGCGCCGCCGCCACGGATCGAGGACCCGCTCTACGCCGCGCTGGTCGAGCTGACTACCGGCGACCCGGGCTTCGCGGTGCGGATCCGGGCGCTGTTCGGCACGCCCCGGCTGCCCGCCGCCGCTGGACTGCTCGCGCACGCGGCCACCAGCGCGTACCTCTGGCCGGAGCGGCTCGGCACACCGGGCCCCATCCCCGCGTTGCTCGCCCAGCTCCGCGGCCTGGCCGTGGAAGCTCTCGCCGCGACCCGGGACTGCTCGCCAGCCACCCGGGCCGTCACGCGGCTCCAATTCGCGCTGTGTCCGCCGCTGGCCGACCTGGTCGATCCCGCCGACCTGCACGCCGAAGCCCTCCGCCTGGACGAGCGGGATCCCTTCACCAGGGGTGAACGCGACGAGGTGCTCACCCGCCTGTTCCCGCTGCTGCTGAACACCCATCCGGCACTCGCGCTGCCGCAGCTCTACCTCAGCCTCACCGACAACTGGCAGCACGCCATGGCCCTGCTGGAGCACGCCGCCGGAACCATCACCGACACCCTGGGCCCGGACGCGGCACCCATCCTGCATGCCGCGATCCGGCGTGGGGTGGCCGGTGTGTCCGGCGACGGGCACGTGCGGGCTGAGCTGGACGGGGTCGCCTAGAGCAGGTTGTGGCCGATCCACTCCAGCACCGCGTACAGCCTCTCCGCCAGCTCGCGGCCCGGCGGGGTCAGCTGGTAACTCACCTTGGGCGGGGTGTCCGGTTCCACCGTGCGGGTGAGCAAACCGTCGGCGACCAGGTCGCGCAGGTGGCGACCGGCGCGCAGTCCGATCCGGCCGCGCTGAGGGACGCGCTGGACGGGGTGGACACGGTCTTCCTGGTCTGGCCGGTGGGTTCGACCGCCGAGGCGGCCCGGGTGGTGGAGGTGATCGCGGCGCGGGCGCGCCGGGTCGTGCTGCTGTCCTCGGCCGCGGTGGAGGACACCCTGGACGAACAGTCCGATCCGATCGGCGCGCACCACGCCGGGGTGGAACGGCTGATCGCCGGGACCGGTCTGGAGTGGACGTTCCTGCGGCCGTTCTCCTTCGCCGCCAACACCCGGCAGTGGGCGGGGCAGGTGCGGGCCGGGGACGTGGTGCGCGGCGCGCACGGCGAGGCCGGGTTCACCCTGATCCACGAGGCCGATATCGCCGCGGTGGCCGTGCGCGCGCTGACCGAGGACGGCCACCAGGGGGCCAGGCACCTGCTGAGCGGCCCGGAGATCCACACTCAGCGCGAGCAGGTGCGGATCATCGGCGAAACACTCGGACGGCCCTTGCGCTGGCAGGAGATCCCGGTCAGCCAGGCCAGGGCTGACGCGCTCAGCTGGCTGGATGAGTCCATTGTGGACACTGTGCTGGACGCCTACGCGACCCTGGTGACCAGGCCGTTGGGGCCCACCGGCGTGGTCGAGCAGGTGCTGGGCAGGCCCGGCCGGAGCTTCCGCGAATGGGTCGCCGGGCACGCCGCGGACTTCGGCGGGGGATCTCACGAGAACACGTGATGTCCGCGTCCGGCCCCGGCGGCCAGGCTCGTGGTGCCCGTATCGGCCACAGTCGTTACCCAGGAGGCACTCATGGCTGGCAGCTCGGTCCGCATCGGTGCGGGGAGGCGTGCGCATGGCTGAGCACAGGCGGGAACTGGATGTCGCGGTGATCGGCGCCGGGGTGCTCGGGCTGGCCACCACCGACGCGCTGGTCCGGCGCGGGGTGTCGGTGACCTGCTTCGATGGCAGGCCACCCGGACACGGGCTCTCCGGCGGGCTGACCCGCACCTTCCGGCACCGGCACGACAACGAACGCCTGGTCGCGCTGGCGGTGGAAGGGCGGGCCGGGTTCGGCCGGTGGGAGGAACGCCTGGGGCGCAAGCTGATCGGGCCCGAGGGTGCGGTCTACGCGGGGATGGGGCCCGCCGATGTGGCCGGGATGGTGCGGCATGGGGTGGAGCACCGCTTCGCCGATCCGGTGGAGGGCAAGGAGGTGTTCCCGGCACTGGCCACTGTGGACGGACCGTTGCTGGTCGACCCTGGCGCGGGCGCGATCCGGGCCAGGCGGACCATTGACGCGCTGGTGAGCTGGGTCGGGGACCGGATCGTCAACGCCGACATCCACAGCGTCACCGTGCCTGGCGACGGGCATGGCGTGGAGATCCAGACCACCGAGGCCATCTACCGGGCCCGGCACGTGGTGATCTGCGCGGGCACCGCGGTGCCGAAGCTGGCCGCGGGCGTCGGCCTGGACGTGCCGCTGGAGTCCGCCTTGCACGCCCGACCGCACTACCGGGTGCGGGAACCCTTCCGTGGCAAGGCTTTGCCCTGCTGGGTGGACCGCTCCGGGGCCTTCGGCGAGACCGTCTACGGCTCGCCCATCGGCAACCTGGACACCTACGTGCTCGGCCTGATCGGCCTGGACGTGGACATCCCGTTCGGCCCCAACGGCGCGCTCGCCCCCGGCTCCGGCATGGAGGAGCACGTCCGCCGGGTCACCGAGTACGTCCGCCGCGCCATGCCCGGCCTGGAACCGGACCCGGTCGGCATCCGGGTGTGCGTGATGACCAAGCTGCCCGCGGGCTCGGACGCCGTGCACGCCTGGCACACCGACGGCGTCACCGCCATCGCCGGGCACAACCTGTTCAAGATGGCCCCGGTGCTCGGCGAACTGCTCGCCGACGCCGCGATCAAGAACCAGCTGCCGGAGATCCTGGAGCGGGCCGGTGAACACGCCCTCCGCGCCGCCTGAGCTGGCGGTCACCGGCGCCGCCGGGAACATCGGCCGGGCCCTGGTGCGGGAGCTGACCCTGGCCGGGCACCGGGTGCGGGCGTTGGTGCGCAAGGGATCCGAGCTGCCGGGGCATCCGCTGGTGCAGCGGGTCGAGGTGGACCTGGAACGCGAGCGGACCGTGGCCGGGGCACTGGCCGGGATCCGCTCGCTGTTCCTGCTCACCCCGTTCCACCCACGCCAGGACCTGGTGCAGGCCGGGCTGGTCGAGGTCGCGGTCCGGGCCGGGGTCGGGCACGTGGTGAAACTGTCCGCGCTGGGCGCCGATCCGGCCGCGCCCGCGCTGGTGCACCGCCAGCACGGACTGGCCGAACAGGCCGTCATCGAGTCCGGGCTGGTTTACACCCTGTTGCGCCCCAACGCTTTCATGCAGAACGCGGTGCAGTGGCTGCCCACCGTGGCGGCCAAGGACGCCATCATCCTGCCCGCCGGGAACTCCCAGGTCAGCATGGTGGACACCCGCGATATCGCCGCGGTGGCCGCCAGGGCCCTGACCGACCCGGTCCGGCACGCCGGCGCGCATGACCTGACCGGGCCGAAGGCGTTGAGCTACGCCGAAGTCGCCGCCGCACTGTCCACAGTGGCCGGTCGCCCGATCCGGCACCTGGACGTCACCCCGGAACAGGCCAGCGCGGCCATGCTGGGCAACGGCGTGCCGGAGTGGGCGGTCCGGGCGCGACTGGAGCTGTACGCCACCTACCGCGCGGGCGAGGCCGAGCTGATCAGCCCGGCGGTCCGCGAGATCACCGGCCGGGAACCCCGCGACTTCGTTGCCTTCGCGACCGAACTCGCCGGCGAGTTGCGCCGGGATCACGCGAAGACGTGATGTCCCGGGCCGCCTCCGATGGCCACGCTGTCCACGTCGTCCCGTCCCGAGAGTGAGGATTCGCATGACCAGCCAGGTGGAGAAGGAGACGCCGCGAGCGCTGTACGTGCCGCCCGGCGAGGGTCCGAGCGTGTGGGCGTTCAGCGGCGACCGGTACACCGTCAAGGCAGGCATCGCCGACACCGGCGGCGCGCTCGGCCTGCTGGAAGCGGTGATCCCGCCGCAGAGCGGACCGCCGCTGCACCTGCACCGCAACGAGGACGAGGCCTTCTACCTGATCGAGGGGCGGCTTGAGGTGGTGGCCAACGGCCGCCCGATCATCATCGAGCCCGGCTCCTTCATCTACATCCCGCGCGGCTCGCCGCACCGGTTCAAGAACGTCGGCGAGACGCACGCCAAGCTGCTGATCTTCTTCGTGCCCAGCGGGTTCGAGGAGTTCTTCCTGGAGGTGGGTATCCCGGTCATCGACGGCGAGGAAGCGCCGCCGGAGGAACAGCACGCCGATGACGTGGCCCGCTCGATGCGGATCGCCGCGGACAAGTACGGCATCGAGGCGGTCTGAAGCCAGTCCGCTCAGCCGTCATCGCCGGAGGGCGAACCGGGATCACCGGTTCGCCCTCCTCGGCGTCACACCGGAACTCCGGACGCGGCCAGCACATCCCAGGCGCGCATCGCGGCATCCACGATCGCGGACAGCTCCGCGCGGTCGGCGCCGCTGCGGGCCTGGATGGACAAGCCCTGCAGCAGGGTGTTGTAGTACCCGGCCAGCGCGTCGACGTCGGCCTCGGGCGGCACGTCACCCTCGGCCTGGCCGCGCGCCAGGCGCTGGCGCAACGACTCCTGGGTCTCCCGGCGCAACTGCGCCAGGAAGTCGCGCACGCTCTCGCTCTTGGGCGTGTACGTGGTCGCGGCCAGCACGATCATGCAGCCACTGGGCTTGGCCGGATCGGTGTAGGCGTGCACGTTGACCCGCAGCACCGCCTCGAAGGCCGCCCTGGCACTGGGCTCCTCGCGCAGCGCGCGGGCGGCGGCCTCGCCCTCGGTCTCGTCGTAGTAGGTGACCGCCTCCCGGAACAGCTCCTCCTTGGAGCCGAAGGCGGTGTACAGGCTGGAGGAGTTGATGCCCATGGCCGCGCTGAGGTCGTTCAGCGAGGTCCCCTCGTAGCCGTGCTCCCAGAACACCTCCATCGCGCAACGCAGGGCCGCGGTGCGGTCGAAAGCACGTGGACGGCCTCGTGTGGCCATGCCCCACCCCTTTCTGTAGCGATCGACCCAAAAATCCTTGACAGGTCGATCTCCTGCACGATACCAATTATGTAGTGATCGACCCAGAAATGAGGGGACATGTCGGAACTCGCAGGTAAGGTGGCCCTGGTCACCGGGGGCAGCCGCGGCATCGGCGCGGCCATCGCCAAGAAGCTCGCGGCCAACGGAGCCGATGTGGCGCTGACCTACGCCAGCGCCGCCGACCGCGCCCAGGGCGTGGTCGAGGACATCAAGGCCGCGGGCCGCCGCGGTCTGGCCATCGCCGCGGACAGCGCGGACGCCGCGGCCGTGGTGGCCGCCGTCGAGCAGACCGTCGCGGAGTTCGGCCGGATCGACATCCTGGTCAACAACGCCGGAATCTTCCCCTACGGCACCATCGACGAGGTCACCCTCGACGAGGTCGACCGCACCCTGGCCATCCACGCCCGCGCGGCCTATGTGGCCAGTCAGGCCGCGGCCAAGCACATGGAGGCAGGCAGCCGGATCGTCAGCATCGGCAGCACGCTCGCCGAGCGGGTGCCCTACCCGGGCGTGGCGCTGTACGCGATGAGCAAGGCCGCGCTGATCGGCTTCACCAAGGGCCTGGCCCGCGACCTGGGCGAGCGGGATATCACCGTCAACCTGGTGCACCCGGGGTCCACCGACACCGAGATGAACCCGGCCGACGGTCCGCAGGCCGATGACGAGCGCGGCCTGACCGCGCTGGGCCGCTACGGGCAGCCCGAGGACATCGCCGCCTCGGTCGCGCACCTGGTCGGCCCCGGCGGTCGCAACATCACCGGTTCCGCGATCGTCGTGGACGCCGGTTCGAACGCCTGAAACCAGTCCTGCGGTGGCGTGTCGCTCCTGGCGGCACGCCACCGCAGGATTTTCGGTGGTTACCGGTTGGAGGGGTGGGTTTTATGTCGAGCGCAACCGCGGTGGAAACGGGGAGTAAGCAGATGGCCTGGACGCTTCTGATCGTCGCTGGTCTGTTCGAGATTATTTTCGCGACCGCGTTGAAGCAGGCCGATGGCTTCTCGAAGCTGTGGCCGAGCGTAATTGGTATCAGCTGTGCCGCGATCAGCTTTTTCTTGCTCTCGGTCTCGCTGAAAACCTTGCCTGTCGGTACTGGTTACGCCGTATGGGTGGGAATTGGCGCGGTCGGCGTTGCCCTTGCCGGTATTTTTACCCAGGGCGACTCGGCGTCCCCGTTGCGCTTCGTGTTCCTGGCGCTGATCGTGGGTGGAATCATCGGGCTGCGGTTCGTGGAGGCCTAGCATCCATTCGGGTCAACAGTTGCCCGATGGGGCAGTTCGGACCCTTGCTGGCCTGCGAATACTGCTCCAAAGGGACTAATCTTCACACACTTTACGACGATGATGTTCAGAGATAGTCGAATGACTACGGCTCCGGCTCATTAGCACACGGTGACCCTCATCGGGCTTAGGAAGTTCTACCTGTAGTTGTCTATCAAACCGTGATTGAATGGAGGTGAAAGCGCGGGATCGCCCAGGGTGGGGTGAGACCGGGCGCCCTGTCCGGAGGGCGAGATGAGCTGGGGGAATGTGAATATGCAGGCGACCATGAAACCGTTAGTGGGCCGAGAATCCGCGCTGGCCGACCTCCGCCGAGCGCTGTCGAACACAGTGGCGGGCAGCGGTCGCTGCGTTGTCATCGAAGGCTCGGCCGGTATCGGCAAGAGCCGTTTACTCGAAGTCGTCTCCTCCGATGCGGCCGGTCAGGGCATCTCGGTGGCATTCGGCCGGGCGACCGAGTTGGACAAGGGCGCCCCGCTGACCACGCTGCGCGCCCTGCTCACCGGCCTGCCCGGGCTGGAACGCATAGCCATGCACGATCTGGAGCGCAACGCCCTCGGCCTGGTGGACCGGGTGGGCGAGCTGATCGAGAAACACGTGCGCGACCGGCCGCTGCTGATCGGCCTGGACGACGCGCACCGCTCCGACGAGCTGACCGCCTTCGCCCTGCGCATCCTGGTGCCCGCGCTGAGCACCTCGCCGGTGCTGTGGCTGCTGGCGCGCAGGCCGGCCCCGGTGCGCGGCTACGCCCAGGACGCGCTGGACTGGCTGATCAGCGAGGGCGCGCTGCGGCACCACCTGGGACCGTTGTGCTGCAACGCGGTGGCCGACCTGTGCGCCAACGTGCTCGGCGCGCACCCCGACGCCAAGGTGCTCGCGCTGGCCGCCAGGGCCGAGGGCAACCCGTTCCTGCTGGAGGAACTGCTCACCACCCTGCGCGACACCGGTCAGCTGCTCGCCGCCGAGGGCACCGCGACCGTGGTGGGCAACGAACTGACCCCGCCGTTCCTGTCCGCGGTGGACCACCGGCTGCGTGATCTCTCCAGCGAGGCCCGCAGGCTGCTGGACGCCGGCGCGGTGCTGGGCAGGCCGTTCACCGTGCACGAGGTGGCCGCGCTGCTGGGCCGCTCGGCCACCGAGCTGCTGCCGGTGATCAGCGAGGCGGTGGACGCCAGCATCCTGGTGGGCAACGGATCCGAGCTGACCTTCCGGCACGATCTGATCCGGGAGGCGCTCTACAATCGCTTGCCCGGCCCGGTCCGGATGGCCCTGCACCGCGAGGCCGCCTTCATCGTGCTCGGCGAGGGCCGCTCGCCCGCCGACGCGGTCGAGCACCTGGTGCGCAGCGGGCACAAGGGCGACGCGCAGGCGGTGCTGATCCTGCGGCAGGCCGTCCGCGAGGTCGCGCCGACCTCGCCGAACACTGCGGCCGACCTGATCCTGCGGATGCTGGACCTCATCGACGAGCAGCACGCCAGCAGGCCGGCGCTGGTCGGCGACGCGGTGCGGCTGCTCGCGCTGGCCGGGCGGGCCGCCGAGGCGATCCGGCTGGGCGAGTCCTCGCTGCGCACGGTGGAGCGCACCGAGGACAAGGTCTCGCTGCTGCTCGGGCTCTCCGAGGCGCTGTACGCCACCGGGCGCAACTCCAGCGTGCTGGAGTACACCAGCCGCGCGCTGGCCAGGGCGCGCACGCCCAGCCGGGCCAGGGCCGAACTGCTGGCCATGCAGGCCTACCTGCTCATCGACAGCGGGGACCCGCGCAGCGCGGACGCGGTGGCCGCCGAGGCGGTGGCTATCGGCGTGCAGGCGGGGGAGTACGCGGCGGTGGTGTGCGGCAACAACGCGCGCAGCGTGGTGGCCAGGGTGCACGGGCAGCTGGACGTGGCGCTGACCTACGCCAAGGAGGCGGTGCGGGTCGCGGACAAGGTCGGCGGCAGCTCGCGCAGCAGGCATCCGCGGTTGTGGCTGGCGGTGGCGCTGACCGCCAGCGACCGGTTCGAGGAGGCCGAGGCCGGGTTCGCCCGCGACCACCAGGACACCGAGGCGGCGGGCACCGCGCTGTCCCAGCCGCACTGGCACTACTACCGGGCCGAACTGCGCCTGGCCCAGGGCAGGCTGGACGACGCCGCGGTGGAGGCCGAGGCCGGGGTGTTCGTGGCCGAACAGCTGCGCGCCCAGCCCCTGGCGGTGCCGCTGCTGGCCATGCTCGGGCTGATCTCGATCTACCGGGACGACATGACCATGGCGCGCAGCTACCTCAAACAGGCCGACGGCCTGGTGGACGAGGGAGTCAGCGTGGTGCCGGAGGACCTGGCCTGGGCGGCGGCCTGTTTCCAGGACGCGGCCGGGCACCAGGAGGCCGCGCTGGAGATCCTGGACGAGCTGAGCCAGGCGCTGCCGGAACGGCTGCTGCTGTTCACCCGGCACCCGGCCGCCGGCGCGCGACTCATCCGGATGGCCCAGCAGGCCGGTGATCACGGCCGGGCCGAACTGGTGGTGCGGGCCACCCGGAAACTGGCCGAGCGCAACCCCGAGGTGGCCTCGGCCGCCGGGGCCGCCGCACACGCCGAAGGGGTGCTGCGCAACGACATCAGCCTGCTGCGCGCGGCCGTCGGGGCGTACCGGGCCACCGGGCGGCAGCTCTCCCTGGCCGAGGGCCTGGAGGACCTGGCGCACGCCGAGGACGCGGCCGGGCACCGGGCCACCGCGGTCGGGCTCCTGCAGGAGGCCGCGCAGGTCTTCACCGCCTGCGGCGCCAAACGCGATCTGGCCAGGGTGCAGAAAGTGCTGCGGCGACTGGGAGTCCGGCGCCGGATCGCGCCCAAACCGGTCAAGGGCGGCTCCGGCTGGAACAGCCTCACCCAGTCGGAGCTACGGGTGGTCCGGTTGGTGGCCGAGGGTTTCACCAACCGTGAGGTCGCGGGCAAGCTGTTCCTCTCACCGCACACAGTGGACAGTCACCTGCGGCACAGCTTCGCCAAACTGGGCGTGACCAGCCGGGTCGAGCTGACCCGCAAGGCCATGGCGCACGACGAGTCCCGCTAGTCCATTGTGGACTGTTGGTCGCCACGGCAGGATCACGCGAACACGTGATGCTGCCGTGGCGGCCGCCGAGCACTCTGGGGTCGGTAAGTAGTGGTGTGACTCAGGGAGATTCGCCTTATGAGCAACGCTGTCGGACCGAACTTCCTCACGCTCCAGGTTCGCGACCTTGAGCGCTCCAAGCGTTTCTACACCGAGCTGGTCGGCTTCACCCCCACCGAGTCCAAGGTGCCCACCGCGGTCGTGCTGGACACCGCGCCGATCAAGCTGGCGTTGCGGCAGAGCGCCATCGACCTGGACTCGGTCAGCGAACTCGGCTGGGGCGTGGTGCTCTGGATCAAGGCCGAGGACCCGGACAAACTGGCCAAGGAGCTGGCGGCGGAGGGCGTGACCATCACCAAGCCCCCGTGTGACGGCTTCTGCGGCCGCGAGTTCCAGTTCAAGGACCCCGACGGCTACGAGCTGACGATCTACGAAGGCTGATCCCCCAGAAAGCCAAGCGATCGCAGCCTGTCCGCCGACCCGCCGCCGCGCGCGCTCACCCGCTCCGGCGGTGGGTCGGCATCCCTTTCGTCGAGTTGGGTCCTGCCGGGAGACAACACACATGAGCGAGAGAAACGGCACCACGAGCATCGACTTCAGACCGCTGGCCCGCATGCCGCTGCACGCCCGGCTCCAGCTCCTGCTGGATCGCGGACTGGGCGTGGGCAACTTCCTCGACCGCGCCCGCCGGGTCAGCCCGGCGCCCGATCAGCCCTTCCTGCTCGCCCAGCGGCGCACCGGGCACGGGATGTCCTTGCAGCGGTTGAGCCTCAACGAGCTGACCACCATCCGCAACGCCTACGCCGCCTGGTACCACCAGGCCGGCGTGCGCAAGGGCGATCCGGTCGGGGTGCAGCTGGGCGAGGGCGTGGACTCCTTCCTGCACTTCCTCGCGGTCTCCTCGCTGGGCGCGATTCCGGCGCTGGTCAACGGCCGGATGGATCCGGCGATCGCCTCGGCCTACCTGGGCCGGATCGGCGCGGTCGGCGTGGTGGCCGACGAGGAACGCCTGGACGCGTTGAAGAACTCCGGCGCGTTGCCCGCCGCACTGCGGTTCGCGGTGGACTCCGCCGAGCTGCCGACCAGTGGCGCGACCTCGCTGCCGGGGGTTTTCCCTTACCCACACGGGGATGACGATCCGGTGATGCTGTGCCACACCTCCGGCACCACCGGCCCGCCCAAGTCGGCGATCTTCGCGCACCGCCAGTTCTTCCTCGGCAAACGGCACCGGCTGTGGAGCTTCCCGCAGGCCGACCGAAACCGGATGCTCTCCGCGCTGCCACAGTCGCATTCGGCCGGGATCAGCTACCTGATGACCGCCACCCTGCTCGGCCTGCCCACGCTGGTGATGGCCGATTCCAGCGGCGAGGCCGTGCACGAGGCGATGAAGCAGTTCCAACCGTCCATTGTGGTCGCTTTCCCGCAGACCTACGCCGAACTGGCCCAGCTGGACATCGACCGGTCGGCGGGCAGTCAGGTGCACACCTGGATCAACACCGGCGACTCCGCGCACGAGGCGCACATCAAGGCGCTGATCCGGCACGGCAGGCGACCGGCGCGCGGCGGGGACAAACCCGGCTCCCGGTTCATCGACGGCCTGGGCTCCTCGGAGATGGGGATGGCCTTGTTCCGCAAGGTGAGCGAGCCGGAGAGCACCGACTACGACCGCTGCGTCGGCACCCCGGTCAGCGTGGTGGAGAAGGCAACCGTGCTCGATGAGGACGGGCGTCAGCTCGGTCCTGGCCGGGTCGGGCGACTCGGCGTGCGCACCCCCACCAGGACCCCGGGGTACTGGAACAACTCCGAGCTGACCACGAAATCCTCGCTGTCCGGTTACTGGCTCACCGGCGATGTGGTCTACAAGGACCGCAAGGGCCGCTTCTTCCACCTGGACCGGGTGCCGGATGTCATCCACACCAGCACCGGCCCGGTCTACAGCCTGCCCCTGGAAGAGGCGATCCTGTTGGGGTGTGAGCAGATCGCGGACTGTGCGGTGGTCGCGGTCGACGCGCCCGCCCCCGGCCGCGGCCACGTCCCCTTCGCCGCGATCAAGCTCAAGCCCGGCGCCGCCGAACCCGCGGACCTGCTGGCCACCGTCAACACCGCGCTGACCGCCCGCGGACTGTCCACAGTGCACGGTGCCGTGCTGGCAACGGATCCGGCGGACTTCCCGACCGGGGCCACCGGCAAGGTGCTCAAGCGCCAGCTCCGCGAACGCTTCGCCACCGTGCTCTCCAGCTGACCCAGGCGACACCGAACCAAGGAAAGGGAACCATGACCGACACAGTCTCCGCCGCTTCGGCTCACCGTCCCGGCGTGACGGCCGGGGTCTCCCCGCAGGACGGCGACGTGCCGGCCCCGGTGCGCATGTACGAGATGCTGTACAGCTCGCTGGTGAGCCAGCTGCTCATCGCGGTCGCCGAACTCGGTGTCGCCGACGCCCTCGGCGATGAGGTGCGGCACATCGACGACCTGGCCGAGCGCACCGGCGCCCACCCCGGCGCGCTGTACCGGGCACTACGCGCACTGGCCAGCGTCGGGGTGTTCACCGAGGTCGAACCGCGCACCTTCGGCCTGACCCCACTGGCCGCCACGCTGCGCGGTGACGTGCCGGGGTCCATGCGCGACCTGGCCAAGTACGTGGGCCTGAGCGAACGCCAGCGGTCCTTCGGCGCCCTGGTGCACAGTCTCCGGACCGGCCAGCCCAGTTTCGACCACGTGCACGGCACCGACTGGTGGACCTACTTCGCCGCGCACCCGGAACTGTCCACTTTGTTCAACAACGCCATGGGCAACATGGCCCGGATGGTCAACGGCGCCACCCTGGACGCCTACGACCTCACCGACGTCAAGCACCTCATCGACGTCGGCGGCGGCCAGGGCCACCTGGTGGCCACCCTGCTGGCCCGCTACCCGGAGATGACCGCGGTGGTCTACGACCTGGCCAGGGTGGTGCCCGAGGCCGCGGCCACGGTGGCCAAGGCCGGGTTCGCCGACCGGGTGCGTTGCGTTGGCGGGGACTTCCTCAAGTCGGTGCCGGCCGGGGGCGACGCGTATGTGTTGTCCTGGACCATTCACGACTGGGCGGACAAGGACGCGATCACCATCCTGAGCAACGTCCGGGAGCAGATGAGGCCCGGCACCAAGCTGATCATCATCGACGAGGTGCTGCCGGAGGGCGACGCGCCGCACTTCGGCAAGTTCGAGGACATCGTGATGCTGTCCCTGCTGACCGGGCACGTGCGCACCGAGGCGGAGTTCATCACGCTGTTCGAGAAGGCCGGGCTCAAGCACCTGGAGACCCGGCCCACCTCCTCGCCGACGAGTGTGATCGTGGCGGTGCCCGCCTGATCCGAAGTAGTGGCAAGGCCTGACGTGCGCCGGTTCCCTGACGGGGGACCGGCGCACTTGGCGTGGTGTCCTCGGGGTTTCAGATCCGCTTGAAACCGGTGGTCCCGCTGATCCGGCGGCCCTAACCTCCGTGATCAACTGACCGCGGAAGAAGAGGGAAACATGCAGCTGGGCAGGAAGATTCTGGTGAGCGCGGCGGCGGTGGCGGCGACGATGTCGTCCACGCTGGTGCTCCTCGCCACCCCCGCGAGCGCCGAGGTGTGGCGCTGTGAGGCCAAGGCGGAGAAGGCGGCCAACTACGGCCAGGTGTTCTGCCGGGACGGCTTCGGCAGCTACCGCGTCGTGGTCGAGTGCAACATGGGGCACTGGCCCTACACCAGGAACATCGACGGGCCGCTGGTGACCAAGCAGAACGGCTACACCGGCCCGATCTCCCGGGTCGACGGTCCGCCAAACGGCTGTCACGTGGTGAAGGCCTGGCTCAAGGTCGTCTGACCCGCATACGGGACCGGCCCCGCGATCTGGTGATCGCGGGGCCGGTTCTCGTTGTGCCGCTTTACTTCTCCAGGCAGAACTCGTTGATCGGGTAACCCACGTGCCGGTCCTGGGTTGGCAGGTAGCCCAGCACCGTGTCGCCGGGCCGCAGCTCGGTGCTGTTGAGCACCACGCCGCCGGGGCCGAGCACCCGCACGTGCCAGTCGTCCTGCAGGATCAGGTTCACCGTCTGGCCGTTGGGCGCCACCGCGTCGATGGAGATCAGCGGCCGGGTCTCGATCTTCACCCGGCCCACGGTGACCAACCTGGTCTGGCCCTTGATGTCCACCGCCATCACCTTGCTGCCCGCCTTCAGCTCGCTCAGGTAGTTGGTGCGGCTGTTGGCGGAGAGGGTGTAGGAGTGGATGGCGCCCGCGTTGACCCGGAACGGGCGGGTGGGCATGTACGGCAGCGGGTGGGTCTCGCTGACGCACAGGATCATGCCCTTGGAGTGCGAGCCGACCAGGATGCCCTCGTCCTCGCGGAAATAGGTGCAGGTGTCCACACAGGCCCGTTCGCCCATGCCGATGTGCGCGGTGGCGGTCACGGTCAGCTCGACCAGGTCCAGTTCCGCGGTCTCGGTCACCGCGGCCTGCTTGAGCGCCGTGGCGTCGCCGACCCGCCGCGGCGCCATCAGCACCCCGTCCGAACCCAGTTCCAGCACGCCGAAGATGATCTCGGCTTCCTCAACGTCCTGCGCGATGGTGATGATGCTGCCGGTCGAGCGGGCCGCCGCCGCGATCACGATCTCCAGCGGGATCTTGGTGGGGTCGCGGAAGAGCAGCACCGCCCAGCGGTCGTTGCGGGCCGCCTGGCAGGCGTCCTCCAGCGTGGGCGCGTCGATGATCTCCACGAACCGGCCGAACTCGACCTCGGGGTGGCGCAGCGCCAGTTCGGCTGGCTCACCGTGGGCCACCGGGTCGAGGATGACCACATCGGCGCCGCCGAAGTCCTCCGGCAGCGGGCGGCCCTGCGGGAACAGGACTTTCTTCACCGTGGGGGGCAGGGTTTCCAGGTCCTCCGGGGTGGCGGCCACGATCCCGTCCACGCGCTGGTGGATGGCCTCCTCCAGGATCGCCGACCTCGCGTCGTCCGTCGCACGGACATCCAGCCAGCAGAGCTTCATGGTCTTGCTCCTCCAAGGGGTGGGGCGGGTGGATGGTCAGGCCCGGCTGGGGACGAGCGCGCGCTCGTCCGCACCGGCGTGCACGAGTTCGGCGATCCGCCGGGCCCGTTTGCCCGGATCGGGCGCCTGGAAGATGTTGCGGCCCATGGCAAGGCCGGTCACACCCGCGCTCAGCAGGGTGTCCACATAGGACACAACGGCGTCGGTGCTGTCGAGTTGCGGGCCGCCGGCCACGATCAGCGGGATCGGACAGCCGCGCACCACATCGGCCATCTCCGCCCGGGAACCGACGTAGGGCACCTTGGCGATGTCCGCGCCCAGGTCCGCCGCGAGCGAGGCCGCGTGCGCGACCAGCGCGGGGTCCCTGGGGTTGGTCACCCTGGGGCCGCGCGGGTACATCATCGCCAGCAGCGGCACGTTCCACCGGTCACAGGCATCGGCGACCAGGCCGAGGTCGGCGACCTGGCGGCGTTCATCGGCCGAGCCGATGTTGACGTGCACGCTCACCGCGTCCGCGCCCAGCCGCAGCACATCCTCCACAGTGGACACCAGGTACTTCGCGTCCGGGTCCGGCGCGTGCATGGTGCTGGCGGAGAGGTGCACGATCAGCGAGGTGCCGGTGAACACCCCGGCGTCCACGTGGCGGAGGCTGCCCTTGTGCAGCACCACGCCGTCGACCCCGTTGGCGGCCAGTTCGCCGATCAGCCAGCTGAGGTCGTTGCCGACGATCGGGCCGTCGGAGACCGTGTGATCCAGCGGCACCACGAACAGCCGCTCGTCACTGTGGTGGAACAACCTGCGGAAGCGCATCTGGGCGCCGAACGATCGGTTCGTAGACACCGGTGTCCCTTCTTGTGGAAGTGCGGTGGTCTCAGGCGGGCATGGACTCGGCGTCGTCCCGGTCCAGCTCGAACTCGCGGTGCAGGGTGGTGACCGCCTCGGTGAGCCGGTCGGCCGGGATGATCACCGAGCTGCGCAGCTGGGTGGTCGCGCCCCAGCTCGGGGTGATGCCGGCGGCGGCGAGGGCCAGCAGCATCCGCACGGTGTACTCGGGGCGGTTGAGCAGGCCGGTGCCCACCAGGGACAGCTTGCCGACCTGCTCGTCCAGTTCGGTGACGCAGCCCAGCTCGGCGGCCAGCTGGGCCAGCAGGTCCTGGGCCACCGGCAGGTCCCGGCGGTGCAGGGCGAAGCCCAGTCGCGGCTCGCTCTCGCCAGGGCCGGACCAGGACACCAGGTCCACCGGGACCGATTTCTGCGCCAGCGCGTCGAAGACCACGGTGGCCAGGCCGGGGGCGGAGCGGGTGGCGCGGACCTGGGCCCACACCACCTCCCGGTCGTGGGCGACCGCGGTGACAAAACCCTGTGACTCCATGACCTGTTGACAGCTCCGTCCGAGAATCGTGGTGCCCACCGACTGGGTGTGTGAACTGCGCACCTGGAGATCCATGCCGTGCACCGAGGCCAGTTCCACCGCCCGGGAATGCAGCACCTGCGCGCCGGCGAAGGCCATCTCGGTCATCACCCCGGCGTCGACGTGGCTGAGCACCCTGGCGCCCGGCACAATGCGCGGATCGGCGGTGTAGACGCCGTCCACATCGGTGTAGATCTCGCAGCTGGCCGCGGTCAGCGCGGCCGCCAGCGCCACCGCCGTGGTGTCCGAACCGCCCCGGCCCAGGGTGATGATGTCGCCGTGCGTGTCCATGCCCTGGAAGCCGGACACCACAACGACATTGCCATCGTCCAGCTGCCGCAGCACCCGGGTGGTGTCGATGGCCGCGATGACCCCGGCGCCGTGCCTGCCATCGGCCAGGATCCCGGCCTGCGGCCCGGTCAGGGACACCGCGGGCACGCCGATCTCGTGCAGTGCCATGGCCAGCAGCGCCGCGGACTGGTTCTCCCCGGTGGCCAGGAGCTGGTCGCTCTCCCGCGTCGAGGGCGCCGGGTTCAGCTCCAGGGCCTGCCGGATCAGCTCGTCGGTGGTGTCCCCTCGGGCGGAGACCACCACCACCGTCGGCCGGCCCGCGCGGTGCGTGTGCCGCACGATGCGTGCCACCCGGCGGATCATCTCGGGCGTCGCGACCGACGTCCCACCGTATTTCTGAACCGCTATGGTCATTGCACCCCTCGCACCGGAGAAATTCGGCCAGGCGGTCTGTGAATCCTTTTCTACACAGCGGAAGACGGCCGTGGATCCCGAGAACACGTGATGTTCGCGAGGGGGGTCGCGGCGAGTGGGTGAAGCCGCCGCAGTATCCCGCGAAGGCGTGATGACATCCGGGCCCGGCGCCGAGCACTCTTCCTTCCAGTCTGTCAGCGTCACGCGCGATCCACACCCAGGGAGAGTGATGTCGTCGGTGGCTCCATTGTGGACAACGATCTGCGTCATCGGCGCGGGCCCGCGCGGCATCTCGGTCCTTGAGCGGATCTGTGCGAACGCGGCCCGGCGCGAAGACCGGCGGGTGCTGGTGCACCTGGTCGATCCGCACCTCGGCGACGGCGGGCAGGTGTGGCGCACCGGTCAGCCCAGCGAACTCCTGATGAACACGATCGCCTCCCAGGTGACCATGTTCACCGACGACACCGTGGACTGCGCCGGTCCGGTCGTGCCCGGTCCCAGCCTGTACGAGTGGGCGAAGTTCCTGCCCCTGATGGACACCATCGACGTCTACCCGGCACACGTGCGCAAGGAGGCGGGGGAGCTGGGGCCGGATTCCTATCCCTCGCGCGCCTTCTACGGCCATTACCTGAGCTGGGTGCTGCGCCGGGTGGTGCGCACCGCGCCACCGCACGTCAGCGTGCGACTGCACCGGGGCAGCGCGATCGCCCTGGACGGCAGGCCCGACGGCGGTCAGTGCGTGACCCTTGCCGACGGCTCTGTACTGTCCGAAATGGACACTGTGGTGCTCGCGCAGGGCCACGTGGGCATGCCGCACGGGGAGGACGAGGCGCGGCTGGCCGCCTTCGCCGCCGCGCACGGCCTGGGCTACCAGCCGCCGATCAACCCGGCCGACGCCCCGCTGGAGCGGATCAAGGCCGGGGAACCGGTGGCACTGCGCGGGATGGGGCTGAACTTCTTCGACTACACCGCGCTGCTCACCGTGGTCCGCGGCGGCCGGTTCGTGCGCGAACACGGTCGCCTCAGCTACCACCCCTCCGGCCGGGAACCCTTGCTGTACGCGGGATCCCGGCGCGGTGTGCCCTACCACGCGCGCGGGGAGAACCAGAAGGGCGCCTCCGGGCGGCACGAGCCGTTCTTCCTGACCCAGCCGGTGATCGACGGGCTGCGGCTGCGGATGGACCGCGGCATGGACGTGGAGTTCCGCCGCGATGTGTGGCCGATGGTCTCCCGCGAGGTGGAGGCGGTCTACTACCACGCGCTGCTCGCCGAACGCGGCGACCCGGTGGCCGCCGAGGACTTCCTGCGCGAGTACCTGGCCCGCGATGTGCACGATCCGGCCCTGGAAGTGTTGCGGCGACATGGGATCAGCCCGGCCGAGCACTGGGACTGGGAGCTGATCGCCCGTCCGTTCGGGGACCGCCGCTTCGCCGACCGCGCCGAGTTCCGCGCCTGGCTGCTGGAGTATCTGCGCCGCGACTACGCGGAAGCCTTGCGCGGCAACGTGCGCGGCCCGCTCAAGGCGGCCATGGACGTGCTGCGCGACCTGCGCAACGAGATCCGCCTGGTGGTCGACCACAGCGGGATCAGCGGCCGCTCCTACCGCGAGGAACTCCAGGCCTGGTACACCCCGCTCAACGCCTACCTGTCCATCGGCCCGCCGGCCAGCCGGATCGAGGAGCTGATCGCGCTCATCGAGGCCGGGGTGCTGCACGTGCTCGGCCCCGGCATGCGCGTCGAGCAGGACCCGGCCGGTAGGGGATTCCTGGTGCGCGCCAGTGCGATCCCCGGTTCGGACGTGCTGGTCACCACCCTGGTGGAGGCCCGGCTGCCCGAGGTGGACGTGCGCCGCAGCACCGATCCGCTGCTCCGGCAGCTGTGGCGCACCGGCCAGTGTGGCCCGTACCGCATCCCGGACGGCGCCGGCGGCCACTACGAGACCGGCGGCCTGGCCATCACCCGCCGTCCCTACCACCTGGTGGACGCGACCGGCCGCCCGAACCCGCGCCGGTTCGCCTTCGGCGTGCCCACCGAGGCAGTGCACTGGGTGACCGCCGCGGGCATCCGTCCGGGGGTCAACTCGGTGATTCTGAGTGACGCGGACGCGATCGCGCGGGCGTGCCTGGCGGTCGGCCGCCCGGGTCTGGGAAGCTCGCGGACGTACCTGAACCAGCACATTCCGCTGGCCTGGCTGCCCACCAGCGCCCACCAGCGGAGCCAGACCGCACGGGGGACCGTTTGACCAGCCACGCCACCGATTCCGGCCTGCTCGCCCCGGTCTGGGCCGGCACCGGCGCCGCCGAGGCCACCTCGGATCACGCCTGGGTGCGGGCCATGCTCGACGTCGAGGTCGCGCTGGCCCGCGCCCAGGCCGAACTCGGCATCATCCCGGCCGATGCGGCCGAGCGCATCGCCGCGGCCGCCGACGCCGACCGGATCGACCCTGTCCAGCTGGCCGAGGCTTCCCGCGGCGCGGCCAACCCGGTGGTGGTCTTCGTGCAGCTGTTCACCGCGCTGGTCGAGCCGGCCGCCGCGGAGTACGTGCACCGCGGCAGCACCAGTCAGGACATCCTGGACTCGGCCACCATGCTGCTGGCCAGCAGGGCGTTCCGGCGGGTCGAGGCCGACCTGACCCGCGCCGCCACCGCGCTGGCCGGGCTGGCCAGACAGTTCCGGGACACCCCGATGGCCGGGCGCACCCTGACCCAGCACGCGGTGCCGATCACCTTCGGGCTCAAGGCCGCGGGCTGGCTCACCCTGGTCCTGGACGCCAGGGACCGGGTCCGCCACCTGCTCGCCAGGGGCCTGCCTGCCCAGCTCGGCGGCGCCGCGGGCACCCTGTCCGCCTACGCCGAGTACGCCACCGCCGCCACCGGCCAGCCGCACACCCTGGACCTGCTGGCCGGGTTCAGCGCCCAGCTCGGCCTGCCCGAACCGATCCTGCCCTGGCACGCGGTCCGTACCCCGATCGCCGATCTCGGCGCCACCGCCGCCTTCGTCACCGGCGCCCTCGGCAAGATCGCCATCGACATCCAGGGCATGTCCCGCACCGAGGTCGGCGAGGTCGCCGAACCCAGCGCGGAGGGTCGCGGCCAGTCCTCCGCCATGCCCCAGAAGCGAAACCCCGTCCTGGCCACCCTGATCCTGGCCGCAGCCAAGCAAACCCCGGCCCTGGCGAGCATCCTCGCCCAGTGCCTGATCGCCGAGGACGAACGCGCCGCCGGCGCCTGGCACGCCGAATGGCAACCACTCCGGGAAGTCCTGCGGCTGGCCATCGGCGCGGCGCACACCGCGGCCGAACTCGTTGGCGGACTTGAGGTTTTCCCGGACCGGCTCCGCGCGAACCTGGCGTTGTCCGGGGGCACGATCGTCTCCGAGCGGCTCAACGTGGCACTGGCGCCGGTGCTGGGCAAGGCTCTGGCCAAGAAGCTGCTGGCCCGGATCGCACTGGAGTCGGCGGCCACCGGGATCCCGTTCGGCGAGCTGCTGGCGACCGCGCCGGAACTGGCGGGCGAGCTGGCGGATGTGGCGGAGCTGCTGGATCCGGCGCGGTACCTGGGTGCGGCGGGGGAGCTGGTGGACCGGGCACTGGCCAGAGCTGACTGAGGCTACCGTGGTGACATGTACTGGGATCCGCTGCCGACCGTAGCGGCCTCGGCGAACCAGCCGGTGCCCGGCCTGGACGGCGTGCTGCTGCCACCACCGGAGAACTACCTGCTGGGCAAGTGGGCGCAGCGGGACTGGCGTAACGTGCCGGGCCCGTTCTATGGCGCGGAAACCGACTCCTGCTGGACCGGCCGCCTGGCCGCGCCCGGCCACGTCGTCTACGAGGACGAGCGGTTCGGCGAGGTGGTGTTCCGGCAGCCGCGGGACGCCCAGGAGACGCATCGCCTGCTGAGCGCGGCCTGGCAGGACCCGTTCAGTGGCTACGCCAGTGACGGCGACGAGCACTGGACCCTGGAACTGATCCGTGCGTGGTGGGCGGACCGGGCCCGGCTCGCGGCCTGGATCGAGGACCTCCAGCAGCGGTGGTCGGTCAACGGGAACGAGGATGAACAGGAGGCCGCGGCAGGGCTGCGCGTCTACGCGAATTACCTCGCCCACGGGCTCGCGGATGATCTGCGCGAGTACGGATTCTGGCTTGAGCACGGGCGATCGGCGCTGCCAACGGACCCGCTGCCCGACCTCGCTCGGCCATGAGAATCTCATGACGGATCGGTGAGATTGCCTATTTGGCGGTGATCCGTCCACACAGGACGCTGACTGGGCCCAGAAAAGCCGGGAGATCAGCAAGATGTCCGTGGAAGGCGATGTGCCCTCAGTCTGGCAGATCGCGCGTGCGTACCTGTCCCTGACGTGGACCTGGTTCCGGGAGGTGAGAGCGCCGGCAGGCGTCAGACGATTTACCAAGGAGTGCGAAGCACATGCCGACTGACCCGATCAGCCAGGTGGTGCAACGAAACAGGTTCGCCCCGCCGACGCCGTTGGTCCCCGCCGAGCTGTACGCGAAAAGCCTGACCGGGGTCGTCCGGTGCGAACGGCTGCGGGCGGTGCTCGCCCCGCACTCCCGGCTGACCACCAACACCTACTTCGGCCGGTTGCCGGCGAGCCATCTCCAGCGGTGGACGGAGATCGAGGAGCTGGAGGTGGTGTGCCAGGTCCGCGGCTCCGGCCGGCTGGAGGTGCACGCCTGCGATGTCGACGGCGAGCCGAGGGTGCTGGCCGCGGCGGAGATCAGCGCGCCGGAACGGCAGGGCGTGAGGATCTCCGTCGCGCTGGACCACTACCTGGACGGCGGCTCGATCTGGGTGGAGGCGGTGACCGGGACCGAGGAACTGTCCATTGAGGACTGCCGCTGGGTCACCGGTGTGCCTGTGCGGGAGCGGCTGACCTCGGCAGCGCAACCTCGGTGGCGCGGGCGGGTTCACCAGGGGCATGGTGGAGGCGAGCAACGGCTCCGACACCCATGTGCTGCTGATGGACGACGACATCGTGCTCGAACCGGAGACCGTGCTGCGGATGACCGCGCTGGCCAACCGGACCCACCGCCCGGCCATCGTCGGCGGGCAGATGCTCTACCTGTACCACCCGAACCGGCTGCACAACGACGCGGAGACGACCAACCTCGCCGAGCTGGTCGCCGGCGTGCTGACCGAAGGCGCGCAGCAGAACCTGGATCTCACCGAGAACCTGCCGCACCGCAGGGTAGCCGCCGGGTACAACGCGTGGTGGTCCTGCCTGATCCCGGTCGAGGTGATCCAGCGGATCGGCCTGCCGTTGCCGATGTTCTTCCAGTGGGACGACGTCGAGTACGGCACCAGGGCCGGGCGGGCCGGGTTTCCCACCGTCACCCTGCCCGGCGCCGGAGTGTGGCACCCGGACTTCGCCTGGAAGGACCAGGACGACTGGAAGCGTTACTTCGACCTGCGCAACGGGCTCATCACCGCCGCGTTGCACCATCAGGACTTCAGTGGCGCCGCGGCGGCGGGCAGGCTGGTCACCCTGCTCGGCAACTACCTGGTCGCCATGCAGTACGGCATGGTCGCCACCCTGCTCAAGGCGGTGGCGGACTTCCTCGCCGGACCGGCCACGCTCGCCGACGGCGGGGTCGCGGCGGTGCGGGAGATCCGGACGCTGCGCGCGCGGTACCCCGACACCCGGCGGCACGCGCCGACCGAGCTGTGGCACAACGAATCGCGCACCATCGAGGCGGTGGACGACCGGATCGCGCCGTCCCTGCCCGCCGCGGTGCTGGCCAAGCGGTTCCTGCGGCAGCTGCTCGGCCGCAACACCGGCTCGGTCACCGTCATCGCCCGGGAATCACGGTGGTGGCACGTGTCGTTGTTCCGCTCGGTGGTGGTCACCGACGCCGCCCAGGACGCCTTCCGGGTGCGCCAATACAGCCGGATCCGGCTGCTGCGACTGACCGCGACCTCGGCGCGGATGCTGGCCAGGCTGGTCAAACAAGGCCCCGCGGCCGGTCGGCGGTGGCGCGCCGAGTTGCCTGCACTGACCGCCAGGGAGAACTGGCACCGGCTGTTCCGATCCTGATCGGGCAGCGAAAAGCCCGGCGTGGCAACACGATCGCCACGCCGGGCCCGGTGGTTCAGCTGGTGCCGGGCAGCCGGATCGACTGCGCGTGCCGGAACACGTTGCGCGGATCCCACTTCGCCTTCACCTGCTGCAGCCGCCGATAGCCGCCCTTGAAGTACAGCTCGGTCCACGGCACCGTCGACCGGTTCCAGGCCGGGTCGCTGATGTCGATGTCGGCGTAGTTGATGAAACAGCCGTCGGTGACCTCGTTGAGCACCGGCACGCCGCCGGTGTCGGCGTAGACCTGCTGATAGAACTCCTGGTGCCACTGGAGATTCCGCTTGTCGTCGGCGGCCTCGCCCCAGGCGGTGCCCCACAGCAGCTTCAGCACCGAATCGCGGTGCGGTTCTGCGGTGGCCTCGGCGGGCACCGTGTTGATCTTGCCGCCGTAGGAGGCGACGGAGACCGCGAAACCGAGGTGGGTGTAGGTGGTCGCGGTCAGCGCCTTGTACAACGCGGCGAGCTGCGGGTCGGTGAAACCCTTGCGGTGGTAGCTGGACTTGTACTTGTACCGCTCGGTCGGGGTGTGCACCCACAGCCCCTGCCAGCCGGTGGACTGCAACCAGGGCAGCTTGCGCTTGTCGGTGACCTGTGCGGTGACCCCGACACCCTCGCCGATCGCGGCCACGAACGCGTCCAGCAACCGCTCGGAATCCGGTGCGGTGGCGTCCATCTGCACGATGAGGTGGTTCGGCGCGGTCACCTTGGTGCTCAGTTCGAGGCGGGCGAACAGCTTGGCGTACGGGCTGTTCACCGCGCTGTTGCGTTCGTGCCACTGGCCGAAGTTGCGCAGCAGCCGGGTGAAGCGCGGTTCGGTCAGGTTGTCCCACGGCCATTCCACCCGGTGCAGCCACACCTCGGCAGGCGGCGCGGGCAGCAACTTGGTCGGATCGGTGCCGGTGGCACCGGGGTCGCGGAACCAGAACCGGGTGACCACGCCGAAACTGCCGCCGCCGCCACCGGTGTGCGCCCACCACAGCTCGCGGTTGGGGTCGTTGGCCTCCCTGGTCGCGATCACCGCCTTGGCCACCCCGGCCTGGTCCACCACCACGACCTCGACCGCCTGCACGTAGTCCACGATCAGGCCGTGCTGGCGGCCGAGCTGACCGTAGCCGCCGCCGGTGACGTGCCCGCCGACACCAACGGTGTGGCAGGACCCGCCGGGCAGGGTGACCCCCCAGCGGCGCAACAGGGTGCCGTAGACATCACCCAGCAGCGCGCCCGCCTCGACCTCGAAGGCGCCGCGCGCGGTGTCGAAGCGCACCGCGTCCATGCAGCTCATGTCAATGATGACCTGGACCTCGGGGTGGTCGACGAAAGCCTCGTAGCAGTGCCCGCCGGAGCGCACCGAGAGCCGTTTGCCGGTACGCACCGCCTCGCCGACGGCGTTCACCACCTCGGTGGTGCTCACCGGCAGCCGCACCACCTCGGGGTTGGACACCCAGCGCATGTTCTGCCCGCGGGAGAGCGCCGCGTGCCGGTGATCGCCACGCGGCACGGTGAGCGCGTTGGCCGGCCGGGCCGGGCCCTCGTCCGCGCCCGCGATCGTGGCGGCGAACGGCGGCACGACCAAGGCGGTGCCCCCCAGTACCGCCGCCCTGCTGAGCAGGGTCCGACGGGATAACCCGTTCATCAGGTGAACCTCCAGGAGTCAGACGACGGCCCGGAGCACGCAGCACCCCGCCGCGGCCCACCCCGGGAACGGCTCCAGGATGTGGCGGGAATCCACCGCGGACACCACGTGTTCGCGTGATCTTCTCGGGATTCACCGGCAGAAGTGTTGACCGGGCGGCAGTTCTGGCTTCGTCACAGGAGATTCTGGCGGCGACGCGTAGTTGACCGTACTCGTACTGTTACCTGCCCGCAACGGTTTCCCTTGCCCCAAAGGGCAGCACTGTCCATAGTGGACAATGAGCGCGAGTACGCTGGATGAGCGGGTGATGACCCAGGGTGGCGATCAGCCGAGCCGGTCGATCATCCGATGGGCGACTGATTTCCTGGTGCGGCAACGAGATCGCGGTTCCCGGTAGGTTGATCCCATGGCAGATCCCAGAGTCCTGCGCGCCACCTCCCTGCTCGCGCTGCTGTCCGGCGGCCTGCTCGCGGGCGCGTTCGGCTACGGCGCGGTCAACGTGGCCACCACCTTCAACGCCGTGCCGCTGGAGGTCCGGCTGACCTTCCACTCGGCCCTGATGCAGATGAACGGTCCGGTCATGCAGACCACCATGGCGGCGGCCGCGCTCAGCGCCCTGGCCCTGGCCGTGCTCTGCCGTGGCCTGCCCCGGGTGGTCGGCGCGCTGGCCGGACTGCTGGTGGTGGGCTCGTTCCTGGTGACCCGGTTCGGCAATGTGCCGATCAACGGGCAGATCAAGGTGTGGGCGGTGTCCGGGCCGCCCGCGGGCTATGCGGAACTGCTGTCCCAGTGGGAGACGTTCAACGTGGTCCGCACGGTGGCCGCGGTGCTCGCGTTCGCGCTCATCGGCTGGCTGGTGGTGTCCCGCCGGAGCCTGACACCCACGCCGGGCTGAGGCGTCAGGCTCGCAGCCAGCACAGCGCGGCCACCCGCGCGCGCCCGTCCACCACGTACTCCGGCGTGCTCAACGTCAGCCGGTCGCCCTCGAACTTCAGCCCGCGCCGCTGCTCCGCCCCGGTCAGCTCCGGGTGCGAGCTGATCTCCAGCTTGTGCACCACCTGGTCCCCGGCCAGCGTGTACGTGCCGGTGTAGCCGAAGTAGTAGTCCACGCCGTGGGTCTGGCCGTCGGTGCGGGCCAGGTGCACCGACATGTGCCCGCGCGCGGTGTAGAGCAGCCTGCCGTTGGGGTTGGGCCCGAACGGATCACTCAGCGTCGCGCCGGTCGCCACGTCCAGCTCGCGGTACCAGTCCAGCCGCCACCGCCCCACCAGGGACGCCTCGGTAGTCATGCCCCAGAACCTAAAGACTCGCCGGCGTGTTGGCCGTTGTCGTACCCAGTGTTGGCCGAACTGGTACCACTTGGCCCAACTGGTACGCCCACTTGGGCCAACTCGGCGTACCAGTTGGGCCAACTCGCCGTCCATAACGGCCAACACGGCGTCCGTAACGGCCAACACGGCGTGGGTTCAGGTGCGGGGTGGGTCTGGGGCCAGGGAACCGTCTGGGGCGATGTGGTCGAAGATCTGCTGGATCAGGGTGATCACGTGTGGGTCGTCCACCGTGTAGAGCTGGCGGCGGCCGTCGCGGTGGGCGGAGATGACTCCGGCCAGGCGCAGTTTGGTCAGGTGCTGGGAGGCGGTGGCGATGCCGATGCCGACCCGGCGGGCCAGCGTGCCGACGTCGTAGGGGCCGTGCGTGATCAGCCAGACCAGGTGCAGGCGGACCGGGCTGGACAGCAGGGCGAAGGTGTCGGCGCTGGCGCGCAGCTGCGCGGGGGTCGGCTCGGTGGCCTGGCCAGGGGGCGGCGGCTCGGTGGGTGCGGGCTGTGTCGGCATGGCAGGCCCATTCTTCCGCTAATGATCGCCGGTCGGCAGCCCGGCACGACAGTTCGATAGTTGCGAAGATGTCGAAATGATGAGAGGCTGGGCGCACTCCGAAGGGGAGTAGCCCGCAACTCCGTGCGTCGACATGCTGGGGACCTCGTGTCCTCCGGCGCCGGGACCGGCCCAGCCGGTGGGCGAGACCTTCGGCCAAGCAGTCATGCCTGGCCGAGCCTCCCTGGAGCCCCGGTCTGGCCGTCGCCGTCCGGAAGGAACCCCGTGTCCAGCAAGCTGGTCCGGCCGCTCGCCGTCTGCGTGGCCCTCACCCTGCCCGCGCTGACCGTCCGCTTCGGCGGCCTGCACCTGCCCCCGCTCGCGGCCCTGCTGCTCTTCGGCGCCGCGGTGGTGGCCGCCTCCTTCCTGCTGGCCTGGGCCGCCGAGGCCGCGCAGGCCGACATCTCCGGCGGGCTGGCCATCGCCATCCTGGCCGTGATCGCGGTGCTGCCCGAGTACGCCGTGGACCTGTACTTCGCCTACAGCGCGGGCACCGACCCGAGCCAGGTCGCCTACGCCGCGGCGAACATGACCGGCTCCAACCGGCTGCTGCTCGGCCTGGGCTGGTCGCTGGTGGTGCTGCTGGCCTTGGTCGTGGCCCGCCGCCGCACCGGCCGGTCCGTGCGCGAGCTGGTGCTGGGCTCGGGCTACCGGGTCGAACTGGGTTTCCTGGCCATCGCCGCGGTGGTGGCCTTCGTGATCCCGGCGACCGGCCAGATCTCGCTGCTGCTCGGCTGCGCCCTGCTCGGCCTGTTCGGCTTCTACCTGTGGAAGGTCTCCCGGTCGGAGGCGAGCGAACCGCACCTGGTCGGCCCGGCCGCGCGCATCGGCGCACTGCCCCGGCGGGCCCGGCGGAGCCTGGTGATCGGGCTGTTCGTCTTCGCCGCGGTGGTGGTGCTGGCCAGCGCCGAACCCTTCGCGCACGGCCTGATCGCCACCGGCAGGCAGCTCGGCGTGGACGAGTTCCTGCTGGTGCAGTTGCTGGCCCCGCTCGCCTCGGAATCCCCGGAGTTCATCGTGGCCATCCTGTTCGCCCTGCGCGGCCAGGGCGAGGCCGCCATCGGCACCCTCATCTCCAGCAAGGTCAACCAGTGGACCCTGCTGGTGGGCAGCCTGCCGGTGGCCTACCTGTTCGGTGGCGGCGGCGCGGGCGGGTTGCAACTGGACGCCCGCCAGATCGAGGAGTTCCTGCTCACCGCCACCCAGACCCTGCTCGGCGTCACCGCCCTGCTCGCCCTGCGCTTCCCCCGCTGGGCCGCCTGGACGCTGCTCGGGTTGTTCGCGGTGCAGTTCGCGCTGCCGGGGCAGACCGCGCGGTACGTGCTGTGCGGGGTGTACCTGGCGCTGGCGGTGCTGGCGCTGATCCGCAACCGGGCGCATCTGCTGCCGACGCTGGCCGCGCCGTTCCGGCGGCAGGTGGCCGAGCAGGCCGGCCAGGCTCAGGCCCGGACCTCGCCCACCGGCATGCTCGCCGCCGACACCTCATCCGCCCCGAGATAGTCCTCCGCGCACCGCATCCCCACCCGCGCGTCCGCCAGCATCGCCGGCCCGACCTTGTCCGCGGCGAGGCGGGCCGCCTCGCCGGGGGCGGTGTACACCGAGCCGAACGCCTGGCCCAGCAGATCGCCGCCGATGCCGGATTCGGCGCCTGCGATGGCGGACTTGTCGGCCCGCCAGCCCTCTTCCAGCGCGGAACCGCGGGCGGAGAGCGACCGCATCCCGGTGCTCACCCCGCCGGGGCGCTGGTGCGCGAAACTCATGCCGCCAGGATGCGGGGACTCCGGTGGGAGTGGGGGGTCATGGCCGGAAGCTGTCGCGGGCGAGCAGGGCGGCCAGGGCGGTGCGGGAGCTGAGGCCGAGTTTCTGGAAGATCCGGCTGAGGTGGGTTTCCACGGTGCGTTCGCTGACCACCAGCAGGGTGGCCACGGCGCGGTTGCTGTGGCCCTGGGCGACCAGGGCGGCGATCTCGGTTTCGCGAGGGGTGAGACCGAGCGGGGAGTCCTTGGTGGCGCGGGGGACGCGGCGGCCGAGGCGGCGCTGGTGGCGGAGCACGATCTCGGTGTGCCGGGTGGCGCCGCAGTCGGCGAAGACGGCGGCTGCCGTGTCCATTGTGGACAGTGCTTGGTCGCGGTCGCCGAGGGTGGCGTGCAGTTGGCCGCACAGCAGGGTGGCTCTGGCCGATTGCACGGGGAAGCCCGCGGTGGCGAAGGCGGCGGCGGCTTGTTCGGCGAGGGCGCGGGCGTGGGCGGGGTCAGGGGTGCGGGACTCGGCGTAGGCCCTGGCCAGGGTGGCGGCCGCGGTGCTCCACGGGAGTTGGGGCTGTACCAGGGATTCCGCGCGGGTGGCCCAGTCCGCGGCTTCGGCTGGGCGGTCGGCGTCGGTGGCGATGTGGGCCAGTTCCAGGTAGGTCAGCACCCGGGCCCGGTGCAGGGTGCCGGGGAGGTCGGGGCCGCCCAGGCGGTCGATGGTCTCGGCCAGTGGGGCGTCCAGGCCGAGGCGGGCGCGGACCAGGTCGCGGAGCAGGGACAGGTGCGGTGCTAGGGGGTGCCAGCTCGCGCAGGACAGGGCGGCGACCTCGCGGCCTGCTCGTTCGGCCGCGTCCAGGTCCAGGCAGTACAGGGCGACGGCTGCCCGCGCGCACAACACGTTGACCAGCAACGGTTCGATGCCGGTCAGGCGGGCGGCGTCGAGGGCCTCCTCGGCCTGGGCGGTGGCCTCGGCCATGCGGCCGGCGTGGGCCAGCACGGTGGCGGTGGTGCCGAGCACCTCGCCGCCAAAAGTGAGGTGGCCCAGGCGTTCGGACATCCGGCGGACCTGGCCGAGCCTGCGTAACGTCTCGCCGAGGCGCAGGTGGCAGATGGCCTCGACCAGCGGGGTGATGTGGGTGAAACCCAGGTGGGCCAGGTGTTGTGGCTCGTCCAGGCCCTCGTAGACGGCCACCGCCTCGTCCATGGCCGCGACCGCTTCCGGGACCCGGCCGAGTTCCGGGTAGGACCAGGCGATCATGGCCAAGGCGATGCAGCGCAACGGGTCGGGCAGGGTCAGGCGGAGTGCGGCGGTGGCGGCTTCGGCGGCCTCGGGGAAGCGGGCGTCCAGGACCTGGGACAGGGACAGGTGCAGCCACAGGGTCGCGGTGTCGGCGTCCGCGCGGGGATAGTCCCTGGCCAGTTCCTCGCGCAGCAGGCGGCGGCCTTCCTCGGGGTGGCACAGCAGCCGGCTGGTGGTGGCGCACAGCACCACCGCCTGGTGGCGCAGGTGTGGCTGACCGGTGGGGGCGGCATCCAGTTGTCCGCGCAGGATGTCCCAGCATTCCCGGTAGTCCCCGCGCAGCATCAGGGCGTGCGCGAGTTCCAGGCGTAGGTCCCGGCCCAGGTCGTCGGCGGGGGTGGGGTGGCCGTGCAGGGCGACGCGCAGCCAGCTCACCGCGGTGGCGGGGGCCTGGGCCAGGGCCAGCCGGGCGGCCGCGCGCAGCAGGTCGACGGCCGCGGTGTCGCCGACCGCGGCCGAGCGGGCGATGTGCGGGGCGATGGTGGTCAGCGCGGCCCCGCGTTCGGTCAGCAACGCGGCGGCGCGGCCGTGCGCGGCGGCCCGCCAGAGCGGGGTGGCGGAGTGGTAGACGGCGTTGCGCAGCAACGGATGGCGGAAGGTGACCCGCTGGCCGGCGCCGGTGCCGCGGAGCAGGTCGGCCTCGAACAGCTCCTCGGCGGCGGCGTGCGTTTCCGGCAGGCTCAGGCCGGCCGCCGCGGCCACCAGCTCCGGATCGACCTGATCGCCGATCACCGCGGCGGCCTGGGCGACCAGGCGGGCGGCGGGAGCGAGCCGGGCGAACTCGCCGCGCAGCAACGCGGCCACCCCCGGCGGGACCTCCGCGCCTTGTTCGGCCGGTGCGGCCAGTTCGCCGCCGTGCGCCAGGACCTGGAGGTAGAGCGGGTTGCCGCCGGCGAGGTCGTAGAGCCGCCTGCGTTCGGGGTGGGCGGGCAGCAGCTGCTGGGCCGCGGCGAAGTCCAGCGGTGCCAGCTCGATCCGGTGCCGGGTGGCGTAGGCCGGGCCTGCGAGCACCGCGGCGAGTTTGTCCGGCAGCTGCCGGGGCCGGTGCGCGAGCAGGAGCAGCAACCTGCTCGCGGGTGGGCGGCGCAGCAGGTGGGCGAGCAGTTCCGCGGTGGACTCATCCGCCCAGTGCAGATCGTCCAGGGCCAGCACCAGCCCGGTCGGTCCGGCCAGCGCGTCCAGCGCGGCGGCCACCGCGCGGTGCAGCAGGTACCGCTCGGCGGCCTGTGGTGGCGGGCCCGGCGGGACCCGTTCGGCCAGGCCGGGGAAGGCGGTGGCCAGCCAGCGCAGGTGGCCGGGGCCCAGTGCCGCGGCCCGCTGCTCGGACAGCGCGGCCAGGTGGTGGTCCAGGGCGTCCAGGAAGACCCCGAAGGGCAGATCGCGCTCGAACTCCCCGGCCCGGCCGGCCAGCACGGTCAGTCCGCGTCCGGCCGCGTGCTCGCCGATCTCGTGCAGCAGCCGGGATTTGCCGATGCCCGGCTCGCCCACGATCTCCACCGGCGTCGGTCCGGCAGGCAGCGGGTCCAGCAGCAGATCGAGCTGGGCCAGTTCACGCTGACGGCCGACGAACATCCGGTCAGTGGAGCACAGAGTGAGCCCGGCGGGGGGTTGAACCCGCCGGGCTCACCTGGTTGACGGAACCGGTCAGATCAGGCCGACCTCGGTGAAGTGACGGCCGTTGAGCGGCTGCACGGCCCGCGAGTTGCCGTGGCTGAACAGGCCCTGGAACCGGGACAGGGTGGCCTGGCTGACGGTCTTCTCCGCGGCCAGGTACCACTGCACGTCCTCGCTGAAGGGGTACGTGGTCAGCGAACCCCGGTAGCGCAGCGTGTGCGTGTTGTGCGGCAGCAGGCTGTTCAGGTTGATGCTGTGAATGTGCACCGGCTGTCCGCATTCGGGCGCGAGCTTGGCCAGCACGGTGTCCACCACGGAATGCTCGCCTGCCCGCAGCGGAACACCGACCACCAGCAGTTTGCCGGCCGCGCTGCGGTGCACCAGGTGCATTTCCAGCGGGTACTGCCGACCGGCGAAGCGATGCTCAGCCGGGGTGTGGAAATGGAACTGGATAAGGTCAAAACGGACACCACCCGCGGTGACGAAACCGGAGCCGGGTTTGACCTCGGCCTCCTCGGCCTCCTCGGTCTCCTCGTGGTCGCGGACCTGGCAGCCGTTCGGATTGGCCGCGTCCTTGCGAATGTACTTTAACTCCAGTTCGGAGTGACCGTAGGTCACGTCCAGTTTCGGGTGCGTCGGATCGATCTGGACCGCTTCCGGCACCACGTTGACCGGGCTCTGCGCCGGCAACTTGGACTGGGCGACCGGGCTGACCACGATGGCGGCGACGGCTACCAGTGGCAGCACAACGGAAAGTGATCGCTTGAGGCTCACGAAGAGGCCTTTCGGGATAAAAAGCTAATGGCGGGGATGAAACGGATGAACGTCTCCAGTCAAGACCCCAGGCCCGGTATCCGGCATCGTTCGTTTGAATACTTCGAAATGATCCGCATCACCACAAAGGGCCTTTTGGTCTATCGTGTTATAACCCGAACGGCCTAATCAATCGGGCCCGGTTCAGAATGGTGAACTCCAGGCCGGGCTTGACCGGGTGGAAGTCGGTCCGGTACTCAGGTTCACCTGGGAGGTGGCCATGGTGATCCGGGGTGCCAGTGGGGTTACGGCCGAGACGGTGGGCGCGTACTACGACCAGATCACCGAGTTCGTCACCGGTGACCTGGGCGGCAGTCTGCACATCGGGTACTGGAAGGACCTGCCACCTGGCAGTTCGGTGCGCGACGCGTCCCGGCGGATGACCGCGCTGATGATCGACAAGCTCGCGGTGCGGCCTGGTCAGCGGGTGCTGGACATCGGCTGCGGCACCGGCCGTCCCGCGGTGGACCTGGCCCAGACCGCAGGGGTCGAGGTGGTCGGGGTCAACGTGAGCAGGCTGCAGCTGGACCGGGCCGGGCAGCTCGCCGCGGAGGAGGGTTTGGCCGATCGGGTGCGGTTCCAGTTCGCCGACGCGATGGACCTGCCGTTCGAGCCGGGTTCCTTCGACGGGGTGTGGCTGTTCGAGTCGCTGTTCCACATGCCGGACCAGCGCCAGGTGCTGCGCCAGATCGCCGAGGTGCTGCGGCCCGGCGGCCGGCTGGTGATCGCGGACCTGGTCCAGCTGGTGCCGCTGACCGACGAGCAGAACGCGGTGCTCCAGTCCTGCTGGACCTCGGGCAACGTGGCCGCCATCCACCCGGTGGAGAACTACCCGGCGCTGCTGGCCGAGTGCGGGCTGACCTTCGCCGAGCTGACCGATATCTCCGATGAGTCGCTGCGGCAGACCTTCCGCGCGCTGCAGGAGGAGAACGCGGACTGGTTCGAGGGCATGGACCCCGAGGACCTGCCGGTGGACTACGGCGCGGACGTGGACAACGGCATGGCGCGGCTCGCGGTGACCCCGGAGATCGGCTACGCCATCGTGGTGGCTACCAAGCGCTGAACACTAAGGTTCGGTGCGTGACCACGCAGACTGGCCTGCCGCACGCTCACGCCCTGTTCGCGCACAACCTGCCCGCTCCGGCGGCGGCCGCGATCAGCCGGGCCCTGGCGGCCACGGGTCTAGCCGTGCACCAGTTGGAGGCCAGTGCGGCCGCCGCGGACGAGCTGATCCGGCTGGCCGAACACCTGCCTGGGCCGCTGCTGTTGCTCGGGCACGGGATCGGCGGCACGGCGGTGCTGCTGGCCGCCCCGCACCTGCCGGCCACCGCCGCGATCGCCACCCTGGCCGCGATCGCGCCGGGGGAGCTGCCCGCGAAACTGGGCGCGCCACTGCTGATCCTGCACTCGCCGACCGACAACGCGGTGGGTGTGGACCACGCCCGCCGGATCTTCCAGGCGGCCCGGCACCCCAAGTCCTTCCTCGCCCTCGACGGCGCCGACCACGAGCTGAGCACCCCCGGCGACGCTAACTACGCGGGCACGCTGATCGCCACCTGGGCGGCCCGGCACCTGCCCGAGCCCGCCGCCGAACCCGAGGGCCACGTGCTGGTCACCGAGAACGGCACCGGGTCCTACGGCCAGACCATCTCCGTCGGCCGCCACCTGATCGCGGCCGACGAGCCGCGCCCGCTGGGCGAGGACAGCGGCCTGTCCCCGTACGACCTGCTGCTGGCCGGGCTGGGCGCGTGCACCTCGATGACGCTGCGGATGTACGCCGAGGGCAAGGGTTGGCCGCTGGAGCGGGTCAGCGTGGCGCTGCGGCATTCCCGGGTGCACGCCAGGGACTGCGCGGACTGCGAGACCAAGGACGGCAGGCTGGACCGGATCGAGCGGTCCATCCGGATCACCGGTCAGCTGGACGCGGCGCAGCGGGCGCGGCTGATGGAGATCGCGGACCGCTGCCCGGTGCACCGCACCCTGCACTCGGAGATCATCATCGACACGGCGGCGTACTGAGCTTTACTGGAGGTAGCCCTGCACCTCACCGGCGGTGCGGGTGGTGGCGTCCGCGGGGTCCTGGCCGAACTCCGCCGCCGCCCGCCGCTGCCGCAGCAGGTCCCAGCACTGGTCGAGCTGCTGTTCCAGGGACTTCAGCCGGGTGCGGTCGGCCTCGGTCAGGCCGGTGCCGTGTGAGCGCAACTCGCGCTCCTCGGCGACCAGCTCGTCGATGGTGCCGAGAATGTCCTTGTCCGCCATGGTCAGCTCCTCTCCCGCGCACTCACGGCTGAGCGTAGTCCGGTGTGGACCGCGGCGCCGGATCGCGGGCAGGTCAGCAGATCGACCCGACGCCGGTGTCCAGGGCCCGCCGGTGCAGCCGGTCCAGCCGGTGCTGGGCCGCGCCGACGTGCTGGGCGACCAGGAGTTGCACCTGGCAGCCGATTCCCGGCTTGCGGATGTCCTTTGTGGACACCAGTTCGGCCAGCAGCTTGGTGGCCAGTTCGTCCAAGCGCTGGCGGATCAGGTTGAGGTCGGGGCGGGTGGTCGGGGCCTGGTCCGGATGCCGGGTCCAGCGGTCGAACAGCCCGCGCTGCACGATCTTGTTGGCGGTGATCTGGTCCCGGAAGAAGCGGACCGTGGCCTCGGGATCCAGCCCGAGCGGACCCGCCTGCGCCCGCACCGCGTCCAGGACCTGCTGCTCGCGCACCGGGTCGTCGATCGGTTTGCCGGTGCCGAATTTCGACGCGGCCACCAGATCGCCGACCAGCAGGCGCTGGATGACCAGGTCGGCGAGCGGGCCGAGACGGCGGAGTTCCTGGGTCTCGACCGTGCTGGTCACCGGTGGCGCGGTGCTGACCGCCAGGGCGGCCGGGCCGCCGAGGGTGAGCGCGCCCAGCATGATCGAGGCCAGCAGGGCGAAACGGCGCAGGAACATCGGCAACCTCCGGATCAGGACCCGCCGTCCAGCCTAGACCTCACGTCAGTTCGAGCCCGCCGTCGACGGTGAGCACCTGCCCGGTGACCCAGGTGACCGCCGGATCGCCCAGGTGCAGCAGCCAGAGCGCGACCTCCGCCGGCCTGCCGCGGCGGCCCAGTGGACCCGGGCGGCCTCGGCCTGCTTGATCTGCTCGACCACCTCGGCGGGCAGTCCGGACACGGCCAGGGCCTCGGACTCGGTCGGGCCCGGCGCGACCGCGTTGACCCGCACCCGCTCGGCGGCCAGTTCCAGGGCCCAGCTGCGGCAGTGCGGCGGCGGCGAGCAGGACCGGCGCGGTCACGTTGAGCGCGAACTGGTCGTTGACCGTCTTGGCGGTGATCTCGGCCGGTGCAGGACGTCCGGCGCCCAGATACCGCCGAGCCGACCCGGCTAGGACTCGTGCTGCTGAAGGACCGCCACCGCGTCCTTGATCCGGCCGAGGTCGATGAGGTGGCCCGCCAGCACCTCGGAGTTGGCGGGGGCGTGCGCTGCCAGGACCGCGACCGCCTCCTCGGTCCGGCCGGCCTCGGCGAGCAGGTCGGAAATGGTCCAGGCCGCGGACGGGGTGTCGCCCTCGGGGTGCGCCCGCGCCTGCTCGATCGCTTCATCGAGTAGGCCGCGGTCGGCCATGAGCTGAAGCCGGATCCTGAACAAATCCCAGTCCTCCTCGCCGTCGTGGCGCGCCTTGAGGATGTCGAGGTAGGCCAGGCCGTCCCTGGCGCGGCCCTGGCCGGCGTACTGGGTGCACAGCAGCTCGACGATCCAGTCCTCCGCGCCACCGGGAGAGTCCGCGAGCAGGCGCAGCACCTCGATCGCCTCCTCGCCCCGGCCATGCCGGATCAGGAGCTGCGCCAGTTGGACCGAACCGAGACACTGACGGGCCGGTGAGTCGCCCGGCTGCCGGTACACGGCGATCGCGCCGTCCACGTCACCGCGTTCTTCCAGCACCTCGGCCAGGCGCCGCATGGCGTGCCCGTGGTGCTCCGACGCCGTGTACGCACGCAGTTCCTCCAGCCGGTCATGCCTGGCCAGCAGGTCGGCCAACTGGTCATGGTTCCCGCCGGGGAAGTGCCGGGTGTGCAGCAGGGCGATCGCTTCGTCGACGCGGCCCTGGCGCTCGCGGATCGTGGCGAGCAGGCCGAGTGCCGTGCCCTGGTCGAGACCGCGGCAGCACCAAGGACCGTCGCATCGGTGCTGGGCCGGGATCCGCGCGGCCAGTTGCGCGGCGATGTCCTCGTCCCGCCCCGCCCCCTCGGCAACCTCGACCAGGGCGGCGGCCAGGGCCCAGTCGTCGATTCCGGTGCCCAGCAACACCAGCGCCTCCTCCTGGTGTCCGTGCCGGGCCAGCAACCGCCCGAAAAACTCCAGCGAGCGCCCTACGGTCCTGGTGTACGGCCGGATCAGCGCGATCGCCTCCTCGGCCCGCCCCCAGCTCTCCAGTAGTTCCGCCTGGGCTTGGGCGGCCGGCCACCAGTCCGTGGCGACGTAGGGAGCGAGCACCTCCAGCGCCTCGGCCTGCCGCCCTTGGTCACCGAGCAGCCGTGCCCACTCCCGCGCGCAGAACCAGTCCCCACGGCCTGCCTGGAACTCCACCTCTTTCCCATGGCCGAGTTCAAGAAGCCGGGAGACCAGCAGCGGAGGAATCCAGCCGGACCGGGTGCGGGCCCGGCGGTCAAGATCAGCGGCATCCATGCCTGCGCACCCTAGCCACCACGCCGCGCCCGCGAGTTCGACGTTCATAGAACATCGAAAAAGTTATCATGGTCCGGTGAAGGACGTCCGGCACCCAGACACCGCCGAGCTGACCCTGATCGGGGTCATGTCCGCGCTCAGCGATCCGATCCGGGTCGGCCTGGTGCGGGTGCTCGGCGACGGCGCGGAACGCGGCTGGGGCGAATTGCGTGCCCCGGTGGCCAAATCCACGCTCAGTCACCACCTGCGGGTGCTGCGCGACGCTGGCGTCACCTGGACCCGCCAGGAGGGCACCCGCTGCTTCGTCAACCTGCGCCGCGCCGACCTGGAATCCCGGTTCCCCGGGCTGCTGGACGCGGTGCTGGACGCGGCTGAGGGCGACGATGTGGGCCGGCAGGTCGAACTGAGACCGGAATCGCAGTAACCCGGGTCACATCCTGGGACGGGCTGCCGCTCGCGGAAACCGGTCCCTAGCGTCGGATCCGTGACGCGGGAACCGGGAAACCTCAGCAGGCGACAGCTCGGCGGACTGCTTGGCGCGGGCGCGCTGACCGCCGTCACACCCAGCGCGGCCACCGCCGCCGAAGAGCCGTTCCGGCCGCTGGGCAACGGAAAACCACCGCGCCCCAACCTGTTGGTCATCCTCGCCGACGACCTCGGCTGGGGCCACCGAGTTCCTTGGCCGGGAACACCGGAAACCCTGGCTGCTCAACCTGAACTACACCACCCCGCACTGGCCGTGGGAAGGCCCGGGGGACAAGGAGATCAGCGACGAACTCACCGCGCGGATCAAGGCGGGGGAGAAGGGCGTGCTGCAACACCGCGACGGCGGATCCCTTGCCACGTACCGGGAAATGGTGGAGGACCTGGACCACGCGATCGGTCAGGTGCTCAATGCCTTGCGCCGCAACGGTGCGCTGCACAACACGCTGGTGTTCTTCGCCAGTGACAACGGCGGCGAGCGCTTCTCCAGCACCTGGCCGTTCGCCGGGGCCAAGGGTCAGGTCGCCGAGGGCGGGCTGCGGGTGCCGACCCTGCTGAGTTGGCCGGGACAACTCCGCCCGCGGCAGGTCGAGCACACCTCGGTGCTCACCATGGACTGGACCGCGACCTTCCTCGAACTCGCCCGCGCCACCCCGTCCCCGGCACACCCCCTGGACGGGGTCAGCCTGGCCGGGCACCTGTTCCGCGGCACGCCGGTGCCGCGGCGAGACCTGTTCTGGCGGCTGAAAGGCCAGCGCGCGTTGCGCAGGGGCGACCTGAAATACGTTCGCAACGGGACCGCGGAAAGCCTGTTCGACCTGACCGCCGATGTCCGGGAACAGGCGAACCTGGCGAAGAAACGACCGGCCGACCTGGCCGCGTTGCGGACGGCCTGGGAGGGGATCGACGCCACCCTGGTGCCCTCCGCGACCTAGGCGGCCCGTACCCCGCCGGCGTGTTGGCCGTTGTCGTACATGGTGTTGGTCGAACTGGTACGCCTTTCGGCCAACTCGCCGTCCGCAACGGCCAACTCGCCGTCCGCAACGGCCAACTCGCCGTCCATAACGGCCAACACGGCCAGTCCGTCGCCGTCGTCCCGGTTTCCTGGTGGAACGGGCTGGGGCTGGTGGAGCGGATCGCCTGCCGGGACAGCTCGGCCTGACCCGCCGCCGGACCGTCCGGAGATCAACCGGCCGGTCCGGTGATCCGGCCATCCCGGTGAACTCCCCGCGCGAATCGACCGGCGCGCCATCCGGTGCGGCATGCTGGAACTGGTTGCAGATTGGACAATCTCCGCCGCCGCGAACCAGCGTTGCTGGAAAGGACACCAAGATGGACCTGATCGACAAGATCACCCGCGGTGAACTGGACGGCCTGAAGTTCCAGGGCGCCCTGGAGTCCGGCAAACTGGCCCCCGAGGGCCTGCTCGCGGACCAGAAGGCCATTGACGACATCCCGGTCGGCATCTACGTGCTGGAGACCGACGGCACCCTGATCACCTGCAACCAGGCCGCCATCGCGGCCTGGGGCCGCACCCCCGAACTGGGCACCTCGGAGAAGTACTGCGGCGCGTTCCGGCTGCGTTACCCCTCCGGCGAGGTGATGCCGCACAACCACGCCCCGCCCGCCGTGGTGACCAACAACGGCGGCACCGTGCGCGATGCCGACGTGATCTGCGAACAGCCCGACGGCACCCGGTTGCTGGCGCTGGTCAACGTCTTCCCGATCCGCGATGAGTCGGACACGGTGGTCGGCGCGGTCAACATCTTCCGGCACAACACCGACAAGAAGGTCCCCGGCCTGGTGGCCGAGGCCTGATCTTGCGAGACTGGGCAGCACGATGACGCGCCTGCCCGCACCACCGGCGCCCACCGTGCTGGCCCAGTCGATCGAGCCCGCGGACCTGATCGCGGTCGGCTCCTCGACCCGGCTGGTGCGGATCTTCGCCGCGGGCGGGCGGCATCCCCAGCGCTGGAACGGTTTCCGCACCGTCGGCCCACTCCCGCACGCCTACTTCGACCCGCACCCGCTGGCCGAGGACGGCTCGCTCACCAGGGACAACGACCAGGGCGTGCTGTACTTCTCGCTGTCCACCCGGACCTCGGTGGCCGAGGTCTTCCAGGACACCGCCACCGTCGACCGGCACGCCAACGCCCGCCACCTGGTCATCCTGCGCCCGCGCCGCCCACTGCGCCTGCTCGACCTGACCAGCCGCTGGCCGATCAAGGTCGGCGCCTCCGCCGCGATCTGGTCCGACACCACCGACCGCACCCAGGCCTGGGCCCGCGCCATCCGCGCGGCCGACCCGGACCTGGACGGCCTCTGGTACCAGTCCGCGGTGGACTCGGGTGCGCCCGCGATCTGCCTGTGGGACCCACCGGCGGCCTCAGCCCTGCCTCGCAAGCCGGATGTGCTGCTGCCACTGGAACATTCGGGCCTGGAACTGTCCCTTGGCCGGGCCTGCGCCGACCTCGGCTACACCCTCGCCGCCGCGTCCTGATTCAGGCCTCGAACCCCAGCGCCCGCATGTACACCGCGAACGGCTCCCGGGCCGGGATGACCCTGGCCGCCTCGAACTCCAGCACGTCCATGGTGCGCACGCCGGTGCGGCTGGCCAGCTCGGCGGCGGAAACCCCCTGCATGTCGCGGGCCTCGCGGAGCACCTTGGCCAGGTCCTCGGCGTCTTCCCGCGGGGTGAACGGATTCGTCATCGCTGCTCCTTGATTCGTCGCCGCGGCGCCGCCACGGCGTGTTCGCACAGGGTCACCAGTTCACGGGTGTAGCCGGTCAGGTCCGCCGCCGGCTGGGTCAGCAGGTGTTGCAGCGCGCCGGAGAGCAGCTGCCGGATGATCACCGCGACGGTGCCGGGGTCAAACTCGCGGAACTCGCCCGCGCGCTGCCCGCGGACCAGCACCTCGGCCAGCCCGGCCAGTTCGGCGGCGTTGCGTGGCCCGGCCCACCGGCTCAGCGCCTCGGGGTGGCCCTGCAGGATCCGCACCAGTGCCAGCAGGTGGCCGCGGTGGGTGTCGTAGAAGGCGAGGCTGCCTTCGAGGTAGCCGCGCAGGGCCGACCAGGCGGAGGTGGCCGCCGCGCTGTTCGGGCGCACCACCTCGCCGCCGACGCGGTAGACCTCGGCCACCACTTGGCCGATCAGGTCGTCCTTGTTCGCGAAGTGGTAGGAGATCAGCCCAGGGCTGCTCAGCCCGGCCCGGCGGGCGATCTGGGCGAAGGAGGCCTTGGCGTAGCCGAGTTCGGCGATGGTCTCGATCGCGGCGGCGACGATCTGCTTCCGGCGTGCGGCCTCGGTGAAGGTCAGGTCGGCCGACCCCGGTTTAGGTTGCACGACCTAATCCTAGGTCACTCATCAAGAGCGCGGTGATCCGGCTACGCGCGCAGGTGCGCCAGCGCGGTGATCATGCGTTCGGCGAGGTCGGCGGGCCAGGGGAAGACCACGGTGACCGCCCGCTGGTGCGCGAGTCCGTGCAGGCCCAGCCACAGCGCGACCGAGTCGGCGAACGGGTCGGTGCTGGTGGCCAGATCCGCCGCGACGCAGTCGGCCAGGGCCTCGGCGAGCAGGGCCAGGCTGCCCTGGCCGAGCGCGGTCATATCGCTCTCGGTCAGCACGCTGTTGTCCAGATCGGGCATCCACAGCCCGCCGAACATGGTGCGGTACCGCCCGGGGTGCAGCTGGGCGAACCCCAGGTAGGTCATACAGACGGCGAAGAGACGGGTCCGGGGCTCGTCGACGGCGTCCCTGGCCACGCGCAGTTGCTCCTCCAGTTCGTCGAAGGCCTGCTGCACCACGGCCAGCATGATGCTCGGCTGATCCGGGAAGTGGCGGTAGATCGACGGGGCGGCGATGCCGACCTGGCGGGCCACCGCGCGCAGGGTCACCGCGCTCTCGTCGCCGGTCTCGTCCAGCAGCGCGACCGCCGCGGCCACGATCTCCTCACGCAGGCGGGCGCCCTCGCCGCGACGGTTGCGGGCACGGGCGGGCCTGGGTGCGTCCCTGTCGTCGTCCATGGCTGTGAGCTTACAAGAAAAACTTACAGGTGTTAGCTCTTGCGCTCGCTAAGTGAACGTGCGTAGCCTTACGGTCGTAAGTTCAAGCGCCGAAGGAGAGCCCAGATGAGCACCAGCACCGTCACCACCAGCGCCACCGAGGTCGTGCTGCCCGCAAAGGTCGAGGTCGACGGCCTCCAGGTGCGCGTCCGGGAGCTGCCCGCGCCGGCCGCCGGCCAGGTCGTGCTGCGGATGGACGCCACCGGGGTGTCCTTCGCCGAACAGCAGATGCGCCGGGGCAAGTACTACGACCAGCCCGCGTTCCCCTTCGTGCCCGGCTACGACGTGGTCGGCACGGTCACCGCGGTCGGACCGCGGGTGGACGCCAAGCTGGTCGGCCGCCGCTTCGCCGCGGTGACCAAGATCGGCGGCTGGGCCAGCTCGCTGGTCCTGGACGCCGCCGACCTGGTGCCGGTGCCGGACGGAGTCGACCCGGCCGAGGCGGAAACGCTGGTGGTCAACGGGATCACCGCCTGGCAGATGTTGCACCGCACCGCCGGGGTGGCCAGGGGCGGGACCATCGTGGTGCTCGGCGCCAACGGCGGCGTCGGATCCACCCTCGTGCAGCTGGCCCGGCACGCCGGGATCACGGTGATCGGCACCGCCGCCGCGCGGCACCACGACTCGGTGCGCGAACTGGGCGCCATCCCGGTCGACTACCGCGACCCCGACCTGTACCGCCAGATCCGCGAGATCGCACCGCAGGGCGTGGACGCGGTGTTCGACCACGTCGGCGGCGCCGGGCTGCACGAGTCCTGGGGACTGCTGCGCCGCGGCGGCACCCTGGTCTCCTACGGCACCGCGGCCACCAAGGACGAGGACGGAAACTCCCGGCTGCCGGTGCTGAAGTCCTTCGGGCGCCTGCTGATGTGGCACCTGCTGCCCAACGGCAAGAGCGCGAAGTTCTACAACTTCTGGGCGGGCAAGCGCAGCCTGGCCATCTTCCGCGCCCGGCTGGCCGAAGACCTCACCCAGGTGCTGCGACTCCTGGACGAGGGCGTGCTCACCGCGCAGATCGCCGCGAAGTTCCCGCTGGCCGAGGCCGGTGCGGCGCTGGCCCTCGCCGAATCGCGCACCGTGCTGGGCAAAGTCGTCATCGTCGGATAGCGGCCATGCCCACCGCAGGCGGCGAACCGCGTTGCCACGCCAGGAACCGCCGCGGTGCGGGCGCCCTGCTTCGCACCGAGATCCTGGCCTCCGCCACCGCACTGATCGAGGCCGGTGGCGACGAACGGGCGGTCACCCTGCGGGCCGTGGCCCGGCGCGCGGGCATCGCCGCCCCGTCGATCTACCCGCACTTCCCCGACCAGCCCACCCTGATGCTCGCGGTGGTGCGCCAGGCCTTCGCCGACCTGGCCTGCCGACTCCGGGCCGCCACCGAGCAGGCGGGCGAGGACCCCCGGCACCGGCTGCGCGCGGTCTGCGCGGCCTACCTGGGCTTCGCCCGCGACCACCCCGAGCGCTACCGCCTCATGTTCGACGGCGCGTGGAAACCGGTGGTCGGCCGCGGCGGCCTCACCACCGACCTGCTGACCGCCCTCGGCGCGGAAGCACTGGGCATCCTGACCCGCATCCTGCGGGACTGCGTCACCGCGGGCCACTGCACCAGCCAGGCCCCGGAGACCGACGCGGTCGCGCTGTGGCTGGGCCTGCACGGCCTGGCCCACCAGCGCGCCGTGCGCACCCCCTTCCCGTGGCCCGCCGACATCACCCAGCGCATCGCCATTCCCCTGTCCCACCTCTGTTCCGCCCCCACTCCGGAAAGGCCCCAGCCATGACCACCGCCACCCGCCCGGCCCCGATGATCGCCCGCGGCACCGCCCGCCCCGGCGAGATCGACAGCCGCCCCGTCTACGTCGGCTTCGGACTCGCCTACCTCCTCGGCCACGGCGCCGCGGCCCTGAGCCGGGGCGAAACCCCGCTGCTCGCCCTGCCCGGCTGGCTGCCGATGATCCTGCTGCTCGGCGGATTCCTGGTGGGCACCGTGCTGGCCATCGCCGCCGCACTGCGCGCCCAGAAGAGCCTCAGTGGCCGGGAGTTGTTGTCGCACAAGCTGATCGGCGGAGCCTGGGTGGTCGGCATGGGCGGCCTGTTCCTGCTCATCTCCAGCCTGCACACGCTGCCGGACATGCCGAACGTGCAGTCGCTGCTCTGGCCGGCGGGCGCCGGTTTTGTGGTCGGCCTGCTGTACCTGGGCGAGGGCGCCGTGCGCGGCAACCCGCTGCACTACCTGCTGGGCGCCTACCTCGCGCTGCTCTCCGCGGGCTCGCTGTTCCTCGGCAGCCCCGCCCTGTTCTGGGCCCTGGCCATCGCCGGCGCGGGCGGCTTCCTGGTCGCCACCGTCCTGGAACACCGCCGCCTGGCCGCCTCCTTCACCCGCTGAATCCGGCAAACCCACTGCGACACAAGGAGAATTCGATGATCTACCACGGCAACCGGTTCAAGCTGAAGGCCGGCGTCACCCAGGAACAGATCGAGGAAGCCCTGGAACTCATGCACACCCAGGGCCGGGAGATCCCCGTGGTCAAGTCCTACATCGTCGGCCGCGAGTTCGGCAGCGGCGGCTTCGACTGGGGCGCGGTGTTCGCCCTGGAAGACCTGGACGCCTACTGGGACTACCTGACCCACCCCGCGCACACCAGGACCGAACGCGAGGGCATGCGCCTGCTGGAGCGGTTCGAGGCCTACGACATCACCGATGAGGACGACCCGGACTTCGCCGCCAAGGTCGCCGCGTTGCAGCAGCGTCACCGCGAGACCGACCCGGTGCTCAAGGAACTGCTGGCGGAGTTGCCCGTCAACACCGGTGTCAGCGCCGTCCCGGTCACCGGGTCAGGCCCGGCGTAGCCCTCGCTGATCTTGATGTCCGGAACCAGTCAGAACCGCCGCCGGCTCGTTGACACGACCTGATCCCGGGCGGAAAGCTCCGATCTGTCGACTGGTGCTGGGAGGTCCACGTGCGTGCCAACAGACTGGTGATCGCGGCGGCGGCTTTGGTGTTCGGGGCCCCGGTGGTGGCGGCCGCCGAACCCGCGCCGCCACCACTGGTCGCCGATCCGACCGCCTACGTGGACCCGTTTATCGGCACCGGGCTGGCCAACGCGGCGGCCGGGGAGATCAACAATTTCCCCGGGCCCTCGGTGCCGTTCGGGATGACGCAGTTCTCGCCGGACACGCTCGGCTCGTACGCGGGCTACCAGTACCACAACGACAAGATCCGAGGTTTCAGTCTCACGCACGCCAGCGTGGGATGCAGTGCCTTCGGCGATGTGCCGATCCTGCCGGTGACCGGGGAGATCGGCGCGAAGCCCTGGGAGCGGGTGGAGAAGTACCAGCACAGCAGTGAGCAGGCCGAACCCGGCTACTACGCGGTGACCCTGGAGGACTCCAAGGTCCGGGCCGAACTCACCGCCACCACCCGCACCGGACTGGCCACCTTCACCTTCCCGGCCGGTGGGCATGTGCTGATCAAGGGCGGGGCGAGCCTGTCCGGGAACTCCGCCGCACAGGTGAACATCGAGAACGACACCACGGTCACCGGGTCGGCGAGCACCGGCGGGTTCTGTGGGAAGTCGAACAAGTACACGATGCATTACGCGATCACCTTCGACCAGCCGTTCACCGCCAAGGGAACCTGGGACGGGAACACCGTCACCGCGGGCGGTTCCAGTGTCAGGTCGCCGCGGGCGGGGGCGTATCTGAGCTTCCCCGGCACCCAGGTCAAGGCCAAGGTGGCGTTGTCCTTCGTCGGGGTGGACGGGGCGAAACTCAACCTGGCGCAGGAGATCCCGCACTGGGACGCGGGCCAGGTGCGGCGGGAGACCCGGGAGAAGTGGCGGACCGAACTCAGCAAGATCCGGGTGGCGGGCACGAACACCGGTGAGCTGAAGACCTTCTACACCGCGCTCTACCACTCGCTCTTGCACCCCAACACGTTCAACGACGTGGACGGGCGCTACACCGGCTTCGACGATCGCATCCACACCCTGCCCGCGGGGCGCACCCAGTACGCCAACTTCTCCGACTGGGACACCTACCGCAGCCTCGCTCCACTGCACGCGCTGCTCTGGCCACGCCAGGCCAGCGACATGGCCCAGTCGCTGGTCAACGACGCGGTGCAGGGCGGATGGTGGCCGCGCTGGCCGCTGGCGAATGACTACACCGCGCAGATGACCGGGGACAGCTCGGTGCCGCTGATCGCGAACCTGCACGCTTATGGGGCAAGGGATTTCGACCTGCCGACCGCGTTGCGTTACCTGATCAAGGGCGCCACCACGGTGGACACCACGCCGGGGGCCTACCAGGAGCGGCCGGGGATCGGGGAGTACGTCAAGCGCGGCTACCTGCCCAACACCGAGGTGGCCCGCGGTGATCACAACCGGGTGGGCGCCTCGATCACCCTGGAGTGGTCGGTGGACGATTTCGCCATCGCCCAGCTGGCCAAGGCGGCCGGTGATCGCAAGACCGCGGCGGAGTACGCGCGCCGCGGGCAGAACTGGCAGAACCTGTTCAACCCGGCCACCAGCCACATCCAGCCGCGCGGTGGCGACGGGCGGTTCCCGGACGGCCCGGCCTTCATCCCGCCCACCGGCGGATTCGGCCAGGACGGGTTCGACGAGGGCAACGCGGTGCAGTACACCTGGATGGTGCCGCACAACCCAGCCGGGCTGATCACCGCGATGGGTGGCCGGGACGCGGCGGCGGCACGGCTGGACACCTTCACCACCAAGCTCAACGCCGGTCCGCTGCAGCCCTACATGTGGGCGGGCAACGAGCCCGCGTTCGGGATTCCCTGGCTGTACAACCACACCGGGCGGCCCTGGCGCACCCAGCAGGTGGTGCGGCAGATCATGACCACCCTGTTCAGCCCCACCCCGGACGGCGAACCCGGCAACGACGACCTCGGCGCCCAGTCCTCCTGGTACGTCTGGGCCGCGCTGGGCATCTACCCGGCCACCCCCGGCACCTCGGATCTGGCCGTGCACAGCCCGCTGTTCCCGCGCGCCGTGCTCGACCTGCCCGGCCGGGACCTGGAGATCCGCGCCCCCAAGGCGTCCAGCACCGCGATGTACGTGCGGGAGCTGGAACTCAACGGCCGCGAGCACGAGCGCACCGGGCTGCCCAGGGAGATCATCAGCACCGGCGGGCGGCTCGATTTCGACCTGTCCACCACCCCGGACAAGCAGTGGGCCAGCGAGCGCGAGCAGGCCCCACCGTCCTATCGCGACGGTGAGCACGACTTCCTGGCCAGTGCGAGCAACCTGATCACCGTGCGGCCCGGCGGCACCGGCGAGTTCACCGTGGACGCGCGCAGGCTGGCCGGGGACGATCGCACGCTCACTGTCACCACCAGCCCGCCCGCCGGGCTGAGTGTCACTGGGCCGCAACGGTTCCGGCTCGACGACGGCCAGGCCCGCTACCAGGTCAGCGCGAGCGCGGCCGAGGGCTACCACGACATCCCGGTGACCATCACCGGCGCGCACCGCACGGTCAGCAGTACGGTCACCGTGCTGGTCGCGGCCGAGGGCAGCCTGGTCACCCGCTACGGCAACACCGGGATCGCCGACGACAACGACAAGTCCCAGGCCAACCTGGACGGCGGCGGCAACAGCTACTCCCGCCAGGCCCTCGCCGCGGCCGGACTCACCGGCGGCCAACAGGTCGAGGTCGCGGGCACGAAGTTCACCTGGCCCGCCTCGCCGCCCGGACGACCGGACAACGTCGCCGCGGACGGCCAGACCGTCGCACTCTCCGGCGCGCCGAAGCGGCTGGTTTTCGTTGGCGCGGCGGCGAATGGCGACCACCGGGGGACCGCGACGGTCACCTTCACCGACGGCAGCACGGCACCGGCGGATATGTCCTTCGGCGACTGGGTGCTGCCCGGCGGCAGCGCCACCACCCCGGTGTTCGGCAACACGGTCCTCGCGCATCCCAAGTACCGCAACGTGTCCTCGGGCGGCACCGGGCCGGCGTTCGTCTTCGCCACCACGCCCTACGACGCCCCAGCGGGCAAGACCATCGCCAGTGTCACCCTGCCCAGCGACCGGCAGCTGCACCTGTTCGCCATCGGCACCGGCTGAGCCCGGTTTCCCCTCGGTGCGCCGGTGGCCACCACGGCGAAGCGCGTGATCCTGACCGACGAGTCGATCACGCACAACTCCGGGCACTCACCGGCGCACCGCCCCCTCATCCACGGGTGCCGACCCTTCCTCGGCGCCGCAGGAGGACATCACATCCGCTGCACCGCCATTGCGCAATCTCTTCGAGGATCGTCAAAATGTCCGCGGTCGGCGAATTCCGGGGGAGGGGACCTTGGCCGCGAGCTTCGGCACCGCGATCTCGCTCGCACCGCTGGAGACGCTGCCCGTCTCGGTGCTGCACCAGCCGGGTTCGTCCCTGTTCTCGCTGCTCCTGGACGCGCTGGGGGCCGCACCCGAGCACGTCTCGGCCCAGTTGCGGGCGCAGGTGCGCAGCACACTGCCCGCCGCGGACCTGGAAACGCTGCTGCCGTTGCGGGCACATCGGCTGGGCATCCCGGACTGCCTCATCCCCAAGGTCGAGACCGATATCCGGCAGTCCCTGGCGCAGGTGGGCGAGCAGAATCCGGAGGCGGTGGCCGAACAGGCCCAGTTCTTCCTGGAGGAGTTCCACGGGCACATCCCGGTGGCCTGGCAACGGCTCATCGACCAGCCGCGCCCCTACGTCACCGCCTTCGCCCGCGCCTTCGAGGCGATCTGGCAGGCTTACACGCCGGTCTGGCAGCGGATCCGGCCGGTGCTGTGGCGGGAGACCGAACGCATTGGCGCCGCCGCGGTCACCGGCGCGCTGCCGGTGGCGCTGACCGTGCTGGGCAACCACTGCTGGCGGGTCCGCGGCACCCGGCTGGAGTGCACCACCGGCACCACCGCCGACACCGAGCGGGACGGCCGCCGCCTGGTGCTCATCCCGCTGGCCACCGGCCCCAAGGCGGCCTCGTTCAGCCTGGAGCACCCGGACCGGATCGAACTGGCCTACGCGGTGCCCGGCCTGACCGCGATCCTGCACGGCCAGGACCCGCCGCCCGCGGACGATCCGCTCAGCGCGCTGCTCGGCCCGGCCCGCGCCCGGATCCTGCGGCACTGCGCGCACCAGCCCGCGATGGCCGAGGTCGCCACCCTGCTCGGGGTCGCCCCGGCCACCGCCACCCACCACTGCCAGGCACTGGAGGCCGCTGGCCTGATCGACCGGCAGCGCCAGGGCCGCCAGGTCCGGCTGCGCCAGACCGCCCGCGGCGAGGCGCTGGTGGATCTGTTTTCCTGAGCAAGGAACCCGATCGCGGCCGCGTCCGGCGTCCCCCTACGATCGGGTGGCGTGACAGCCGCCGCCACTTCCAGCCCGGGTGCGTTCCGCGAGGCCAGCCTGCTCGGCAGGCCGATGCCGACCGACCGGCTGCGCGGCTGGGTCGTCACCATCGTGCTCACCGTGCTCGGCGGGATCATCCGGTTGCAGAACCTGGGCTATCCCACGGACAAGGGCACCCCGGTCTTCGACGAGAAGTACTACGCGTGGCAGGGCTGGCAGATGCTGCGCAACGGCTGGTACGAGGACAATCCGGGCTTCAAGTGGACGGTGCACCCGCCGCTGGGCAAACAGCTGATCGCACTCGGCGAAGCGGTTTTCGGCTACACCGGCTGGGGCTGGCGGCTCGCCGCGGCGGTGTGCGGCGCGCTGATGGTGCTGCTGATCATCCGGATCGCGCGCAGGCTGACCAGGTCCACCCTGCTCGGCGCGATCGCCGGGGTGCTGCTGATCTGCGACGGCGTGCTGCACCTGATGAGCCGCACCGCGATGCTGGACATCTTCCTGGCCTTGTTTGTACTGGCCGCCTTCGGCTTCCTGCTGCTGGACCGCGATCAGGTCCGGGACCGGCTGGCCATCGCGTTGCGCGAGGGCTGGGTGACCAGCTCGGACTTCGGTCTGCGGCTGGGTTTCCGCTGGTACCGCCTGCTGTGCGGGGTCAGCCTCGGCCTGGCCTGCGGCACCAAGTGGAGCGGCCTGTACTGGGCGGCGGCCTTCGGCGTGCTGATGATCGTCTGGGACGCCTCGGCCCGGCGGACGGCAGGCGTGGCGCATCCGTGGCGGGGCGCGCTGCGGCGGGATCTGCTGCCCGGCCTGTGGGCGCTGCTGGTGGTGCCGATCCTGGTGTACCTGGCCACCTGGTGGGCCTGGTTCGCCAGTGAGACCGGGTTCAGCAGGCACCTGTTCGACCACTGGCAGTTGATCTTCCCGCCCGCGCTGCGCTCGCTGTTCAGCTACTCGGCGGACGTGCTGGAGTTCCACGGCGACCTGGTGACCAAGCCGGGCGAGGCACACCCGTGGGAGTCCAAGCCGTGGAGCTGGCCGATGGGCCTGCGCCCGATGCTCTACCACTTCGACAACTCCACCACCGGCTGCGGCGAATCCACCTGTGTCAGCGCGACCATGCTGATCGGCACGCCCGCGATGTGGTGGCTGGCCTTCCCGATGCTGGGCTGGGCGCTGTGGCGGATGATCGGCAGGCTGGACTGGCGGTACGCGGCCGTGCTGGTGGCCTACCTCGCGGGCCTGCTGCCCTGGTTCGTCAACCTGGACCGCCAGATGTACTTCTTCTACATGACCCCGGTGTCCGCCTTCCTGGTGCTCGGACTGGTGTTGTCGCTGGGGCACATCCTGGGCAGGGCAGGGGACGGCGACGAACGGCGGCGCACCGGGTTGCTGGTGGTGGCGCTGTACGTGGGACTGGTGGTGGCCAACTTCGGCTGGCTGTGGCCGATCCTCAACGGCGACTCGATCACCAACGGCCACTGGCAGGCCGAACTGTGGCTGCCGTCCTGGCGGTGAGTCGGCGGTCGGTGGTCACGGCCGGATCGGCAGCCACAGCTCGATGTGGCCGTGCCTGCGGTAGAACTCCACCAGCGGCCGGGACTCGTCCACGGGCCTGCCAGCCTTGAGTTCGGCCATGCCGTCGCCGATGTGCGGATAGGTCCGGTCGGGTTCGCCGACCAGACTGCCGCGCAGGTACCAGCCGCCGGCCAGGATGCCGGTCCGCAGGCCGAGCTGGTCCGGGCGGTCCTCGGGCTTGACCGGGGTGCACACGGTGTAGGTGCCCGCCCGCTCGTCGATCCGCGTGTACATCTTGCGCCCGCGCAGGCCGACCAGTCGCTCGAAGGCGGGCCAGAGTTGTTGGATGGCGGGCAATTCGTCCGCCGCGGTCTGTTCCAGCACGGCGAGGTCCTCGCGGTGGACGCGGGTGGGCGGCGCGTGCAGCACGGAAGTGGCCATGGTCCGAGTGAACCACCAGGCACCGACACTGACTCGCCGGCGTGATCCGCGCCCCCCGTACCACTTGGGCCAACTGGTACGCCCACTTGGGCCAAATCGGCGTACCAGTTGGCCCAACTCGCCGTCCACAACGGCCAACACACCGTACGACAACGGCCAACACGGGGGCTTGCCTAGGCTGTGGGTATGACCACGATCAACTCCACCACCGCGCTCGTGCTGGTCGACCTCCAGCGCCGGATCATCGCGTTGCCGACCACCCCGCACACCGGTGAAGCCGTGCTGGGCAACGCGATCCGGCTGCGGGACGCCTTCCGGGCCGCGGGCGCGCCGATCGTCCTCGTACAGGCGCACCGGCCGAATGTCGAACAGCCCGAGGGCAGCGAACTCGACCCGGGCCTGGATCCGGCGGCGGGGGAGAAGCTGATCACCAAGCACACCATCGGCGCGTTCTACGGCACCGAACTGGACGCGCACCTGCGTGGCCTGGGTGTGACGACGCTGGTGTTCGGCGGGATCGCCACCGAGTTCGGGGTGGAGTCGACGTTGCGGGCCGCGGCCGATCACGGCTACGAGACGGTCGCGGTCTCCGACGCGATGACCGGATTGTCCGCGCTGGCACACAAGTCCGCGCTCACCGTGGTGTTTCCTCGACTCGGCGAGGTCCGGACCACCGCGGAGATCGTCGGCGACTGAACCAGCCCGCCAGCACGGTCAGCCCGAACGCGGACAGCAACGCGTTGAGCGCCGGAATGCCCCACGGCACCAGCAAGCCGATCGCGGCGGTGGCCAGCCAGATCAGCAGCGCGCCGGGCAGCCAGGCCGGGGCGTGCCGGGGCAGCGCGTCGCTGGGTCGGCTGTGCTCCAGCAGCGGGCGCCAGCGGCGCACCAGGTAGTACTCGGCGGTGGCGATGCCCACCACCGGCGGCAGCACCCCGGCCAGCACGGCCAGCAGACCCTCCACTGTGGACAGTAGGCCGGTGGCGGAGGCGAGCGCGCCGAGTAGGCCCATGCCCAGGGTGAGCAGGCGTGGGCTGGGGCGGCGGCCGAACAGGGTGTCCAGGGCGTTGGCCAGGCTGAGGGTGCCGACGTAGAGGTTGAGGTTCTGGATGTTGGCGGTGGCGGTGATCAGCACCGCGATGCCCAGGAAACCGGAGCCCGCGGTGACGATGGTGACCACGTCGGTGGTGTGGAAGGCCAGCGCCAGGGCGATGCCGCACAGGCCGATCAGCAGCTGGCCGAGCACGGTGCCGAACAGGGTCAGCCGCAGCACGTCGGCGCGGTCGCGGGTGAAGCGGGTGATGTCGGGGGCCACCACGATACCGATGATCCACACCCCGACCACCGCGGTCACCCCGGCCGGCACCGACAGGGCGCCGGTGGGTTCGGCCAGCGGGCGGTCCCAGAGCTGGGTGAGGGCCAGATATCCGGCCAGGGCCAGGAAAGCGGGTGCGGTGACCGCGGCGGTGCGGGCCATCACGGTGAAGCCGAACATCACGATCACGGTGATCGCCGCGCCGGTGGCCAGCGCCCATACCCACCGCGGGCCGCCGACGATGGTGTGGAAGCCTTGCGCCACAACGGTGTTGAGCACCCCGAACCAACCGGTCACGCAGCAGGCGAGCACCAGGCCGAGAATGGCCGAACCGTACCGGCCGAGTCCGGTCCACCGGGTGAGCACGGTGGTGGCCAGTCCCTCGCGCATGCCCATGATGCCCATCGCGAGCAGCGCCGCGGTCTGGATCGCCAGGCCCAGTGCCAGGACTCCGGCCGCGGGCCAGAAACCCAGTGACAGCCCCAATAACGCGCCGAGCATGAGCAGCCCGATGTTGCCTGCCTGGCCGAAGGACTGCACGGCCACCGTCCGCCAACCGTGCCGCGCCGCGGGCGGAACCCGGCGCAGGGTGTAGTCATCGGCCACGCGCCGAAGTATGGGTGCGCCCGGCGTTTACCGGCGGGCCAACTGAAATTTCCCGTCCTGGCAGTGAAATCCCGGCTACTCGGCGCGTTCGACGTCCAGTTTGGCCAGTTCGCCGCGGATGTCGTCGGCCTCGCGCATGCCGAGTTCGGTGAACAGGTCCAGGGCGCGCTGCCAGTGTTTCCGGGCTTCGCGCTGCTGGCCAAGGCCGTGGTGGGTGCGGGCCAGGCCGCGGTTGGCCACGGCCTGCTGGAACTGGTCGCCGACCTCGCCTGCCAGGGCCTCGGCCCGCTGGGTGTAGTCCAGGGCCAGCTCGAACATCCCGGTGCAGCGGGCGGTCTCGCCGAGGCCGACCAGCGCTTCGGATTCGTGGCCTGGGCTGCCGATGGCCCTGGCCAGGGTGAGGGCCTGCTGGTAGTGCTCGCCCGCGGCGCTGAGGTCGCCGGTGTCCAGGCAGACGTCGCCGAGCTGGCGCAGCGCGTAGCCGTGCAGGCCGCGGTCGCCGGTGTCCTTGGCCACCGACAGCGCCCGGTCCAGTTCGGCCAGCGCCTGGTCGTAGCGGCCCAATCCGCGGTAGGCCGCGCCGAGGCCGATCCGGGCGCCGATGTCGACCTGCCGGTCGCCGGTGCTCTCGGCCAGCGCGACCGCCCGGCGCAGGTGTTCCACCGCCTGCTCGGCCCGGCCGAGGCACGGGTAGGTGTGGCCGAGGCCGGTGAGCACGTGTCCTTGCAGACTGAGGTCGGCGGCCTGTTCGGCCAGGGCGAGGGCACGCTGGAAGTGCACCAGGGCCTGTTCGTGGCGGCCGAGGCGGCGGTGGGTGAAGCCGAGTCCGGCCTGCGCGTAGCCCTGCACTCCGGCGAGTCCGGCGGCTTCGGCGAGTTCCAGGCCGCGCTGGAGGTGGGTGAGCGCGAGGGGGTAGCGGCCCTGCCACCAGTAGACGTAGCCCAGCCGGTACTGCGCCTGGCCCTCCAGTCCGCCGTCACCGGCGGCGTGCGCCAGGTCGATCACCTTGCGGTGCAGGATCTGGCCGTCGTCGTAGTAGCCGCGGAAGTTGAGGTAGTGCTGTAGCGCGGCGGAGAGGAAGGCGGCGTGCCCGGGCAGACCGTGGGTGGCGGTGGTGATCAGGTTGGCGCGTTCGTGTTCCAGCCAGCCCGCCGCCTGTAGCCGGTTGGTCAGCTCCGGCGCGGCCAGGGTGGCGGCGGGCAGGTCCGGGCGGAGGTGTTTGTCCACCGGGACCAGGGCGTTCATCGCGGTGGCGGTGGTGTGCCGGTAGTACTCGCAGAGCCTGCCCAGCGCGGCCTGCCGCTCGTCCTCGGTCTCGCCGCAGCCGAGGAGTTGCCGGGCGTGCGCGCGGCAGAGGTCGTGGAAGCGGTAGCGGCCGGCGACCTGCTGCTGGAGCAGGTGCACGTCCAGGAGGTCTTCCAGGCCCGTTTCGGCGGTGAATTCCTCGTCCTCGGTGAGCGCGGCGGCGGCGTAGGAGTCGAAGTCCGCGCCGGGGTGCAGGCCGAGCAGCCGGAACAGCCGCTGCTGGGCGGGGGTGAGTTGCTGGTAGGACAGCGCGAAGGCGGCCGCGACGCCGCTGTCGCCGGTGGCCAGTTCGCCGAGTCGGCGTCGTTCGTCGCGCAGCCGGGTCGCCAGGTGCTCCACCGTCCACTTCGGACGGCTGCGCAGCCGGGCCGCGGCGATCCGGATGGCCAGTGGGAGCTGACCGCAGAGCGCGACGACCTCGGCCACCGCGGCGGGTTCGGCGGCGGCCCGGTCCGGTCCGGCGATCCGGGCGAACAGCGCGGTGGCGTCGCCGTCGGGCAGCACGTCCAGGGACAGGATGTGCGCGGCTTCCAGGTCGGTGAGCCGGTTCCGGCTGGTGATCAGCACCAGGCATTCCGGGTTGCCCGGCAGGAGGGGACGGACCTGGGCGGCGCTGGCCGCGTTGTCCAGCACCAGCAGTGCTTTGCGGCCGGCGAGCTGTTTGCGCCAGAGTCCGGCGCGGGCCTGCAGGTCGTGCGGGATCTTCTCGCCGGGCACGCCGACCGAGCGGAGCAGGCTGTCCAGGGCGGCGGCCGGGTCGGTGGGCTGGTGGTCCTCGGCGTGCGCGTGCAGGTCGAGGAAGAGCTGGGCGTCGGGGTAGCGATCGGCGATCTGGTGCGCGGCCCGGATGGCCAGGGCGGTCTTGCCGACCCCCGCCATACCGTCGATGGCGGTGATCACCACCGCGCTGCTGGCCCCCGGCACCGCGGGCAGGCGGTCCAGCACCAGGTCGAGTTCGGCGTCCCGGCCGGTGAAGTCGTCGATGTCCCTGGGCAGCAGCCGCCAGTTCGCCTCCGGGGCGTCCGGGGCAGGCGCGGCCAGTGCGCTGTCCCCGGCCAGGATGCGCTGGTGCAGCGCGCGCAGCTCGGCGCCCGGCTCGATGCCCAGCCCCTCGATCAGCGCGGTGCGGATGTGGTGGAAGGCCTGCAACGCCTCGGCCTGCCGCCCACCGCGGTAGAGCGCGACCATGAGCTGACCGGCCAGCCGCTCGTCCAGTGGCCGCCGCTCGGTCTGGGCGGAGAGGCGGGGGAGCAGTTCGGAGTGCCTGCCCTGGCGGAGCGCGATGTCGGCGTGGTCGAGTTCGGCCGCGACCAGCTCGCGGTCCAGGGTGGCGCGCACGCCGGTGAACCAGGGCGTGTCCAGGTCGGCGAAGGCCTCGCCGCGCCAGAGTTCGAACGCCTGCTCGAACAGGTCGAGCTGGTCGGCGTCCTCGGTGCTGGCGCGCGCCTTGGCGAGCAGGTGGCGGAAGCGGTGCAGGTCGACGGTCTGTTCGTCCACGGCGAGCACGTAGCCGCCGGAGCGGCGTTGAATGCCCACGCCACCGGCCTCGGTGAGAATGGTGCGCAACCGGGTGAGGTAGCTGCGCAACGTCCCGGCGGCGCGCTGCGGCAACCGCTCTCCCCAGACCCGGTCGATGAGCTGGTCGGTGGTCACCGCCTGATTGGCCTCGACCAGCAACGCCGCCAGCACCCGCCGCTGCCGGGCAGGCCCCAGGTCGAGCAGGCGTCCCCCCGCCCGCGCCTCGACACTGCCCAGCACCTGGAACTCCACCGTCACGCAATACCCCCAGCCGTCACACCCCCGGCATACCAGGCCCGAACTGGGAGTTCAACGTTCCTTCAACGTCTTCGCGCCTAGGCTGCGAGAAAGTTGATCTGGTAGCGGGCTGTCCATTCCTGGGGGTGTGGGCAGCCCGCTCCCATACCTCCGGCGTGTTGGCCGTTGTGGTACGCCGAGTTGGCCGTTATGGACGGCGAGTTGGCCCAAGTCGTACGCCACGTTGGCCGTTGTGGGACGGGGCGGGCCGGGGCGGAGGGGTGAAACCCCCACGACGAGGGCTCTCGCGTGTTCTCCGTACGGCCTGGAGCATGCAGACCACACCCCGATGAGCGGCCCCTGCAACACAAACCGCCGCCAAACCCACCCAACGTGACGGGGGCCGCTCATCGGGGTGTGGTTGGCTGGCGGAAGGCCGTACGGAGAACACGCGAGCCCTCGGAGCCACGCTGGGTCTTAAGTCGGCAGCCCAAACCCCGCCCCGCAACCCGCTTGCCCCGGCTCTTGATCTGCCCCACCCCTCCGGTGGTCTGCCCGGCCGGCGAGGCCATCCCTTTTTGATCTTCGGGTTGACAGTCAAGAGCGAAGATCAAGATCAAGTGCGTCCTCGCCGGACGGGCAGAAATCAAAGGATGGGGGGAGAAGATCAAAGGCAAAGAGCAGTGCTCGTGTGCGGTTCCCCATCCCCGTCAGCCCTCCGATACCAAACCACATCCTGGGCAAGCAGCCCGTTGCGGTTGGGCGGGCATGCGGCGGCAGGTTGCAGGCCGCTTGCCCAGGATGCGGTGTGTCCTCTCCAGGCTGACGGGGATGGGGAACCGCTCGGGGGATGTTTTCGAAAAGCCACCCCGGCCCCCTGTCCCGGGCTTCGCCCGACCGCAGCGGCCTACGGCGTCCCACAACGGCCAACGTGGCGTACGAGTTCGGCCAACACACCGTCCATAACGACCAACTCGGCGTCCATAACGGCCAACTCGGTGTACGACAACGGCCAACACTCGCGCTCAGGCGGGTGGGTTGGACCAGACCTGGGTGGTGGCTGCCAGGGCGGCGGTTTGGTAGGGCGGGGTGGGGATGCCCTCGATGAGGACTTCCAGGGGCCAGGTTTCGCGGAGTACCAGCCACAGTTGGGAGGTCAGGGCGGCGTAGGCGTGGAGGGGGTCCGCGGTGGGGGTTACCCGGAGTACGTATACCCACGTGCCGGGGCCGCGGACGCCGGGGAGGGGGTCTCGCCAGGTGCGGCCCAGTTCGACGGCGTGGTGTTGGGCTGCTTCGGTGGCGAGCAGGGTGTCTGCCGGGGCTGGGTCGGGGGCCGCGGCGGGGGCGGTGGGGGTGAAGTGGTGGCGTGGGGACGGGATGGTCGCCAGGGCGGGGACGGCTGCCAGGTCTGGGCTGTCGGGGTCGGGGAGGGCGGAGCGGATCAGGTCGCGCTCCTCCTCGGTGATGCCGACCTCGTGGTAGGCCAGGGTGACCAGCAGGGTCGCGTCGGCGAGGCCGGGTTCGCCTGCGTGGTAGTGCGTGCGGATGGCGTCCAGGGTGTCGTCGGACAGGCGGCCCGCCAGGCGCGCGCACACCTCCAGCACTCTCGCGTAAGTCAGCACGTCCACGCGGTCCAGGATCGCAGGTGTGGCGTGTGGGACTGGGATGAGCTGCGGCGTTTCCCCGGGTGTCCCCCGGTGGGGGAGGTCTCAGTGGGATTCACTGAAGACCTCCACCTGCGGGAGGTCGTGGCCGAGGCGGTCGCGTTTGGCGGTGAGGTAGCCGATGTTGTGCGGGTTGGCCGGCATGACCAGGGGGACCCGGGCGACCACGGGGATGCCGTGGGCTTCCAGGGCCTCGAACTTGTCCGGGTTGTTGGACAGCAGGCGGACCGAGCGGACCCGCAGGTGGCGGAGGACCTTGGCGGCGGGGCCGTAGTCCCTGGTGTCGATGGGCAGTCCGAGTTCGGTCGCCGAGTCCACTGTGTCCAGTCCGAGTTCGTCCTGCAGCACGTGCGTGCGGACCTTGGCGACCAGGCCGATGCCCCGGCCCTCGTGGCCGCGCAGGTAGACCAGCACGCCGCTGCCCTCGCGCACGATGGCGTCCAGGGCGCTGTTGAGTTGTTCGCCGCACTCGCAGCGCATGGCGCCCAGGATGTCCCCGGTCAGGCACTCCGAGTGCATGCGTACCAGCACGTCCGCCCGGTCCCGCGCGTGGCCGTAGACCAGCGCCAGGTGCTCGTGCCCGTCCGCCCAGAACGCGATGGCCCGGAACGTGCCCCTGCGCGTGACCAGGTCGGACTCCGCGACGTCGGTATCGCTGAAGGCTTCCGTGTACATCCGGCCTCTCCTCACCCCAGTCCGGCCTGACGTTGTTCTACGCTCGGCCGGAGGTTGCACCGTTACCCGTTCTCCGCTGGAGGTCACCCTGTTCAGCATTACCGTCCGTGATCACGTCATGGTCGCGCACAGTTTCCGAGGCGAGGTCTTCGGTCCGGCGCAACGCCTGCACGGAGCTACGTTCGTGGTCGACGCCCGGTTCAGCCGGAGCGAGCTTGATTCGGACAACATCGTCGTCGACATCGGACTGGCCACCCAGAAGCTCGGCGAGGTGCTGGCCGGTTTCAACTACCGGAACCTGGACGACGTACCCGAATTCGCCGGAATCAACACCTCGACGGAATTCCTGGCCAAGCACATCGCCGACCTGCTCGCCGACGCCGTGCACGCCGGCGCGCTCGGCGAGGGCGCCCGCGGGCTGGCCAAGATCGAGGTCACCCTGCACGAGTCGCACGTGGCCTGGGCAAGCTACGAACGTCCGCTGTGACCGTGTGGTTCGTGCTGCCCGGCGACGTCGACGACCGCGCCGCCCCCAGCGGTGGCAACGTCTACGACCGCCGGGTCAGCCAGGCCCTGTCCGCCGCGGGCGCTGGGGTGCGCGAGATCCGGGTGCCAGGTGCCTGGCCACAGCCCGACCTGGCGGCCCGGCACGGACTGGCCGCCGCGCTGGCGGCCTGCCCGGACGGGTCGGTGGTGCTCTTCGACGGGCTGGTCGCCTGTGGAGTGCCCGAGTTGCTGCGGCCCGAGGCGGCGCGGCTGAACCTGGTCGTACTGGTGCACCTGCCGCTGGCAGACGAGACCGGCCTGGACCCGGCCCTGGCCGCCGCCCTGGACGCGGCCGAGCGGGACAGCCTGCACCTGGCCCGCGCCGTGGTGGCCACCAGCGCCTGGGCGGCCTGGCGGCTGGTGCAACGGCACGGCCTGGACCCGGACCGGGTGCACACCGTGCCGCCCGGGGTGGACCCGGCGCCGATCGCCGCCGGCACCGATGGCCGCTCCCAGCTGCTGTGCGTGGCCTCGCTGACCCCGCGCAAAGGCCACGACCTGCTCGTCCAGGCCCTCGCTGAACTCGGCGGACTGCCCTGGCAGTGCGCCTGCGTCGGACCGCTGCGCGACCCCGGCCAGTTGCGCCTGGTCCGGGACCTGATCGAGCGGCACGGGCTGGGTGAGCGGATCCGGCTGCTCGGCCCACGCACCGGCATGCCCCTGGAACGCCAGTACGCCGCCGCCGACCTGCTCGTGCTGCCCTCCAGAGCCGAGACCTACGGCATGGTCGTCACCGAGGCCCTCTCCCGCGGCATCCCGGTGCTGGCAACCGGAGGCAGCGGCGTGCCCGAGGCCCTCGGCGACGGCGGGCTGCTGGTGCCACCCGGGGATGTGACCGCGCTGGCCGCCGCGTTGCGCCGCTGGCTCACCGAGGACGACCTGCGGCGTGACCTGCGGGTTTCCGCCCGCCGACGGCGGGGTGTGCTGTCCACCTGGGACGAAGCGGCCCGGGAACTGGCGCAGCTGCTGGCTACTCTGCGCGCATGACCTACGCCCCGGAATGGCTGGCCCTGCGGGAACCGGCCGACGCGCACGCCCGCGCCACCGACCTCCTGGACCCGCTGCGCGCGGCGCTGCCCGCCCGGACCCCGTTGGTCATCCGGGACCTGGGCTGCGGCACCGGGTCGCAGTGCCGCTGGCTGTCCGGCCGCCTGGACGGTCCGCAGCACTGGATCCTGCACGACTACGACCCGAGGCTGCTCGCCCTCGCCGAGGCCAACCTGACCAGCGCGAACCGCACCGTGGAAACCCGGCTGGGCGACCTGGCCGAACTGCGTGCCGCCGACCTGGCCGGGGCCGATCTGGTGACCGCTTCGGCGCTGCTGGACCTGTTCACCGCCGAGGAGGTGAACGGATTGGCCGCGGCCATCGTAGAAGCCGGTGTGCCAGCCTTGCTCACCCTCTCCATCGCCGGGCGGATCGTGCTCGATCCGGCCGATCCACTCGACGCCAGGTTCGAGTCGGCGTTCAACGACCACCAGCGCCGCACCACGAACGGCCGGGCGTTGCTCGGTCCGGACGCGCCCGCGGCGACCACCGCCGCCTTCGAGGGGCTCGGTTACCGGGTGCTCACCCGGCCCAGCACCTGGCTGCTCGGCCCGGAGCTGCCCGAGCTGAGCAACGAATGGCTGCATGGCTGGGTGGGCGCGGCCGTCGAGCAGGAACCGGAGCTGGCCGCGGTGGCTCCCGGGTACCTGCGGCGCAGGCTCGCCGAGGGTTTCCGGGCCGAGGTGCACCACGTCGATCAGCTGGCGCTACCGGGGGCGGACTGATGCGCGCGCTGTGGCCGTGGCTGCGGCTGCTCGCCGGGCTGGGCATCCTGGTCGCGCTGGGCTGGCGGCTCGGCACCGGCGCGTTCCTGGACGGGCTGCGCTCGATCACGCCGATCTCGGTGCTGGCCGCGCTGGCCATCGGGCTGCTGACCACCCTGGCCAGTGCGGGCCGCTGGCAGCTGGTGGCGCGTGGCCTCGGACTGCCGCTGACCCTGGGCAAGGCGGTGGCCGACTACTACCGGGGGCTGCTGCTCAACGCGGTGCTGCCCGCCGGGGTGCTCGGCGATGTGCACCGGGCGGTCAGCCACGGCCGCGAGTCCGGTGATCTGGGCCGTGGCGTGCGGGCGGTGGTGTTCGAGCGGTTCGCCGGGCAGGTGGTGCTGATCGGCCTCGGGCTCGCCGTGCTGCTCACCGGGACCATGCCCGCCCTCGACCTGGTGCCCAGCCCCGGCGTGCTCGGTCTGGCGCTGGCCGGGACCGCGGTGGTGCTGGTGCTGGTGCTGCGCCGGGTGCCCGCGGTGCGCCGCGAACTCGCCGCCACGCTGACCGACGCCCGGCAACTACTGGCCAGTGGCAGCCTGCTGAAGGTGGCGGCGCTGTCCGCGGTCGCGCTCGGCGGGCACGTGCTGTTGTTCGTGGTGGCGGCCAGGGCTGCCGGGGTCACCGCCTCGCTGGGGGTGCTGGCGCCGGTGTTCGTGCTGGCGTTGCTGGTGATGGCGTTGCCGGTCAACGTGGGCGGGTTCGGGCCGAGGGAGGCGTTCCTGGCGGTGGCCTTCGGCGCGGCCGGGCTGGGCGCGGCGCAGGGCCTGACCACCGGGGTGGTGTACGGGGTGCTGGCCCTGATCGCCGCGCTGCCCGGTGCGCTGGTGCTGTGGTCACCGGGCAAGCACCGCGAGGGTGTGCGCGAACGAGTCGACCAGCCCCGCCAGCAGCTCGGCGCCCTTGCCGGCTGAGGCCAGCGAGGGCCGTCCGACCACCCCGGATTCGGTGTAGGCGGCCAGGCCGAGGGTCAGCAGATGCGGGCGTTCGTCGGCGAGGTGGTCACTGGTCTCCCAGCCGGGTCGCAGCACTTCCGGGTTGGTGTGCAACAGGATCGAGGTCTCCAGCTCGCCCGCGTGCATATCGCTGCGAGCGGAAGTCTCGACACCGGCCTGATTCCGGGCGCCGGTCCAGTCCGCGGAACCGGGGAACAGCGCCATTCCCGTTGCCTCCTGGACGATGTTGGAGAGCACGTAGTTGCCGCCGTGCGCGTTGACCAGCACCAGGTTCGGCACGCTTGCACGGCGCAGTGACTCGGCGATATCGGTGATCACCGCGTACAACGTGCGGGCGCTGATGCTCACCGTGCCCGGCCAGGCCGCGTGCTCGTGCGAGCAGGAGATGGTGATCGGCGGCAGGAGCTGTACGGGGTAGGCGGCGGCGATCTCCCGCGCGATGGCGCAGGCGATCAGCGTGTCGGTGCTCAGCGGCAGGTGCGGGCCGTGTTGTTCGTGGCTGCCAATGGGAAGCAGCGCCACGATCGCGCCGCGCTCGCGAGTGTCCACTGTGGTCTCAGTCGGCAGCATGGTAGGCAATCCGGTGGCAGAGAGCGGGAATCGAACCGTCGGCCAGTCCGGCCAGCACCTCGGGCAGTTGCTCGAACGGGCTTTCGCCGGTGATCAGCGCGTCGAACACCGGGTCGGCGAGCAGGTCAAGGGACAGCGCCAGCCGCTGGGCGTAGTCGCGGTCCGGGCGGGCCACCGTGCCGACCTGGCTGGCCCGGATCCGCAGCCGCCGGGAGTGGAAGTTCTCGCCCAGTGCCAGGCTGATCCGCCGATCGCCGTACCAGCTCAGCTCGATGACCTCGCCCTCCGGCGCGAGCAGGTCGAGGGCGAGCGCGAGCCCGGCCTCGGACGCGCTGGCGTGGAAAACCCGGTCACAGTCCCGCTGCGCGTTCGCCGGACTGGCGAAGCCGACGCCGAGCGCCGCGGCGATGGCCGCGCGACCGGGGTCGGTGTCCACGAGTTCCACCCGCACACCGGGAATCCTGGCCAGCAGCGCGGCCACCGAACAGCCGATCATGCCGCCGCCGACCACCGCGATCCGGTCGCCGAGCAGTGGCGGGGCGTCCCAGAGCGCGTTCACCGCGGTTTCCAGGGTCCCGGCCAGCACCGCCCGCGCGGCGGGCACGGTGTCCGGCACCGGGGTGACCGCGGTGGCCGGGACGACGTAGTGCGTCTGATGTGGATAGAGGCAGAACACCGTGCGCCCCAGCAGTTCCGGCGCGCCCGCCTCGACCACGCCCACGTTGAGGTAGCCGTACTTCACCGGCCAGGGGAACTCGCCCTCCTGGAACGGCGCGCGCATCACCGCGTGCTGGTTCGGCGGCACCCCGCCCCGCAGCACCAAGGTCTCGGTGCCGCGGCTGACGCCCGAGTACAGCGTGCGTACGAGAACCTCGCCGTCCCCCCGATCGGGTACAGCGATCGGACGCAGGTCACATTTTCCGTTCGCGATGACCCAAAGTGCCCTTGCTGAACGTTTCACCTATGGAACCTCCGGGAACGCGGACGACGGTGAGGGACCGATGACCACACTTCAGCACACCACGGCGCCCGCCGTCTCCGAGCAGGCGGTGTGGGCCGCGGCCCAGCTGCTGTTGCTCGCTCTGATCGGCGGCCTGGCCGGACTCGGCTCGGTGGGCTGGTTCACCGGATTTGCCTACGCCTTCGGCACCTTCGTTCTGGTGAGCCACGCGCTGCGGCGGGCGGGAACCGCGCTGGGACCAGCCGATCGGGTCACCCTGGCCAGGGGCACGCTGGTCGGCGTGGTCACCGCGCTGGTGGCCGAGCGGACCGAGCAGACCGCGTTGCTGGTCGCGCTGGCCGCGATCGCGCTGGCACTGGACTGTGTGGACGGACAGGTCGCCCGCCGCACCGGCACCAGCTCGGCCTTCGGGGCCAGGTTCGACATGGAGGTCGACGCCTTCCTGATCCTGGTGCTCAGCGCGCACGTGGCCCTGGACCTGGGGCCGTGGGTGCTGGTGATCGGCGCGGCCCGCTACCTGTTCGTGGCCGCCTCCTGGGGGCTGGCCTGGTTGCGCGGCGCGCTGCCGCACAGCTTCGCCCGCAAGGCCGTCGCGGCGGCCCAGGGCGTCATCCTCGTCGCCGCCACCGCCGAGGTCATCCCGTTCACCGCGGTGCTGGTCGGCCTCGCGCTGGTCACGCTGCTGTGGTCCTTTGGTCGCGATATCGCCTGGCTGTGGCGACACGCGCCCGTTTCGGTGGAAGGATCTCGCCATGTCTGAACCGGCATCCGTCGTCCGCGTCATCGGCACCGTCGCACTCTGGGTGCTGCGGGTGCTGCTGGCCGCCTACTTCCTCTACAGCGCCTACATGTTGTTCGGACCGGGCCTGGTCGGCAAGTTCGACAAGATCGGCCTCGGCCAGTGGCTGCGCTACCTCACCGCCGTGCTGGAGGCGGCCGGTGCGATCGGCCTGCTGATCCCGCGCCTGGGCGGCCTGGCCGCACTCGGCCTGGCCGGCGTGATGGCAGGCGCGGTGGCCACCGAGGTGTTCCTGCTGGGCGACCTCGGCGGCGCGCAGCTGCCGGCGATGCTGCTCGCGGCGGCCGCGGTGATCGCGATCCTCCGGCGGCAGGACATCACCGGCGCGCTCAGCCTGGCCCGGACGACTTCGGCAGGTAACGCAGCACCGCGACGTCCCCAAGCTTCGTGACCTCGGCCAGGTGGAACCGCCGCGCGGGGCCACCGGGGAACTCGGCCGGGTTCAGGAACCGCGGCGCGGCGGCCTGACCGATGAGCATGGGGGCGATCGCCATCCGGACCTCATCGGCCAGGCCCTGGGCCAGGAACGCGGTGTGGATGCTGCCGCCGCCCTCGACCATGAGCCGCCCGATCCCGCGCGCGCCAAGGTCGTCCAGCAAGGCGCCGAGGTCGACACTGCCCCCGAGGGCGATGATCTCGGCCAGTCCGCCCACTCGTGCGGTGGCGGTCGGCAGGCCGGAATCCGTTGTATAGACTAGCTTCTGACCACCACAGTGCCAGAACTTCAGCTCAGGGTCGAGGTCGCCGCTACCGGTCACGGTGACCTTCACCGGATACTCCGGCAGCCCGGCGGCGATCCGGGTGGCACGCCGGTCGGCACAGTTGACCAGTAGCCGGGGGTTGTCGGCCCGCACCGTGGCGGCGCCGATCAGAATGGCGTCGGACTCGGCGCGCAACTGGTCCACGCGGTCGAAGTCCGCCGCGTTGGACAGCGGAAACCGTTGCGCGCTCACGTCATCTATGTAGCCGTCAACGCTGACGGCGACGCTGAGCAACACCTGCGGACGGGTCACCAGGGACACGCTACCCGTGAACCGGCCGGGGCTCGCCCACGTCTACCCAGACAGCGCACCCGGACGGAAGGATCCCGACGATGCCGGCACGGTCGACTGTGGACGGTCGGGGCGCCACTCGCCGCGTCCTGGCGCACCTGATGACCGCGCTGGCCGCGCTGCTGGTGCTGTTCGGCCTGCTGCTGCCCAACGACGTCGACCGGCTCACCCCGGCCGCCTTCACCCGGCTCCCGGCCGAGGGCCTCCTGGTCCTCCTGCTGCTGCTCTTCCTGCCCGGCAAGGCCCGCCGGGTCACCGCGCTGGTCGGCGGTATGGCACTCGGCCTGCTCACCGTGGTCAAACTCCTCGACCTCGGCTTCGACGCGGTGCTCTACCGACCGTTCGACCTGCTGCTGGACTGGCCGCTGTTCGGGCCAGCCGTGGACTATCTGGAAGTCACCCTCGGCCATCCCGCCACCCTGGCCGCGATCGCGCTGGCCGGACTGCTGGTGCTGGCCGTGCTCTTCCTCACCGCCCGCGCCACCCTGCGCCTCACCGAAGCGCTCGCCCACCGCCGCAGGCCCGCCATCCAGGCCGTCGCGGTGCTGGCCGTGCTCGCGGTCACCGCCACCCTGCCGGTGGCCACCGGCAGCACCGGCGCGGTGGTCTACGAGCACGCCCGCCGGGTCCAGGCCGGACTGCACGACCAGGAGGCCTTCGCCGCGGCGGCCGCGGTCGACCCGTTCCGGGACACCCCCGGCCCCGAACTGCTCACCGCCCTGCGCGGTAAGGACGTGGTGCTCGCCTTCGTGGAGAGCTACGGCCGGGACGCACTCGACCAGGCCGGGGTCGGCACGGTGCTGGACAACGGAACCAGGGAACTCGGCGCGGCCGGATTTGCCGCCCGCAGCGGATTCCTCACCTCGCCGACCGCGGGCGGCGGCAGCTGGCTGGCCCAGGCCACCCTGCTGTCCGGACTCTGGATCGACAACGAACAGCGCTACCGCACCCTGGTCGCCAGCGAACGGCTCACCCTCAACGGCGCCTTCCGCCGCGCGAACTGGAGTTCGGTCGGCGTGGTCCCCGGCATCACCCGCGCCTGGCCCGAAGGCGCCTTCTTCGACTACCAGCGCATCCACGCCGCCGCCGACCTCGGCTACCGCGGCCCGCGCTTCGGCTACGCCACCACCCCCGACCAGTTCACCCTGGCCGCCTTCCAGCGCGCCGAACGCGCCCCCGCCAACCGGCCGCCGGTGATGGCCACCATCCCCCTGGTCACCAGCCACGCGCCCTGGACACCCACGCCCGCACTGCTGGACTGGAACGACCTCGGCGACGGCTCGGTCTACCTCGCCCCGCCCGGCGCACAGGATCGCGGTCCGGCCCAGGTCCGCGCCGACTACGGGCACGCCATCGAGTACTCGCTCCGCTCGCTGATCTCCTACCTGCGCACGCACGGCGACCCGAACCTGGTGCTGGTCTTCCTCGGCGACCACCAGCCCGCCCAGCTGCTCACCGGCGCCAACAACACCCGCGACGTGCCGATCACCATCGTGGCCAAGGACCCCGCCGTGTTCGAGCGCACCGCCGGCTGGGGCTGGACCGAGGGCCTCGCCCCCGCGCCCGGCGCGCCGGTGTGGCCGATGGACGCCTTCCGGGACCGCTTCCTCACCGCCTTCGGCCCCACCGCCGACGTCCGCCGCTAACGGTTGGCGGCTCCGCCCCGCTGCGGTTACCGTCCCTGTCGATCACGTCCGGGCTGGGGAAGGACACGACATGGCCTCCGTGCTGCGCAACGTCAACTTCGACTGTGCCGACCTCTTCGCACTGGCCGGATTCTGGAGTCAGGTCACCGGGAATCCGGTGCGGTCCGAGGACGGGCCGGACGAAACGGAGGTCTGGGTGTCCATGCCCGAGGGCCCGGACCTGTATTTTCAGCAGGTCGCCGAGCCCAAGACGATCAAGAACCGGGTGCATGTGTGCCTGGAACCACTGATCCCGCGCGATGAGGAAGTCGAGCGGCTGCTGGGCATCGGCGCGACCATGGTCACCGATGCGCGGGAACCCGACGGCACCGGCTGGGCAGTGCTGGCCGATCCGGAGGGCAACGAGTTCTGCGTGCTGCGCAGTGCGGCCGAACGCGCGGTCACCGCGTAGCGGCATGATGGAGAGGAAAAGCATGTCCCAGGCGATTTCCGGCGGTCACCTCACCCTGGCGGGCGACCTGACGCTGAGCCGCCTCGGCTACGGCGCGATGCAGCTGGCCGGTCCCGGTGTGTGGGGGCCGCCGAGCGACCCCGCCGAGGCCGTCGCGGTGCTGCGCGAGGCGGTGCGGCTGGGCGTCACGCACATCGACACCAGCGATTTCTACGGCCCGCACACGGTCAACCAGGTCATCCGCGAGGCACTGCACCCGTACCCGGAGACGCTGCGGATCGTGACCAAGGTCGGCGCCCGGCGCGGCGCGGACAAGTCCTGGATCATGAACCGGGAACCGGCCGACCTGGTCGCGCAGGTGCACGACAACCTGCGCAACCTGGGCGTGGACGTGCTCGACGTGGTCAACCTGCGGGTGGGCGCCTCGGCCGGACCGGTGCCCGGCTCGATCGCCGAAGCCTTCACCGCGGTCGCGCAACTCCAGGAGAAGGGCCTGATCCGGCACCTCGGCGTGAGCAGCGTGACCCCGGAACAGCTGGACGAGGCACGCGCGATCGCGCCGGTGGTGTGCGTGCAGAACCAGTACAACATCGCGCACCGGGTCGACGACGCACTGGTCGACCGGTGTGCCGAACTGGGCATCGCCTACGTGCCGTTCTTCCCGCTCGGCGGCTTCTCCCCGTTGCAGTCCCAGGTGCTCGACCAGGTGGCCGCCCGGGTGGGCGCGAGCGCGCGGCAGGTGGCGCTGGCCTGGCTGCTGCGCCGCTCGCCCGCGATCCTGCTCATCCCTGGCACCTCCTCGGTGGCGCACCTGCGGGAGAACCTGGCCGCCGGGGAGATCGAACTGTCCGATGTGGACTACGCCGAGCTGTCCGCGATCGGCTGAGACCGGGCTCAGCCGGTGATCAGCCGCTGGATCTCCGCCGCGATCAGCTCGGCGTCGGTGAGCGGTACCAGGTGCCCGGATTTCGGGGCCAGCACATGCCGTCCGCCGGTGGAGACCAGTGCCCGCCGCCGGTGCGATTCGGTGGCGGCGGCCCGGGTGCCGCGGGGCATGCCGGGGGAGTCCAGCGCGCCGGAGATCACGGTGACCGGGATGCCGGGCAGCGGCGGCGGATCGTCCCACAGGGCCACCAGGTCCGTGGGCACCGAGGCCAGTTCGGCGGCCCGGGTCCGCACCGCCGCCATGGTGAAGCCCTCCCGCCGGATGTCCGCCCTGGGCACCGGCGGGAGCGCGGCGGTGGGTCGCCGGTAGGCCAGGCCGAGCAACCGGAACCGGACCAACCAGGTGGTCAGCGCCTGGCCGATCCGCTCGGCCTTGCGCACCTGTTCGGTGAACAACAGCTCGCACAGCTCGTCGGTGGCGTCCACCAGCACCACCCCGGCGATCCGGGCCGGTTGGGCCGCCGCGGCCAGCCGCACGATCGGCCCGCCCCAGCTGTGGCCGACCAGCACGAACGGCCCCTGACCCAGGTGATCCAGCAGTCCGCCCAGATCCGCCGCCAGTTGCGCGGCGTGCCGAGGGCCGGAGCTGGCCGGGCTGCGGCCCAGGCCGGAGCGGTCGTAGCAGACCGAGTCGGCGAAGGCGGCCACCGCGGGCTGCACCAGGCCCCAGAACGAGCGGGAGGCGGCCAGCCCCGACTCGAAGACCACGGTCGGGGCGGCCGATCCGGCCGGACCGGCCACCCGCTCGTAGTACAGCTCCCGGCCGTCCGGCAACCGCGCGATGCTCATTCCTGCCCCCAGGAAGTTAGGTGACCCTTACTTGAGTGGACTGTAGCAGCGCCAGGGCGAAGCGGGTGCGCGCCGGACAATTTGGCTCAGGTGCGCCACGCCGGAGATCATGACCGCCGTGTCACCAGGGTGCTCCGTGCGGCGATCCCGATCAGCGACAGGAGCGTGAGCCCCGATGGCGCAGCAGACCGGTCCCCGGCGACGGAGCAAGGGGGTGAGCACCGCGCCGGTGCTGGTGGACATCGCGCTGCTGCGCACCACCGGCTCCCCGCGCCACTCCGGCGAGCACCCCGGCCATTCCCGGTTGCTGGCCGAATTCCGTTCGCTGCCGCCGATTCTGGTGCACCGGCAGACGATGACCGTGATCGACGGCGTGCACCGGCTGCACGCGGCCGTGCGCAACGGCGACACCCGGATCCGGGTGCAGTTCTTCGACGGCGATGAGGAGACCGCGTTCCTGCTGGGTGTCCAGGCGAACTCCGGCCTCGGACTGCCCCTGGACCTGGCCGAGCGCGCGCACGCGGTCCAGCGCATCCTGCGCCTGTGTCCACAGTGGACAAGCGCAGCCATCGCCAGTGCGGTTGGCCTGGACCCGGACACCGTGGCCCGGCTGCGTGCCGGGGCCGCCCCGCCCGCGCGGTCCGAGGCCGGTGCGACCGACCTGGCCGCCGATCACCTCGCGCTGCGCGCGGATGCCGGACTGGCGGCCACCGCCCAGGGCCGGGTGCTGGTGCGCTGGCTCGGTTTCGGCGCCGCATTCGCCCGGAACTGGCCCGCCCTGCTGGCCGGTGTGCCCGCGTGCAGCACCCGGCTGGTCGCCCGGATGGCCAGGGCGTGCGCGGACTCGTTGCGCTGCTTCGCCGAGGAGCTGGACCGGCGCTGAGCCGTCCAACTGCCGACCGGCCCCGGCTGGACACGATTTCCTTGCCGCCCAAGCCATCCCTGGCCATGCTGTGCCGCGGTCACGGCCCAGGGAGCGGATGGTCTGATGCGCGGACTCGGCGAGCGGCTCAACACGGTGCGGAGATCGGCTGGCCCCTGCCCGCGCTGCGGCCTGCGGGAATCCTTCACCGTGCACACGCACGCGGTGGTGTGGCAGTGCGGCCTGGTGCGCTGGCTGCCGCCGCTGAAGAGCCCGCACGAGGAACTCACCGGCGCCTGCCTGCTCACCAGGGAACACCGGCTCGGCGTCACCCTGTTGAGCCGGGCCAAGGTGATCCACACCCTGGTGCCGGACGAGCTGTGGCGGCAGATCCAGCCGCGCCTGCCCGAACGCCCGGCGCGCCGGGACCGCAATCCCGGCCGCATCCCCATCGACGACCGGGCGGTGCTGGCCGGGATCGTCTACGTGCTCAGCCTGCGAATCCCGTGGAAGGCACTGCCGAATGAGGCGGTCGGCTGTTCCGGGGTCACCTGCTGGCGCCGGCTACGCGAGTGGAAACGGGCCGGGGTATGGCCGGAGGTCCGCGAACTGGTCGACCACCGCCTCCGAGTCCTGGCCGCCCGAGACCTCCGCATCGCGATCAGCCCCTCCCCACCGATCCGCCGCTGAGTTGGCCCAAGTGGTACGCCCAGTTGGGCAAAGCAGGCGTACGACTTGGGCCAACTCGGCGTTAGACCGGGCAGCCGGGTGCCTTGGTGTCGTGCTCGCGCAGGATCCGGGACAGGCGGGCGGCGCTCTCGTCGCGGTGGTCCGGGGTGTAGATGGTCATGGTCAGGTCCGGGCCGTCGAAGCCGCGCAGGGTGGCCACCCGGAAGGAGACCGGGCCTGCCTGCGGATGCGCCACCCGCCAGTGGTGCGCGTGCGCGGCCCCGGGATCCGGTTCGGCCCACCAGGCGGCGAAATCCGGGCTGGCCGCGCGCAGTTCGGCCACCAGCGCGGTGGCCACCGGATCGTGCCCGCGGGCCCGCGCCTCCGCCCGGAACACCCTGACCATGTACCGGGCGATCTCCCGCCAGTCCGGCAGGTACCGCTGAGCGCCCCGGTCCAGCAGCATCACCCTGAGCAGGTTGCCCGCGGGCTCGGGCAGCGAGTGGAAACCGAACACCACGCCCGCGGACCGGTTGTAGGACTTCAGGTCCCAGGTGTAGTCGGCGACAAAAGCCGGTGCGGGCAAGGCTTCCAGGAAGGCCAGGGTGGCCGGGGAGAGCAGCTCGGCGCCGCGCACCGCGGCCCCGTCCGCGCCCCGGCCCAGTCGCAGCAGGTAGGCCCGTTCGGCGTCACTGAGCAGCAATGCCTTGGCCAGCGCCAGCAGCGCCCTGGCCGAGGCGGTCACCGGGCGGCCCTGTTCCAGCCAGGCGTACCAGACCGCGCTCACCCCGGCCGCGGCCGCGACCTCCTCCCGGCGCAGCCCCGGCGTGCGCCGCCGCCGGCCGCCGGCAGGCTGCTCCGGGGTCAGCCGGTCCCGCGCACCGCGCAACAGCCTGCCCAGGTCCTTGCGTATCTGCTCGGATCGCACCGCGGCCCTCCCGCCTTCGGCCTGTCGAAGGCGGGAAAGTACTGCGGGCTAACCGGTCCTGTCGACATCCACCCCAGGTTCGCCGCTGAGCACCCGCTCCAGCCGCGGCCCGCTGATCCCGTCCGGCACCGGGGCGAACAGGTGCAGCATGAGCTGCGGGCTGTCACAACCGCGCAGCACCACGGTGCGGAAGGCGATCGCCCCGGCCCAGGTGTTGAGCACCCGCAGCGCGTCCTCCCGCGCCTGCGGCAGCTCCTCGTTCTCCCACCAGCCGTTCACCTCCGGACTCACCGCGCGCAACCGGGCCACCAGCTCGCGCACCGCGGGCTCCTCCGCCCGCAGCGAGCTGGCCAGCCGCAGCCGCCACACCATGGCCCGGCTGACCTCCGGCCAGTCCGCGACGTAGCTGCGCGCGGCCGGGCGGGTGAGCATCAGCTCCAGCAGGTTGGTCGAGTCACCTGGCAGCCCGGCGAAGCCGAACAACGTCGCGGCTGGCCGGTTGTAGGCCTGCAGCACCCACACGTCGTCCACCAGGTAGGCCGGGATGGCCAGCGCGTCGAGGAAGGCCAGCATGCCGGGCGAGGCCAGATCCCGGCCGGCCGACAGCGGCGCCTCCTCGCCCCGGCCGAGCCGGAACAGGTAGGCCCGTTCCAGATCGCTCAGCGCCAGCACGGTGGCGATCGCGTCCAGCACCCTGGCCGAGGCGGTGATCGACCGGCCCTGCTCCAGCCAGGTGTACCAGGTGGTGCTCACCCCGGCCGCCCGCGCGACCTCCTCCCGGCGCAGGCCCGGCGTGCGCCGCCGCCTGCCGCCGGGCCGGTCCGCGGTGGGTGGCTGGGTCCGGCCACGCGCCCGGCGGAGCAGTTCGCCGAGTTCTCGCCTGCGCTGGCCGGACAACGAGGTCATCAGAAGGTCACTCCATCATCCGTTCGGGTATGGACGGTCAGCTTGCGGCGCATTTCCGCGGTGGGGTTAGCAATACGAAAGCCGATTCTTGTACTTTTCTGGCATGGTCGGCACGCAACTCGCTCCTGGCAAGTCCTATGCCGCCGCCGTGGTCGAACTCGGCGGCGCCGGACGCACCCGGATGAGCAGGGAGGACGAGCACGGCCACGACCTGGTGCACGTCTTCGGCGGGATTGGCCAGGTGCGTTCCGGCGCGGCCATTTCCCGGCTGGAACAGGGCGATGTGCTGTTCCTGCGCGCCGGGGTCCGGCACACCCTGGCCGCGGCGCAGGGCGAGGTGTTGTCGCTGGTGCTGGTCTCCTTCCCGGACCCCACCTGGCGGGCCTTCGCCGACCTGGCCGGGCTGGAGGCTGGGCGCTGGGTGCTGGACGGGCCGCCGCCGCAGGTCAACCTGCGTTACGGCGACGGCACGGTGCCAGCCGCGTTCCGCCGGGTGCTGGCCGGGCAGGCCGAACCGGCGCGGCCGATGGACCTGGTGCGACTGTGGGTGGAGGCGCTGCCGCCGCTGGAACGCGCGTTGCGCAGCCGGGCCTTCCACCCGGTGCCGGACTGGCTCACCCAGGCCTGCGTGCTGTTCAGCTCGGAGGAGCACCTGCGCGCAGGCGTGCCGGGCCTGCTCGCGCTGGCCTCGGTCAGCGCCGGGCATCTGACCAGGTCGATGCACAAGCACTACCAGTGCACGCCGAGTGAGTTCGTGGACCAGCGGCGGCTGGCCTACGCCGCGATGCTGCTGTCCAGCACCCGGCTGCCGGTGGGCGCGGTGGCCAAGCGGTGCGGGTTCAACAGCCAGTCCTACTTCGCCCGCCGGTTCCGCGAACGGCACGGCTGCAGCGCCACCGAGTTCCGCCGGGCCCCGGTGCAGAGTGGTAGTTAATGTACCGTGATATGGCTGTTGACTTGACTCCGTGCATACCGAGAACATGTATTCGGTCGCGCAATTCAAGGCGCCCGGCATATCGGAATTCCTGAATCCGGTTGCCGCGAATTCTCCTTTCCCGGTCGGAGTGTGGATGCGGCATGGACAACAGTGCGGTAGCGACCTGGGCGCCGGACCTGGTTCCGGTCACCGTCGCGGTTTCCCAGCTGGATCTGGCCGGTTCGCCCCGCGTTTCCGGGGAGAACCCGGAACACGTGAAGGTGCTGGCCGGAATGGCGGGTCTGCCGCCGATCCTGGTGCACCGGCCCTCGATGCGGGTGATCGACGGCGCACACCGGTTGCGCGCGGCGATGCTCAACGGCGAACGCACCATCGAGGTGCGCTATTTCGACGGTGACGACCGGGCCGCGTTCGTGCTGGGCGTGCGGGCGAATGTGGCGCACGGCCTGCCGTTGAGCCTGGCCGAGCGCAAGGCCGCCGCGGTGCGGATCATGGGCCTGTACCCGGACTGGTCGGACCGCGCGGTGGCCACCTCGGCCGGCCTGGCCGCCAAGACGGTGGCCAAGCTGCGCAAGGTCTGGCAGCCCGGACCCACCGCGCCCCCGGTCCGGGTCGGACTGGACGGCCGGGCCCGCCCCCTGGATGCCGCCGCGGGCCGGCGCAAGGCCGCCGCGTTGATCGGGCTGCGGCCGGATGCCTCGCTGCGGGAGATCGCCGGGCTGGCCGGGGTGTCCCCACAGACGGTCAGCGATGTGCGGGAGCGGCTGCGCGCCGGCCGGCCCCCGGTGCCGGGGACCGCGCGGCCCCGGCGCGGTTACCGGCGCGACGACGGTCCGCACGACCCGGTCGTGGCACTGCGCGAGATCCGCCGGGACCCGAGCCTGCGCTTCACCGAGAACGGGCGGCAGCTGCTGCGCTGGGTGGAGGCCAACCTGGCCGCCCCGGCTGGCTGGTCCGCGCTGCTGGAGAGCGTGCCCGCGTACTGGGCGCCGGTGCTCTCCGCGATGGCCAGGGACTGCTCGGCGGCGTTGCGTCAGTTCGCCGAGGAGCTGGAGCAGCTGGAGCGGCCCGCCGCGGCGCCCGCGCGGCGGTCCTGATGACCGGGATCGAACCGGCGGTGCTGCTCGCCGAGAGGCCCTCGCTGGAGTTCATGGCCAGGGTGCCGCGCGGCCTGCCCGCGCTATGAGCGGCTCAGCAGGCCGCGGATCTCCGGCGGGGCCGGGAAACTGGCCTGGTCCGCGCCGCCGGTGGCGGTCAGCACGGCGAGCGCGGCGCGCAGCGTGGGCAGATGCCCCGCGGTGAAGCACCAGCTCACCTCGCGCGGGTCGAACACGTCCCAGCCCGGCTCCGGCAGCAGTGTGCGGTAGGCCGCCGCGTGGGCCGGATCCGCCAGCAGCACCACGACATCGGCCCGCGCGGGGGAGTGCCGCACCGCGCCCATCCCGTGCCGGGACAGCTGGTAGAACCGCCAGCCCCGGCCGCGCAACAGCTCCAGCAGGACCTGCCGTTCCGCCTCATCCTGATCGCGGTGGACACGCATGATCCCGACGCTAGAAGCGCGAATCGGGACGGGTCCCGCCGTGCCGCGCTACCCCTCGTACAGCCGGTCCAGGTCGGGTGGGACCAGGGTGGTGGAGACCATGAGTTCGCGGAAGAGGTTGTCGTTGAGGCTGTTGCCCACCGGCTCGCCCACCTCGTCCCTGGTCAGTCCGGGCACCCCGGCGCGGGACAGCCGGCCGCGCACGCCGAGCAGCAGGTGCTCGACCCGCTTGAAGGTCCAGCCCTCGGCCGGGCGCAGCCGGTCCAGGCAGGCGGCGGCCTCGCGGCGGGACAGCGGTTGCGCGCCTGCCTCGTGCCGCAGGTAACGCTGACCCAGCGCGGTCAGCGCGAGCCGTTCGGCGGTGGTGAGCCGCCAGGTGCGCGGTGGTGTGGTGGCCTCGTCCCGGCTGGCGCCGCGGCGCTGCCCGTCCCGCCCGGCCACATACAGCTCCAGGAGGTGTTCCCGGCCGCCGGAACCGCGGATGAACAGCGGGGTGTAGCCCTCGGTCAGCGGCACCGGTTCCTCCTCGGCGAACAGCAGCCGGGACCCGGGCAGCCGGATCGGCCGCCTGCCGAGGTTGCCCACCCACCACTGCTCGTCCCGGTGCACCAGCCGGCCGTGGTGGCGGCTGATGTGCCGGTCGTCCTCGCCGATGCACACGTGCACCTCGGGCCGGTTGCGGCCGAACAGGATGGTGCGGCCCTCCCGCGGCGGCACCGCCAGGCCGCCGGAGGTGACCAGGGCGTACATGGTGCCCGGCGCCGAGGGCGGCACGCCGAAGGCCAGGCTGTCGTGGCTGGCGGGCAATTGCTTGTCCGGCAAGGCTTTCCCGGCGCGGGTCATGTCGAGGGCAGACTGGCGAGGGCGGTGTGCGCGAGGTCGGTGGCCTGCGCGCACAGCCGCTGGTGCCCGGTGCGGCCGAGCAGGGCGATGCCGAGGATCTCGCTGGCCTGCTGGCCATGCTGGTCCGGGTAGCTGCGGTGGCTGATCCGGGCCAGGCAACTCTCCGGGCCCCAGCCGTCCGGGCGCAGGAAGAACCGCCGGTCGCCGACCTGGTGCGGCACCCCGTCCTCGCCGGGGCTGGGCGGCTGGTCCCGGTCGAAGATGATCAGCACCGTGACCGGGTCGGTGGTGCTGCGCCAGCGGCATTCCCAGCCGCCGAAGCCGCGCATCCCCTTGCCGGGGTCGATGCCGGGCACCCGGCGCAGCGCCTCGGCGGGCAGCAGCGCGCAGGCATCGAGGCGGGCCAGCGAGGCCAGCTCCGGCGGGGCGCCGCGGCGGGCCAGCGGGGCGCGGTCGAGGATCTCGGCGGTCCTGGTGGCGGCGACGTCGGCGATGGCGCACAGGTCGGCGCGTTCGCCCCGGTCGTGCCTGGCGTTGATGGTGACCGTGGTGGCCTCGGGCAGTTGCAGGGCCCGGCGGCACTGGTCGCCGCCGCCCTGCTCGCGCACGATCCGCACCCGGCCGAGCTGTCGCACCGGCCCGTCCGCCTTGAGCGCGGGACGTAGTTCGTACTTGACGTCGACCACCCCGGTGCCGTGGCGCACGATCACATCGCAGCGGTTGAAGCTGCCGTAGTCGGTGTCCACCTCGGTCGCGCCGAACCTGGCCAGCGCCACCGCGTCGGTCAGCGCGCAGGGATCAGCGCTGTGCTCCGCCCCGATCACCGGAGTGGCCGCGGGCGCGGCGGGTGGCGGCGAGGCGGCCATCAGCACCGGCAGACCGCTGAGCAGCACCACCACCCCGGCCACCGCGCCGATCCGCGCGCCCAGTCGTCGCCGAACCGGTTGCCCCGCACCAGGTTCCCGGTCCTCGGCCACCGCGGCCAGCAGCCGCCGGGCCTGGCAGGCGTCCGGCCGGTCCGCCGGATCCGGTCGCAGCAACGCGGACAGCACCGGCCCCAGCGGCCCGGCCCGGGTCGCGGGTGGCACCACCCCGGCCGCCGCGCGTCGCAACACGGCCAGTGGATTGTCCCCGGCGTTCCCGAACGGCGAACATCCCTGCACCGCCGCGAACAGGGTGGCGCCCAAGGAGAACAGGTCCGCGGCGGCCGTGGCCTGCTCGCCGTTGGCCACCTCCGGCGCCAGGTAGGCTGGGGTGCCCGCGACCAGCGCCGCCTGCGAGAGGGTCGCATCCCCGTTCACCGCACGGGAAATCCCGAAATCGGTCAGCCGCGCCGGACCGTCCGCCGGCACCAGCACGTTGCCCGGCTTGACATCCCGGTGCACCACACCACAGGCGTGCACCGCGGCCAGTGCCGCCGCGAGCTGCGCGCCCAGCGCCGCCACCCGGCGCGGCGGCAACGGACCATCGCGCTCGATCAGTGCGCCGAGATCCGGCCCGGCCACGTATTCCATGACCAGCCAAGGCTGTGCGCCCTCGCCCACGACGTCCAGGAACCGCACGATGCCGGGGTGCTTGAGCCCCGCCACGATCCCGGCCTCACCACGCAGTCGCCGCCGCCCGCGCGCACCGTCCACATCGGCGGAACGAGCCCGTTTCACCGCGACCGGCCCGCCGTCTCGCTCGTCCACGGCCAGCCACACCACGCCCATGCCGCCGGAGCCGATCGGCTCGGTCAGCCGGTACCGGCCCGTGATCAGGTCTCCAGCGTCCAACCAGGCCTCCACGTCACCGGTGGTGCGGCCAATCGCCGCGGCGACCGTACTGCAATCGGACCGGGTTGTCAGACCCCCGTGCCAGGCTTTTCCGGTGACCAGCCCACAGGAACTTCGAACCGCCCTCGCCGAGCTGTCCCGCGAACGGCTCGGTGACGACCTCGGCGACCGGCTCGTCGAACTCAGCCGCCCGTCGATCCGGCTGCTGCACCAGGAATCCGGCGCCGGCCGCTCCCGGCTCGGCGGCGACCCGGTGCTGCCGCCGGGCACGGAATGGCCCGCGGTGCGCGGCGAACCGCTGAGCCTGGTGGCCGTGCTCGACCTGGCCGAGGTGGCCGAGTTCGCCCAGGTGGACTGGCTGCCGAAGACCGGGCTGCTGAACTTCTTCTACGACCTCGTCGGGGAGTGGGCCTACTCCCCGGACGCGGTGGACAGCTTCCACGTCGCCTACCTGCCCGACGGTGGCGTGCCGGTCCCAGCGCCCGTCGGGGCAACGGTTTTCCCGGCGCGGCCGGTGCGCTTGGCTCACCTGCTCTCGCTGCCGACTCTGGACGATGAGGTGCCCGAGTTGGCCCAGGCCGACCCTGGGCGGCTGGAGGAGCTGCGCCAGGAGTGGGCGCGCTGCTCGGCCCGGCTGGGTGACTGGCCGGAGGACGCGCCGAGTCACCAGATCAACGGCTGGCCGGACCTGGTCCAGTGCCCGCTCTGGCTGGAGGCGCACTACGACTCGCAGGGCATGGAGTGGGCGGAGGCGCCCGAGGAACAGGCCGAGCACGAGCGGCTGGCGCGGGCGCAGTGCTGGCAGTTGCTGCTCCAGCTGGACTCCGACGACACGATGGACTGGGTGTGGGGCGATGTCGGGACGCTGTACTACAACATCCCCGACCAGGCCGCCCGCGCGGGCGAGTTCGACCGGACCTGGTTGATCATGCAGTGCAGCTGAGGCTGTTCGACCACCCGCACCGCACGCTCGAACACCCACCCAACAAGACGAGACTCATTCATGTCTCTTCTTACGATCCTGATGATTATTGACTCGTAAATGAGACACCGGATATAGACGTCTCATGGAACTGGGGCAGCAGGAGCGGGCACAACGCTCGGCATCGTGGCCGGAGCTGGGGCTCGTCGATCTACCGGTGCGGCTGGTGGCGGTGTCCGCGCTGCGGGCCGAGTCGATGTCACCGCGGCAGGCGGGGGAGAACATCGAGCACGTCCGGCTGCTGGCCGACAGCACCGCCGAGCTGCCGCCGATCCTGGTGCACCGCAGCTCGATGCGGGTGATCGACGGCATGCACCGGCTGCTCGCGGCGGTGGCGCGCGGCCGCGGCGAGGTCGAGGCCTGCTTCTTCGACGGGCCGGAGCGGGACGCCTTCGTGCTCGCGGTCCGGGCCAACATCGCGCACGGCCTGCCGCTGTCCGCGGCCGACCGCAGTGCCGCCGCCGGCCGGATCCTGCGCAGCCACCCGGAGTGGTCGGACCGGCTGATCGCCAAGGTCGCCGGGCTGTCCCCTGGCACGGTGGCCGGCATCCGGCAGCGCGACGACCGGGCGGGCGCGCCGCTGGCCCGGATCGGCCGGGACGGCCGGGCCCGGCCGATGAACAGCGCGGATGGCAGGCGCAAGGCCGGGGAGCTGTTCGCCGAGCGGCCGACCGCCTCACTGCGCGAGGTCGCCAAGGCGGCCGGGGTGGCCGTGTCCACCGCGCAGGACGTGCGCCGCCGAGTGCGCGCGGGCGAGGACCCGGTGCCCGCCGGGTTGCGCGCCCGCGCCCGGCCCGCGCCGCCGCCCGCACGGTCCGGCGTGGACCGGGAGAACGTGCTGCAGGCCCTGCGCGCGGACCCCTCGCTGCGGTTCAACCAGTCCGGCAAACTGCTGCTGCGCTGGCTGGACGCGGCGCCGGTGCCCGGTCTGCCCCTGGACCAGGTGGTGGCTGGCGTCCCGGACTACCGGCGCGGCGATGTGGCCGAACTGGCCATGGCCGCCGCCCGCGCCTGGCAGGAACTGGCGATCCGGTTACGCCGGAACGCCCGGTGAGCGAACTGGCCGTGGTCCGCGACCTGCTCCGGCGGCACTGGCCCGCGCACTGGGACCGGACCGCGCCGGAACGGCTGCCGGACTGGGCGGACACCACCCGGCACTGCGTCTGGCGGGTGCCCTGCCACGGCCGCGCCCACCTGCTCACCCTGCGCCGCCACCAGGACGACCCGTGGGCCGAGGCCCGCTACGCGCTGCGCCGCCGGGTGCTGGCCGACTGCCACCGCCAGGGCCTGCCGGTGCTGCTGCCGATCCCCACCGCCGCGGGCGCGCCGGCCGGCTGGCAGGCCGGGTTCGCCGGTGAGCTGACCCCGATGGCCAAGGGCGTGGTGCCCAACCAGTTCGCCCCGCCGCAGGTGGCCGCGATGACCACGGCCGCGCTGGACCTGCGCGACTGCCTGGACCAGCTGCCCACCGTGCTGCGCCGTGGCCTGGCCGCGATCACCGCCCCGGCCCCGGCCGGTGACTGGGCCGCGGCCGTGGAGCAGGCCCAGCGACTGCTGCCCGCCGCCAGGGGCCGGGCCGACATCTGGGGCTGGACCGCCACCGCGGTGCTGCGCGGCGTGCTGGCCGCCGTGCCCGCGCTGTGCACCCTGGACCAGCGCGGCCCGGCGCCGGCCGCGGTGGTGCACGGCGCCCCGCACGATGACAACGTGCTGCTCTCCGGCGGCGGCGAACCCCAGGCGCTGGCCGTGCTCGGCTTCGACGAGCTGCACGTGGGCGACCGGCTGCACGATCTGGCGGTCATCGCCGACACCGCGGCCAGGGTCCGGGTCGGCGAGACCGCCCGCAGGCAGGCGCTGGCCCGGTTCCTGGACCAGGCGTTCCGGCGCGGCCTGCTGCCCGACGGCGAGGAGCGCTTCCTGATGCCGGTGCTGCTGGCCAGGACCGTGCCCGCCGCGGTCGAGCTGATGGCCCAGCTGCTGCGGGACGGCCGGGGCGGTCCCGAACTGGCCGACCGCCTGGACCGCCTGGACCCGATGCGCAAGGTCAACGTGCACCACCTGCTCACCGGCGCCGAGGTCCGCTCCTGCTGCTGAACACCTGCTGTCCAACCGCGGACCGGGCCCGGTCGAGCAGGTGGCCGGTGTCCCACGATGAGGCAGATTCCCGATGTGTGTCGCGCTGAGATAAAAGATAAGATGTCCACATGTCGGCCAAGCCCAGCAGCAGGCCCGTTGTCCAGGAAACCCCGCTCAGCCGGGCGTTGTCCGGCTGCGGGCCCACCGCCAAGGCGACCCCGGTTGACGCGTTCAAGGTGGCCCGGACCTGGTTCCTGGAAGGCCGCCGGGTGGACATGCAGCAGCTCGCCGAGACCCTGGGCGTCAGCCGGGCCACGCTGTACCGCTGGTGCGGCAACCGGGAACAGCTGCTGGGCGAGGTGATCTGGGCGCTCACCGAGGAGCAGCTCAACCGGACGAAGAGCAAGGTCCAGGGCAGCGGCCTCGGCTATGTCACCGAGGTGATCGGCACCTGCATCGCCAAGTTCCGCACTTCCAAGAACCTGCGGCGGCTGCTCTCCGACGACCCCGAGTACGCGCTGCGGCTGATGACCTCCAAGCACGGCATCGTGCAGGGCCGCATGATCGACTGGTGCGCGGAACTGGTGTCCGGCCTCAATCTGCGCCCCGACCTGGACCTGCCGGACCTGTCCTATGTGATCGTGCGGATCTGCGAGTCCTTCGTGTGGAGCGACCTGATCACCGGCGCCGAGCCGGAGACGGAGAAGGCCGTGGTGATCATCGAGCTGCTGCTGGGCGCGGCCCAGGTCGCGGAGTGACTGACGGGGACCGGCCCGCGCGCCGGTCCCCACCAGGTTTTCCCTACTGGGTCTGGAGATCCAGCCCGTAGGCGGTCAGGATCTCGCCGATCGGCTGGAAGTAGGCGATGTTCGGCTCACCCACCTTCTCCCCGCATTCGGCCTTGTCCTTCTCGTCGATCCGCCCGTCCCCGTTGGTGTCCTTGGTCCGGTAACCCATGCCACCACTGGTGACACCCTGGGCGACCGTGCCCGACATCCACGCGCCGCCGCTGTCCCCGCCCTCGGTGCACACGCTGGCCTGGGTCATCTCCTCCACCCGGGTGCCGCCGGCGTAATTGACCGTGACGTCAAGGGATTCCACCTCACCGCAGGTCCACCCGGTGGTGCGGCCGGACTTGCAGATCACCCCGCCCACCGCGGTGGCCCCGTGCCCGGTGACCCGGACCGCCCGGCCGTTGTACTGGCTGACCGCGGCCTGCGGCGTCCAGTCCGCGGCCAGCGAGGAGTAGGCGTAGTCGTTGACCGGGAAGCTGTGGTCCCGCACGGTGCCGAGGTAGGTCCCGTTGCGCCGGAACTCCCCGTCGGCGATGCCGTCCGCGCAGTGCCCGGCGGTGATCATGACCGGGTTGTCGTCCCGGTCGGTGGCGTTGAACCCGACCGAGCAGACGTAGCCGCGCCCGCCGACGGTGAACTGGATCTCCTGTCCGCCATAGAGATTGGCCTGCGCGCTCGCCTGCCCCGCGGTCCGCTTGACCCGCGCGCCCTCGATCGCGCCGACCCGCGCGGCCAGCCCGTCCAGCGCCGCCCCGGCCGGGATGGTGGCCACCACCGCGTTGCCGGCGACATCGGTGTGACTGCTGCTGCCCGGCACCCCGGTCAGCAGCCGCCGCACCGCCTCCTTGGCCCCGGCCAGCTTCGCCGCCCCGTTGGCCACCCGCTTCGCCTTGGCCCCGGCCGATTCCGCCGTCCGCGCCGCCGCGTCATCGGTGACCGCCACCACCACGCGCCCGGCCTCCAGGTAGGCCCCGGCGGCCCGCCCACCCAGTTCCGCGGTGAGCCGGTCCGCCTTGCGGGACAACGTGTCCTGGTCCGCGATCCGCCGCACCGCCGCGTCCCGGTCCAGCCCACCCGCGACCAGGTGGTCCACGGCCGCGGCCTCCGCCGCGCTCAGCTCCGGACTGGCGAGCGCGCTGGGTCCGGCCAGCATCGCGGTTGCCGCGACGGTGACCGCGACCCCGGCACGCAGGGTGCGCCAGGTTCGATCCGACATGACTCCTCCTCGACTGCCCAGCGCACTCGCCAAGGGGTGAGCCCTCGTCACCCTGCAGGGGATGGCGTGCCGCTGTGTTGTGCAGTGCGGAGTCTGCGTTTCCTTGCGGTCACAAGGAATGACCCGGTTTTCAGATGGCGTTCAGTTCACGCCACTCTGTTCAAACAAGTTCAGACCACACAGTGGCCCGCACCCGTCCGGCCCAGGTCGGCAGGCTGAGTCAGGTCATACTGACCGGTGGTAGACAACAAAGCTGGGAAATGCGTGCACACCCGGCCGGTCCCCGATCTCCCGGATCGCGGACTGGATCTCGCGCAGCTGGGCCACGGACAGCTCCAGCGGCGGCTCGTCCGGCTGGTAGGTGGTCCGGATCGGATAGTCCACTCCGGACTCCCGGGTCATCTCGATGTGGCAGCCCAGCACGTGCGAGACCGGCCGCCGCCCGGCGAAGTCCACCAGCCGGTCGATCGTCGCGCCGAAGGCCGCCCAGTCCTGGACGTACAACCGTCCGGGGTAGACGGTGTCCCCGGTGAGCAGGAACCCGGTCCACGGATCGAAATAGGTCACCGCCGCCTCGTGGTGCCCCGGACTGGCAATGCACTCCAGCACCCGCCCACCCAGATCGAGTGAGGCCAGCCCGTCCTCGTCGAACCCGAAGAACGCCCGCACACTCGCCAGCCCCGCGTCCACCACCGTGGTATCGGCCCGCCCGGCGAACTGCCCATCCCCGGCGACATGGTCCCCATGCCCGTGCGAATGCAGGACAAGCAACCGGTAACCCACCCGCGGATTCCGCGCCAGCCACTGTTCGATCAGTCCGTCCACGATCTGGCGCAAGGGAAAGAACTCGGCCGATTCGGTGGCTCCGGTGTCCACCAGCACCGCGGTGTGTTCCCCGAACAACAGGAACAGGAACGGCGCCTCGTAATTGATCGCCATGTTCTGCCGCAGAATCACCGAGTTGCCGTCATACCAGTAGACCTGGAGATCCGGATCGGTGTTGTGCTTCGCCGACTCCGAACCATGGATCCAGCGCACGTCCAGGGGAAGGGCCACCACGACTCCATCGTGCGTCGTCTTGGCGGTCCGGGTACGGCGCACATCTCGTCCGGGGAAGGCACGAACGAGCCCCCGATCAGCAACATACACGCTGCACTAGCGCTACTCCGTTCGGGCGAACCTCCGATTAGGTGGAGCCAATGGCTTGTTGCCATCGTCCATGGTTACGATGCGAATAAGTTGGCGATAAGCCACGTGCGGCTGGGGGGCCCGTGCTGTTCGAGGGGGAGTACCACCGATGGCTGATCCGGACGAGCACCTGCTCACACCTACTCAGCGCAAGATGCTGGACGAGCAGAAACGCGCCAATCCGAACCCGGTGCCGGTTGACGTGCAGGGATCGTTGAGCCAGGTCGGCCGCTACCGGATCGATCCAGCCCACGCAGGGAAGGCCCTGGCCAAGCTGGAAGAGGCCCTGGAGGAGGTCCGGGCCATCGGGGAAGACGCGAGAAAGCTGCAAAAGCTCGACCCGCCGTACAACGACCCGTACAGCAAGGCCGCGGTGAAGGCGATCATCCAGCGGGCCAGTGACGAGCAAGGTTGTCACGGCAAGGCCAACAAAGACCTGGAGAACACGCTCCAGAACATGATCGACAACATCAAGGCTATGGTGCGCGAGCACGAGAACACCGAGGGCAAGAACAAGGGCATCGGAGGACACCGCTCGTGACCCGCACAGTCCAGCTCGCCGCCATCATCTCACTGAGCACGCTGGTGTTGTCCGGTTGCGGCGGAGGCACGCCCGACCCCACCCAAGCGACCAGCGCACCGACCAGCACCAGCAAGCAGAGCCTGGCGCCGCCGATCAACAACCCGGTTTCCGCCGACGCGTTCAAGGACCGGCCGTGCGACCTGCTCACTCCAGCACAACGCGAGACCGTGGGGGCGACCAAACCTCCGAAGGCCGACGACTCCGTCCTCGGGCCAGCCTGTGTCTGGGGGCCCAAGGACTCCAGCGAGAACACCCGCGTCTCCGCGACTCTGTACACCAAGCCCGAAGCCGTGAAGTGGGAACGCTTCTTCGAGCTGAAGGACCAGAACCCGTTCTTCGAGCCCGCTGGTGAGCTTGCGGGTGTCCAGGCTGTGCACACCCACGATGAGAAGACCGCCGAGCGCGGCGGCTGCACCACCCAACTGGGCCTGAGCAAAGACCTCATGATGGAGGTGGCCGTGAACCTGCCGTTGAAGTCGCCGGACTACAAGACGCCGTGCAAGGTCTCCGATCGGATGGCGACACTCGTGATCCAGAACCTACGGGCAGGGGGCTGAGATGGGCCAGGAAATCAGGTACATCGCGATCAGCCGGGACGGCAGTCTGCCGCGCTCCCAAGCCTTCGACGGCCGCACCATCTATGACTATTTCAACCAAGGCGTCAAAGGCACCGGACCCACCACCGAAGCCAACAAAGACTCCTGGTCCAAGCTCGGCAAACGCTACGACGCCGTCGCCCAGCTGATCACCGACGCCATGTCCACCGGCCGGATCGCCTTCGAGGGCAAAGCCGCCGACGCCATGCACAACAAGATCGCCCCCGTGGTCGCCATCGCCACCCAGGCCAAGGGCGTCTGCGACAGCGTGGCGCTCCAGGTCGCCGCACAAGGAGACCACGCCCGGCGAGCACAACAGGCCATGGAGCAGGTTCCGGATGTGCCGGACAAGCCGTGGCTCAACGATCTCAACCCGATGGACACCGACTACGACAAAGCGAAGCGGGCCGAAGGCGAAGCGTTCAAACGCAACCAGGAACGCTTCGATTCCTACCGCGGCAACACCCAGGGCACCGTCGACGCCCTGCCCCAATACCAATTCCAGCCCCAACCCGAACTGACCCTGGACACCGGCAACGGCAACCCGGGTGAAGTCGACCCCGGCCGCCGCGACCCAGGCCGAGTCGACCCACCACGCGGACTACCAGGACAACCCGGCCGAATGGACCCACCCGGACCCGGCGGCGGACCCACCGGCAACGGCGGAGGCGGCACCGGCAACGACCAGGTACGCAACGACTGGAACATCCCAGCACCACCCCCAGTCGGCGGACCCCCACTGCCACAACCCATTCCCGCACCTGGACCAGTCCCTGGACCGAGCCCGCTACCGGTGCCGCCGCCCGGGATTCTCCCGCCCGGCGGGCAGCCGCCCGGTGGCGGTAGCGGCGGTGGCCGGGCTGGTACCGGTGGTGGCGGCGGGTTCGGGCCGCGGGGGAGTGGCGGGGCCTTCGGGTCCGGCGGGCGCGGTGCCGGATTCGGGCCCGGTGGGTCCGCGGGCATCGGCGCTGACCCGCACGCGGCCGGTGGTCGTGGTGGACCCGGCGGCACCGGCGTACGCGGGGCGGCGGGCACACCTGGTGGGCCGATGGGCGCCGGGGCGGGCGGCCGGGGCGAGGAGGACAAGGAACACCAGCGGCCGGAGTACCTGATCGAGACCGAGGACATCTTCGGGGACACCCTCACCGTGCCGCCGCCGGTGATCGGGGAGAGCGGCGGGCCTTACGGCGGCTGAGAAAACCACGGCGCGGGGCCGGAACCAGCACTGGGTTCCGGCCCCGCGCCATGGGCAGGGGGTGTTACGGGGTGACCTTGATGTTGGTCAGGCCGGTGGTGGCGCCGGTGACCGTGTTCGAGGCGTGCACGACGTTCGGGTTGGCCGAGCACTTGGACACCGACGGGATGTAGATGGCGTACTTGCCCACCCCGCCGAGGTCGGACTTGTTGCCGCGCCAGGTGTTGCCGCAGCCGTTCGGGAAGGACGGGCTGCTGGACGGGTTGTGCGTCTCGTAGCCGTTGGCGAAGACGCCGGGCTTGGCGAAGGTGCCGGTGTTGTTCTCGATCAGGTAACCGGTGCCCTTCACGTCGATCCAGGAGTCCGCGGAGTTCTGGCCCTTGATGCCGGTGCCGTTGAACTTGTTGCCGCGGATCACCCCGGCGCTGGTGCCCTCCTTGACGTCGATGTGCTCGGCCGCCACCTCGGGCCCGATCTCGTTGTCCAGCACGCTGACCCGGTCCGAGCGGTCCGCGCCACCGGTGTTGCCGTGGCACTTCCAGTTCGAGCCGGCCGAGCCGATGTAGACGCCCTCGCCGTAGCTGGGCTGCACCAGGCCGGCGTGGGTGATCCTGGAGTTCCTGATCACGCCGTCGGCCGAGGAGCGCCGGAAGTGCACCGCTTCCTCGTCCACGTGGTGCACGTAGACCTTGTCCAGGGTGACGTGGTGGGAGTTGTCCAGGATGACGCCCTTCTTGGAGTCCTTGACCGTGAAGCCGGTCAGGTTCCAGTAGGGCGCGTTGTGCAGCCACAGGCCGTAGCCGGAGTCCCAGCCCGCCGTCGGGACGGGGCAGGACGGCGCGGTGCCGGAAGGGCCGTCGTTGATCAGCACCGCGTTGGCCGGGCCGGTCAGGGTGATCCGGGCGGCGGCGGTGCCCGCCTTCTGGGTCACGAACGAACCGCGGTACTCACCGGCGGCGAGTTTGATCGTGTCGCCCGGTTTGGCGTTGGCCAGCGCGGTTTTGAGCTGTTCCGCGGTGGAGACGTCCACCAGCGCGCCCTGGGTCGCTTCGGCGCCGAACACGGTGGCACGGCCCGGGTTCTTCAGGAACAGGCTGCCGGAGGAGTCGGTCTTGCTGGCGTTGACCCCGTTGTTGGACTTGGTGAAGTCCACCGTCTCCTTGCTCGCCCAGTCCGGGATGGTGGTGCTGCCGACGCTGAGGTGCTTGAACTTGCTCGCGTCCGCGGCGTCACTGCCGAACTGGTAGATCCGCTGCCGGTCGCCGTAGTAGGGCTGGAAGGCCCCGCCCTTGACGGTCTGCTTGCTCATCTCGTTGTTGTAGAAGACGTTCTGCGGACCGCTGGAGCCCGACCACTTGGCCGCCTTGGGGCCCGCGGCCCACCAGATCGGGTACCAGGTGGAGTCATCCGGCGCGCCGCCGCCCTCTTCGCCGCAGTTGCTCTTGCAGTTCTTGGAGGCGTGCTCGAACGGCACGGTCACCTTGTTGTTCTCGAACAGGTTGCGGCGCTCCCAGCCGCCGTGCACGTTGAGGTCGGAGTCGAAGTCGTTGCCGACGACCACGTTGTTGGAGGCCGACCACTGGAAGGTGAAGTGCCGCAGGTTGCGGGTGGTGTTGTAGGCATACAGCGAATCCCACACCCGGGAGCCGCGGAAGTAGCCGTTGCCGCCCTTGCCCTTGTTCCAGGAACCGTCCAAATAGGACTCCTGGATCTGGATGTTCTTGGCGCTCTCGGTGACGATCGGGTGCGAGCCGGTCATCTCCGCGCCCACCCGGCGGATCCAGGTGTTGGCCGCCCACTTGAGCACGATGCCGTGCATCTCGTACTCGGGCGCCACGTTGCCGTAGTTCTGGGTGGCGTCGGCCTTGGTCACGTTGTGCGTGCCGCCGCCGTGCTTGGGCATGCCGTTGAGTTCCTGGGTGATGCTCAGGTCCTCGATGCCCACGCCCTGCACCACCTTGAGCGGGGTGACCCGGCTCGGGTAGGTGGTGCCGCCGATGGCCGCTGAGCCGTCGGCGGTGGAGTTCAGCGGCAGGTCGTATTCCAGGGGCTTGTCGATGGTGAGGTCCTTGGTACTGGAGTTCACCGCCGTGATCTGGAAGATCTGTTGCCGCATATGCAGGTTCAGGTACTGCGCGGTGTTGGTCACGGTCTGCTGCTGGTAGAACTTGATCGTGTTGGCCGCGCCCACCCACAGGTAGCCGCCGACCTTGAACTTGCTGATGTCGGCGTTCTTGGCCAGCTTGATCTGATTGGCGCCCAGGGCCGAGCCCTCGCGCAGCGGAATCCCGGAGGCCCAGTGCTGGTTGATGCTGCCCTCGAAGATGTCCTTGCGGTTGGCCGGGGCCGACTTGTGGTCGGCGGCGTACTTGGGTGAGACCTCACGGGTCTGCACCCGGAGCAGGCCGCGGCCGGGCCACATCCAGCCGCCCTTGCCCGCGCCGTGCACCATGCCGTCCTCGTCCCAGTCGCTGCCGTCCTCGGTCAGCGCGTCGTAACGAGTGTTCGCGTCCGGGCGGAAGACCAGCGTGGTCTTGCCCCGGCCCGCGCCCTTGATCAGCAGGTAGTCCGCGTCCACACCGAGCTGCCGGGTGACCGTGAGCCTGCCCTCCGGCAGGGTGATCGAGGACAGCTTGGTGTAGCTCGCCTTGGGCGAGCACTTGGTGCGGATGTCGTCGATGGCCTTCTGCAGACCGGCGGTGGCATCGCTGCCGTCGGTCTTGACGCCGTACTGGGTGGAGAGTTCGCTCGCGGTGATCTGACATGCCGCGTCCGGGTTGATCTCGGAAGGGCCGGGTAGCGCGGCCCCGCCGCGGTAGCCGGCCTTGCTCCAGTCGGGCAGACCGGAGATCGGGGCCCGGCGGTTGGCACTGGTCAGATCGGGCAGTGCGGCCTGGACACCGGATTCGTCCGCGGCACCGGCCGAGGGCGGGGTGACCAGGGCGGAAAGGCCGCTGAACGCGAGCGCGGCCGCGGTGAGCGCGGCCGTGCGGCGGCGTCGCCGTGCGGAGTGACCCGCGGGCGACAGCCTGGTGAGTCGCAACATCGTTGCTCCTGACAGATCTCGTTTCGACGGGGCAGGGCGTCGTTGGCGGCGAGACGTTCAGGCGACAGTTCAGGTGAACGCGGTAGGAATAGTAAGGAAACTATCCTAACTCTACGGGAACGCACAGGGCAAGGGGTTGTGCAAACCATTGCGCTTGACCGATCAACGCAGTTCTCCGTACGGTGCGTAAGTAAGGTTTCTTTACCCCGGAGGTGTCATGAGCAGTCCAGTCCGGGGTACGCCAAGCCTGATGCGGGCGATCAACGACCGCGCCACCCTGCGTGCGCTGCTGGAATCCGGTTCGCTGACCCGGCCGCAGATCGTCGCGCTGACCGGGCTGTCCAAACCCACCGCCTCCCAGTTGCTGGCCCGGCTGCAGGAGATCGGCCTCGTCATCAGCGATGGCATCCGCAGCGGCCGCACCGGCCGCAGCGCGGAGGCGTACCGGATCAACCCGGCCGCGGCCCAGGTGGCCGCGATGGACGTGACCCCGGAACGGATCGAGATCCAGATCGCCGACCTCACCGGCACCGTGATCGGCGCGGCCACCCTGCCCGCCACCGGACCCACGCCGGACCCGGTCACCCGGCTGCGCGCCGCGCTGGCCGCCGCCGACCCGCCGGGTGGTTTGGACCGCCTGGTCATTGGCGTGCAGGGCGCGGTCAACCCGGCCACCGGGCGCCTGGACTACGCCACCGACGAGGACATGCCGGGCTGGCAGATCCCTGACCTGGCCCCGAGTCTGAGCCAGGCGCTCGGCGTGCCGGTGGTGGTGGAGAACGACGTCAACCTGGTCGCACTGGCCGAACAAGCGCACGGCGCCGCCGCGGGCAGCCCGGACTTTGTGCTGCTGTGGGCTGATGAGGGCCTGGGCGCGGCACTGATGCTCGGCGGCCGGCTGCATCGCGGGGCCACCGGCGGCTCCGGCGAGGTCGGCTACCTGCCCGCACCCGGCGCGCCCACCGCCCGCGAGGTGGGCCGGTTCGGTCACCACGGATATCAGGCGCTGGCCGGCGGTCCCGCGATCCAGGAATTGCTGGCCGGGCACGGGATCACCGCGCCGGACTTCCGGCAGGCGGTGGCGAACGCGGCCCGGCGGGCGGTGGACGGCGACCCGGCGGCGAGGACCGGGTTGCGGGAGGTCGCCGAGCGGCTGGCGGTGGGGCTGGCCGAGATCACCGCGGTGCTGGACCCCGGACTGATCGTGCTGGCCGGTGGGCTGGCACTGGCAGGCGGGGAGGTGTTGCGGGAACTGGTGGAGCGGGAACTGCACGCGCTGACCATCCCGCGCCCGCCGCTGCGACTGTCCACTGTGGAGGGAAATCCGGTGCTCGCAGGCGCGCTGGACCTGGGACTGGGCCAGGTGCGGGACGAGCTGTTCGGCGCGGCCATCCCCGCGGGCTGACGGGTAAGGTCCTTCGGTGTGGCCAAACCGACCGCGGCCGAGCTAGCCGCCGCGACCACCAGGACCCTGCCCGACGTGATCGCGCCAAACCTGGCGGTGCTGTTCTGCGGCATCAACCCCGGCCTGTACTCCGGCGCCACCGGCCACCACTTCGCCCGGCCGGGCAACCGGTTCTGGCCCACCCTGCATCGCTCCGGCTTCACCCCGCGGCAACTGCAGCCGAGTGAGCAGCTGGAGTTGCTGGAGTACGGGCTGGGCATCACCAACGTGGTCGCCCGCACCACCGCCCGCGCGGACGAGCTGACCAAGGACGAGCTGCTGGCCGGGGCGCTGGCACTGACCGAGCGGGCGCGGCGGTACACGCCGAAGTTCGTCGCGGTGGCCGGGATCTCGGCCTACCGCGGCGGGTTCGGCAGGCCCAAGGCGGTGATGGGTCCGCAGCCGGAGCTGATCGGCGGCTCGCGGCTGTGGGTGCTGCCCAATCCGAGCGGGCTGAACGCGCACTACCAGGCCGCGGACCTGGCCGCCGCGTTCGCCGAACTGCGGGCGGCGGCCAGGTCGTGAGCGGAATTCCGGTCAGGACGGGGCCATCCCGGCGGGATTGGGTAGTACCACCCACGGTTTCCGGCATTGCTGGCGGCGTTGATCCGGCCGCAGGGTGGTGCTCCCGCGGTGTTGGCCGCGGGTCCCTGCACTAGGAGGATCCCGTGCGGATCAGATCAGCACTGCTCGTGGCGCTGGGGGTGGTGGCGCTGGGCGTCACCGTCCCGGTCGCCGAGGCGGCCGGGCCACCGGCGGACCACCTCGTCACCCTGACCGACGGCAGCACCGACCCGGCCGCGCTGGCGGCGCGGCACAGCACGCGGGTCGGGCACGTCTACCGGCATGCCCTCACCGGCTTCGCCGCTTCCCTGACGCCCCAGGCGGTCGCGGCGCTGCGGCGCGATCCGCGGGTGCGCTCGGTGGAACCGGACCAGGTGGTGCGCACCACCGCGCAGACCACGCCCACCGGGGTGGAGCGGGCCTTCGCCACCAAGAACCCCAACCTGAAGATCAACGGCGTCAGCGACTACAGCGCGGACGTGGACGTCGCGGTGATCGACACCGGGGTGGACGGCAAGCACCCCGACCTGACCGTGGTCGCCCGCGCCAACTGCGTGAACAGCAGCAGCTGCACCGACAACGCGGGCAGTGACGGCCACGGCCACGGCACCCACGTGGCGGGCACCATCGGCGCCAAGGACGACGGGACCGGGGTCACCGGCATCGCGCCCGGCGCGCGGATCTGGTCGGCCAAGGTGCTCGACGACAGCGGCAGCGGCCAGCTTTCCGGGGTGGTCGCCGGGGTGGACTGGGTGGCCGCGCACGCCGAGGAGATCGAGGTGGCCAACATGAGCCTCGGCTGCGAGAACTGCACCAACGACGCGCTCACCCAGGCGATCTCGGCCGCGGTGAACAAGGGCGTGGTGTTCGCGGTGGCCGCGGGCAACAACCACAAGGACGCCAAGACGTTCTTCCCGGCCAACCACCCCGAGGTGATCACCGTCTCCGCGCTGGCCGACTTCAACGGCCAGCGCGGCGGCGGCGCGGCCTCGACCTGCCGGGCCGACCAGGACGACACCCTGGCCGACTTCAGCAACTTCGGCGCCACCGTGGAGATCGCCGCACCCGGCACCTGCATCCTGTCCACCCACCTCAACGGCGGCTACCAGACACTGAGCGGCACCTCGATGGCCGCGCCGCACGTGGCAGGGGCAGCGGGTCTGCTCACCGCCAACGGCAACCGGGCCACCGACCGGGACGGCGTGCGCGCGGTCCGGCAGCGCCTGATCGACACCGCGAACACCGACTGGACCGACGATTCCGGCGACAACGTCAAGGAACCACTCCTGGACGTCAGCTCCGCCCAGGACTACCCGGCCGGTCCCGCCGACCCTGGCAGGCCCACCGCCGCCTTCACCGCGAGCTGCTCCACCAGCAACACCACCTGCTCCTTCGACGGAAGTTCCACAAAGGACAGTGACGGCACCATCACCGGCTACGCCTGGGAGTTCGGCGACGGCGGCACCGCCACCGGCAAGACCACCTCGCACGACTACGGCAAGTCCGGGCACTACAGCGTCCGGCTCACCGTGACCGACAACGACGGCAAGACGCACAGCACCCGCCGCTTGGTCAAGGCAGGTGACCTGCCGCCGAGTGCCGCTTTCACCAGCCGCTGCAACCGGGGGAGTTGCTCCTTCGACGGCAGTGCCTCCAGCGATGAGGAGGGCCCGGTCTCCGGCCACGCCTGGAAGTTCGGCGACGGCGCCACCGGCACCGGCCCGACCGCGTCACACAGCTATCCCAACGTCGCCGCGAACTACACGGTGACCCTGACCGTCACCGACAGCCGCAACCAGACCGGCTCGACCAGCCGGACCGTCCGCTGCCACAAGCACATCAGCGTCCCGCTGTGCTTCGCCAGCTGATCAGCTGACCGCGGTGCGACCGGGCCGGTCCCGGTCGCACCGCCAAGCATCAGCCCGGTCCGTACCTCGCCGGCGTGTTGGCCGTTGTCGTACCCCGTGTTGGCCGATCTGGTACCACTTGGGCCAACTGGTACGCCCACTTGGGTCAACTCGGCGTACCAGTTGGGCCAACTCGCCGTCCATAACGGCCAACACGCCGTACGACAACGGCCAACACGATGGCGGGTGGGTGTTGCTTAGGTGGGTAGGGTGATTTCGCTGCGGGTGGGGACGCTGAGTTTGTGTAGCAGGCTGGCGACGTGGCGCTCGACTGTGCGTGGGGACAGGAACAGCAGGGCGGCGATCTCCCGGTTGGTGCGGCCGGTGGTGATCAGCCGCGCCACCTCCCGTTCGCGGGGGGACAGCGCGCCGCCGTAGCCACGCCGACCGGGTCCGCCGCCGGGTGCGCCGAAGTGCTCGCGTCGCAGGCGTTCGCAGCGGGCCACGTCCCAGGTCGCGCCGAGTCCGCCGAACAACCGCACCGCCTCCGCCGCGCGTTGCCCGGCCTGGGTGCGCGCGCCGAGGGTGAACAGGCTGCGGGCCAGTGCTTCCAGGGCCCTGGCCTGTTCGTAGGGGCGGGGGAGGGCGGCGAATCGGGCTGCTGCAGCGGTCAGTAGTTCCACCGGGTTCTCGGTGTCCAGAAGTCCCTGTCCGTGGCATAGCACCGCTTCGCCGAGTGGGCAGTCCCGCCCGGTGATCCCGGCCGCGAACTCGGCCAGCAACTCCCGTGCGGCACCGTGTTCGGCCTGTCCTAGCAACGCTTCCACGCCCGCGTCCACCAGTTCGGCCGCCCACACCCACACGCCCTTGCCCCGCACCAGGGCCAGCGCGCTGTCCAGGTCCGCCGGCCTGCCCTGGGCGGTGGCCAGCCGGATCCTGGTGGCGGCCACCGCGAACACCGCCGAGCCGCACCAGCCGGGCCCGGCGAGCAGCTCCTCGGCCGCAGCCCAGTCACCGGCTGCGAGGGCGAGCCGGGCCAGCACCAGGCGGGATTCGGCGGCCGAGCGCGGGTTGTGCGGCCCGGCGGCCAGATGCGCGCGCACCCGCTCGGCCAGGCCGGACCAGTCCCCGGTCACCAGGGCCAGGCGCAGCCGGTTGGTCTCGGCCACCTGCGCCAGGTAGGGGGCCGCGGTGACCTCGGCCTCGGCCAGGAAAGCGGCCGCGGATGTGTGGTGGCCCAGGGTGATCGCGGCGTCGGTGAAGTTCAGCCGGCCGCGATGCAGTTCCAGCCGTGGACCGGCGGTGGGCAGTGCGGCCCAGGCCCGGGGATCGCCGAGTTGCAGCAGCGCGGTCGCCCGGTTGACCTCGATCGCGGTGCGCAGACCTAGATCGGCGCGTGTCGGCCCGACGCGGTCCAGTTCGGCCAGCCAGCGCAGGTGTTCGGCGACTGGGGCCGCGCCCAGGTGTGGCAGGGCCAGTGCGGACATCGCCCTGGCCGCCAGCGCGGGCCGCCGCCGCAGCTCGCCGACCGCGCGCACCATCTGGGTCCGGCCCGCGTCGGCGTCCCCGGCCTGGTTGGCCAGCAGCAGACCCAGGTGCAGCCGCAGTTCGCCATGCACACCGGCGGGCAGTGACTCGTCGGCGACCAGCTCGCGCAGCACGGTCACGGTGTCCTGGTCGGACCAGCTGCCCACGGTCAGCCTGCCCAGCCGACTCGCCAGGGTTGCCCGGACCCGGTGTGGCAGACCCGCCTCGCCGAGCAGTTCGCGCAACGGCCCCACCGCTACGGCGGGGGTTCCGGTCCGCACCGCGTGCTCGGCGGCGCGTTCGGCGTGCCGGGCCGCCGCGACCAGGTCACCGGCCGCGCGGTAGTGGTGGATCCGCTCGGCGCCGTCGAGCACCCGCGCGATGGCCCGGTGCGCCGACCGCCGCCGGGCGAGTGGCATGGTCGCCGCGACCGCGAGTCCCAGCAATGGCGGCCGGAACTCGAAGGCGCCGTCCACCCGGACCGCGAGCAGTCCCGCGTCCACCGCTCGGTCCAGCGCCGTCGCCGCCCGCTCCTGGCCCACCCCGCACACCCGCGCCGTCACCGCCACGCTGATCGGGTCCCGCGGCAGGGCCGCCGTCAGCACGATCGCCCGGTCGGCCACGGACAGCTTGTGCAGGCAGATGGTGGCCAGTTCCAGCACACTCCTGGGCAGTCCACTGTGGACCAGTGTGCCCGCCGGATCCGGATCATCAGGGTAGGTGTGGTCCAGTACTTCGCTGAGCAGCAACGGAATGCCGCCGGTCAGCCGGTGCAGCCCGGCCACCCAGTGCGCCGGGGCGCTGCCGTGCCGTTCGCGGGCCAGCCCGGCGACCTCGGCCGGGGTCAGCGCGGTCAGTTCGATCCGGTGGCCCGGCGCCCACCGCGCCTGGGGTGGTGCGGTGACCAGTAAACCGACCCCCGGCGGCAACCGGGTCGCGGCGCAGCGCAGCACCTGCCGGGAGCACCGGTCGGCCTGGTCGAGATCATCCAGCACGAGCAGCGCGGAACCCGCGTCGGCGAGCAGTTCCCGCAGTGCCAGGCAGATCCGGTACTCCGAGCGCTCTCGCCGGTCCACCGCGGTGAGTACCGCGTGGCCCAGCACCGGATCGCACCCGGCCTCGACCAGGCCGCGCACCACCTCGCGCAGCAGCACATGCGGTTCCGCGGGCAGCCCTCGGCAGCCGATGAGCACCCGCACCCGGGCCCGCGAGGCAGCGCGGACCTGGGCGGCGAGCCAGGATCTGCCCAGGCCCGCCGCCCCGTCCACCAGCACCACGGCGGGCGGGTGCGCGAGCAGCTCGCCCACCCGCCCAACCAGCGCCTGTCTGTCCACTGTGGACTATTCCTCAGCGCTTCAGCCGCCACGCGCCGATCTCGGCCGCACTGGTCCAGGTGCCGCCGTTGATCTCGCTGAGCGCCCGCAACTTCAGGTATCGCCCGGATTTCGCCGGGAAGCTGACCACCTTCTCGCCCTTGTCCGCGGCGAAGTTCCCGGTCGCCACCGCCGGTCCCCAGTCGGTGCCGTCGGCGCTCACGTAGACCTCATAGCCCTTGATGCCGCCGTTGACTCCGCTGTCCTGCCGGGGCAGGTAGGACAGCCCGGTGACCGCGTGCGCGGCGCCCAGGTCCAGCTGGATCTCGTGCGGTAGCGCGGATCCGGTGCCCGACCAGGCCGTGTGCCACTTCGTGCCGGGGTCGCCGTCGATGGCGTTGGCCGCGGCGCCGTTCTCGTTGGCGGTCTCCTGGCTGTCCACCTGCTTGACCGTCCAGCCGGTCTTGGCGATCGGCTCATCGGCCCGGCTCGGGATCGCCTGTGGCACCGGCAGAGTCACCCCCTCGGCGGTGACGGTGAACTCGGACCCGGTGGACTGGGTGCCGGTGCGCACGTGCAGCACGCCGTCACCGAAGAACCAGCCATTCGCCGCCGCGTCGTAGTCCGCACGCTTGGCGTACCCGGTCAACCTGGTGCCGCCCAATGAAACCTGTCCCGGCGCGCTCGCCACGTGCACTGCCAGCTCGTAACCTCGGCTGCCCGGCTTGCCCGCGTAGTCGCCGGTGGAAGCGCCCACCCGCACCGTGACATCGCCGCGGCCACTGGTCGGCGCGGACACCCGCACCGGCTGCTTGGCGTACTCGCCGCGCTGGAACTTCCGGGTCACGCCGTCGTCCTCGTACAGCTCGAACGCGGAGTTCCCGTGGGGGTAGACGTCGAAGGTGATCGGGGTCTTCGGCTTCTCCCGGTGGTGGTTGGCCTGCGGCCACATCGGCACGATCGCGCCGCCCTTGACGAACAACGGCAACCGGTCCAACGGCGCCTGGTAACCGTCGAAGGTGCCCGGACCCTGGTACACCGTGCCGGTCCAGTAGTCGGTCCAGGTGCCGGCGGGCAGGTAGATGCCGTCCCTGGTGCTGCTCGCCGAGGTCACCGGCGCGACCAGGAAGGCGTCCCCGGCCAGGAACTGCTGACTGGTCTGGTTTCCTCTGGCGATCGGATCGTTCGGGTACTCCAGCACCATCGCCCTGGTGGTCGGCACCCCGGTCTCGTGCGCCACCCGCGACATCGAGTAGAAGTACGGCGTCAGCCGCATCTTCAGCTTCAGGTACTTCCGGTTGATCTCCTGGTGTGCCGCGTCGAACCGCCAGGGCTGCTTGTCCTGGTAGGCGGCGCTCGGGTTTTTCGCGCCCCAGCCGGACATGCTCATCAGCACCGGGGTGAACGCCTTCCACTGCAGATCGCGCGCGTAGGTGTCCGGGCTGCCGGCGAAGATGCCGTCCACATCGCCCGCGGCGTAGTTCAGCGCGGACAGGCCCGCGCCGGTGATCGCCGGGACGTGCCAGCGCATGTTGTCCCAGTCGCCCTCGGTGTCCCCGGTCCAGACCACCGCGTTGCGCTGGGTGCCCGCCCAGCCGTCCACCGTCCAGACGAACCGCCGCGCGTCACTGTTGTCCTCGATGCCGGAGACCGCCTGCTGCACGCCCTCGAACGCCTTCTGGTACCCGCCGCCGATCCAGGCCACATCGGTCTTGATCATCCGGGAGCCCGCGGTCACCTCGTCCTTGACGTTCTTCAGTCCCGTCGAGGTCCACAGGCCGGTGTAGAAACCCTTGTCGTGCAGGGACTTCACCGTGTCCGGCAGGCCGGTGTAGCCGCAGCCGTAACCGTCGTTGGGCAGGAACCAGCCCGCTGGCATGTCCGCCGCCCGCGCCTGTTCGGCGTACTTGAGCACGTCCGGGGTCTTCTGGTGGTCCACCCGGTTGTGATCACCCTGGTACTCCGGGTTGCTCGCGTTCCAGCAGTCCGCGTGCCCCATCTCCAGGCCGTACACCGGTGCCAGGAAAGGCTTCCCGGTCACATCGGTGTACCGGTCGAGCACATCCTTGAGTCCGGCCCCGGCGAAGTACACCGCGTCGAACCGGCCCTCCTCATGGGTGGTCTGCACCGGCGCGGTGAAGGAGTAGCTGCCCGGCGTCCAGGTGTTGCGCACCACGCCATAACCGTTGGTGGACAGATAGAACGGGGCCGGACTGGCGTTGTTGTTCTCGTTCCACTTGTTGTCCACCCGCACCGGCACCGTCTTGTCCCGCAACGCCCACGCGCCCAGCCGCAGACCGGTGCCGTAGAACTGCTCGTCCGGGCCCCGGCTCAACCGCTGCCGAGCGGCGCCCGAGGACCAGGTCAGTCCGGCCGACTCCTGCCACACCAGGGTCGTGTTGTCCTTGCGGTACAGGGCGAACCGCAGCGGCTGCTTGTACGCACGCAGCACCACCGCGTCGGTCTCGATCTTGTAGTACTCGCTGGTCTCGGTGACCGTGGTGGTCACCGGGCCGAAGTCGGTGGCGGTCAGGATGGCCCGTCCGGCCGGATCGCTGAAGGTGCCGCCGGGGCCGAGCCAGAGCCGGAACACGTCCGGCTGCAGGAAAGCCACCCGGACGCGGTCGGCGCCCGCGCTCACCGTCACGGTGGCGCCGTTCTGGCTGATTCCGGTGATGTGGCCGAGCGTGCGCTCGGCGGGCTGGGCCTGGGCCGGTTGCCCGATGGCCAGTAACGCGAGGAGGGAGACGACGCCGATCAGGCGCCGCACAGGTCTGGACACTCGCATGCCGTACTCCCTGGCGGGGATGAAGTGTGCGCGAACATGCTTCAAAGTGCCGCCGACGGTACATTTTCGCGCAACCTTGAGGAAAGACGCTACCGAGGGGTACGGGGAACCGGCTTTTCAGTTCAAGTTCGGTGTCAGGTCGCGTTCGGTGGATCCTGGTCGCGATCGCCGGGCCCAGATCGCCCCTGGCCGCGCCGCCGCAGCGGCCACGTACAACACCGGTACGAGGCCACCACGTCGACACGACCAGGAACAATCTGGACTCCGGCGCTCATCGACCACTATCCACCGAACACGACCTAGCCGAGTTCGCGCGCGGCTCGCCCGCCGAAACCGAAGCCCAGCGCGCCCAGACCCAGGGCCAGCAGCAGGTGCAGCCAGTCGTCAGCCTCGTTGAGCGGGAGGAAGTTCGCCGGGCTGTTGTCGCTGACCACCAGTCCGTAGAACCACAGCATCAGGAGCAGCAGCCCGCCGCCGATCAGGTACAGCGCCGCGCCGCGGGTGCTGCGGGCCAGGACCAGCGCGGCCAGGCCGAAGGCCAGGTGCACCAGGTTGTGCAGCACCGAGACGGCGAAGACCCCCAGCAGCAGGGCGCCGGAGCGGTGACCGGCGAAGGCGAGCGCCTCGGTGTTCGTGGTCAGGCCGGGGATGAATCCGGCAACGCCGACCAGCAGGAAAAACAGCCCTGCCGCCTGGGCGGCGGTCTGGACCGGGGTGCGCGGAACCGTTGTGGCGGCGGACATCTGGGCTCCCTGGCGGCCGAGGAACGTAGCCCCGGACTACCCGTGTCCCGCACCGGTAAACGCCTCGGCCCGCCGTGGCCAGAGCAGGCCGCCGAGGCTCAGGGCGAGGCTGAGCCAGGCGAGCCAGTCGCCGAAGCGGGTGAACGGGGTCGCGCCCGGCCCGGTCGGCAGGTCCGCGACCACGGTGACGAAGGGGGCCGGGCCGTCGGTGCGGGCCTCGGCCAGCACCCGGCCGTACCCGTCGGCGAGCATCAGCCTGCCGGTGCGGGCCGACCACACCGTGGCCTGCCCGTGCTCCACCCCGCGCAGCAACATCATCCGGCTGTGCTGCCAGCCGTTGTCCACCTCGTCGGCGGCCGGGACCAGCAACAGTCCGGTGCCCGCCGCGGCGTAGCCCCTGGTCGGATTCGCCAGGTTGACGTCCGCGCAGATCTCGATGCCCGTCCCCGCCCGGACGAGCAGTTCGTGGCCGCGCACGCTGACCTGGTCGTGGTGCTTGAGGTAGGACACCGGCTCGCCGCCACCGGCCGGGAACAGCAGGGCGTGGTTGTACTTGACCGCCCCGTCCCGGCGCGCGAACCCCACCACGATGTCCAGCGCCCGGTGCGCGGCGAGCTTGCGCATCGGCTCGACCAGCGCGGCGGGCCGCGGCTCCGGCGCGCCGAAGGACGCCTCGGGCAGCACCACCGCCCGCACACCCGCCGGCAGCGCGGCGATCCGCTCCGCGTAGGCGGCCACCAGGTCCCGGCCGGCCGGGGTGGCCAGGTCCGGCGCCCAGTGCCGCTGGTTCGTGGAGATCGCGGCCACCCGCTGCACCGGACCGGCGGGTTCGGCCAGCCGGAGCGCGCCCGCGCCCAGCGCCGCCGCGAGCAGGACCACCGTGACCACCCCGACCCGCACCCCGGCGGCCCAGCGCACGCCCGGCGCGAATGCCGCCGCGATCGCCGACGGCACCAGCAACACCAGGAACTCCACGCCCCACAGGCCGGTCAGCGCGGCGGTCTGCAGGACTAGGGGCACGTCGCCGAAGTGGTTGGCCAGGGTGCCCATCAATCCCATCGGATTGACCACCGACACCAGGTACACCGCGCCGGTCCACAGCGCGGGCGCGGTCAGCGCGGCCACTAGCGGACGGCCCCGCGTCACCTGCCGGTGGAAGCCCCAGACCGCGAGGGCGAACACCAGTGCCGTGCCCAGGTTGAAGATCAGGCCCACCGGCCACAGTGGGGTGTCGTGCGAGCGCAGCTGGAACGCCCAGCTGTTCGCGGTGCCCGCCAGGTAGGCGAGGAATCCGGCCCCGGCGGCTACCCCGGCCGGGACGCGGGAAGCCAGTAGCAGCACCGGTAGCGGGGCCAGCCAGGTCAGGGCCGGGATCGGAGACATCCCGGTGCCGAAGTAGAACAGCACCGCGGCGGCCATCGTCGCCAGCACGCGGTCACGTCCGGACGCCATCGAGCACCCTCTCGATCGTGCGCCGGCACAGCGCGCGGAATTCCTTGGGAGACAGAGCGATCCGGCCGCCGTGGTAGAGCTGTACCAGGCCCATGACGGGGGTGGTGATGGCCAGGGTGACCTCCAGTGGATCACCCGGCCGCAGCACGCCGTCCCGGATGCCCTGGGCCACCGCCTCGAACGCGGGTGCGAAGGTCGGCGACTCACCGGACCGGAAGTCCGCCGGGAACCGCCGCACCCCTTCCCTGGGCTCGGTGATCACGAAGGTGTACAGGTGTGGCTTGCCCAGCGCGAAATCCAGGAAGTCCGCGAGCAACCCGTCCACCCGCTGCTGGAAGGTCCGGTTCGGGCGCCGCCGCCCCCAGGTCGCGACGACCTCGGCGACGGCGGTGTCGACCACCTTGCGCAGCAACGCCTCCCGGTTCGGGAAGTGCCGGTAGCTGGCCATCGTGGTCACCTCGGCGGCGGCGGCCACCCGCCGCATGGTCACCGCCTGCGCGCCCTCGGCCAGCAGGATCGACAGCGCTGCTTCGGCGATCCGGTCCGCCGTCCCCCTCGCGGTCATGTGTACAGCGTACACGTGCCCGCGAGGTCAGGGGGCGCTGCGGGCAGGCGCGCTGCGATCGCGTTGCGGCGTGGTGGATTCGCCGCGGGGGAGGGCGACCGCGGCTACCAGTGCCGCGGCGACCAGGAAGACCGCCGACAGTAGGAAGGCCGCTGAATATCCCGTGGCCAGCGCGGTGCGGCTGCTCGCGCCACCCTGGTTCGCGGTGATCGACGCGGCCAGGGTGCTCAGCACGGCGAGGCCAATCGCGCCGCTGGTTTGCCGGACCGTGTTGAGGACTCCGGCGGCCAGGCCGTTCTGGTGTGCGGGCAGGCCGGTGGTGGCGGCCACCGTGATCGGGGTGAACGCCGCCGCGCTGCCCAGTCCCAGCACCAGGCCGGGCAGCGCGACGGCGAGCAGGTACGGCCGGTCCACCCCCAGGAGGACCGCCGTACCAGCGAATCCGGCCGCACCCACCAGGCAGCAGAGCACGGTGGCCCGGCGCGCGCCGCAGCGCACGGTGAGCGCGCCTGCCGCCCGCGCGCCCACGCACATCGCCACCCCGATCGGCAGGTAGCCGAGCCCGGCGGCCATCGGGGAGTAGCCGGAAACGTAGTGCAGGTACAGTGAAAGCAGGATCGGGCTGGCGAAGAAACCCAGGCCCAGCAGGAACATCACCGCGTTCGCGGCGGCCACCGAGCCCAGCCGGAACACGCCGAGCGGCACCAGCGGATCGGCCGCCCAGCGGGCCTGGTGCAGCAGGAACACCGCCAGCACAAGGATTCCGCCGACCAGCGGGACCAGCACGGACGGACTGCCCAGTCCGGCTTGGGCGATGTTCATCACCGCGTACACCACGCCCACCAGTCCGGCGGTGGCGAGCACCGCGCCCACCACGTCCAACCGCACCGGGACGGTGGCGCGATCCCGCGGTGGCAGTACCCGCAGCGCCAGCGCCATCGTGGCGGCCCCGATCGGCACGGTCACGAAGAACACCCAGCGCCAGCTCAGCCAGTCGGTGAGCAGCCCGCCGAGCACCGGACCGCTGGCCGCGCCGATGGCGCCGACCGCGCTCCAGGTGGCCAAGGCCCTGGCCCGCGCGGCCGGTTCGGTGAACGTGGTGGTCAGCAGGGACAGCGTGACCGGCATCAGCAGCGCGCCGCCAAGTCCCTGCACAGCCCTGGCGGCCAGCAGCAGACCCGGGCCGGTGGCCAGGCCGCCGATCGTGCGGGCCACGGTGAACAGGCCGAGGCCGAGCAACAGGATCCGGCGTGGTCCGAACGCGTCCGCGCAGCGCCCGCCCAGCAATAGGAATCCGGCGAAGGCCAAGGTGTAGGCGTTGACCACCCAGGGCAGCGATTCCGGGCTGAAGCCCAGCGCGGTGCGGATCTCCGGCAGTGCCACGGACAGGATGGTGGCGTCCATGATCACGAGGAATGAACCGGCGCAGGCGAGCAGCAACACCAGGCTGGATGTCCTCATTGGACGGTGTCCTCGCTGTCGTGTTCGGGAATCGGTACCGCGTACAGGGCATCCATCGCGGCCCGGCGGCCGGGATAGCTCGCGATCAGCCCGTCCAGCTCGGCGCCCTGGGCGGGCAGTCCGGCCGCGGTCAGCAGGTTCCGCACCACGGCGCCAGAGTCCTCGGTCATGCCAAATCCTCCACAGTGGACAGTGGTCGATGCCAGTCGGTGTGTTCCTGGAAGGCCGCGCCGACCCGGATGAGCAGCTCCTCGCCGAAGTCCGGTCCGGCGAGTTGCAGGGACAGCGGCAGGTCCTCGGCGGTGCGACCCATGGGCAGCGCCAGCACCGGGTTACGCACGCTGTTCCAGTACGGCGTGTGCAGCAGTCCGAACAGCCCGTCGTTGTCCTGGTGCCCGGCCGGGGTGGTCAGCGCGGACAGCGGCGGCGCACCGGTGGAGGCGGTCGGGCAGGCGAGCACGTCGACCTCGTCGAACAACGCGGCCACAGCTGCCCGCCCGGCCCGGCGAACCCGTTGTGCCTGCACGTAATCCGCGCCCGAGACCAGTGCGCCGTTGGCCAGCAGCCCACGGGCGGCCACGGTGTAGTCCGCCCACCGCGTGCCAAGGCGGTCGCGATGGTAGGCCAGGCCCTCGCACTCGGCCGTGACCAGCGTGGCGGTGATCAGTTCCGGCCAGAGCGGCAGCCGCACCTCGGTCAGTTCCGCGCCCAGTCCGGTCAGCACGTGCAGGGCCGCGTCGAAGGCCGGTGCCACCGCGGGATCGCCGTGCGCCGGGAAATGATGCTCGCGCACCACGCCGATCCGCAGCCCGGTCAGGCCCTCGTCGAGGCGTGGCAGGGTGAACGAGGTCAGCGCGGCGAGCACCGCGGCGCAGTCCAGCGCACCGTGCGCCAGCGGACCAACCCGGTCCAGGCTCGGCCCCAGCGGCACGCAACCCGCGGCGGGCACCCGGCCGTAGGTGGGAATCAGCCCGGTGACCCCGCAGAACGCGGCAGGCATCCGGATGCTGCCCGCGGTGTCCGAACCGATCCCGGCCAGGAACATCCCGGCCGCCACCCCACTGGCCGAACCCGAACTCGACCCACCCGGCCAGCGCGCCGGATCCCGTGGATGCCGCGGCACCGGGAACGGCTTTGCGGCATCCGGCAGGCCGATGCCGAACTCCATCAACGTGGTCTTGCCGGTGAGCACCGCCCCCGCCGCCCGCAGCCGCGCCACCACCGGCGCGTCCCGGCCACCGTGGAATTCGGGGTCGGACACCAGGCTCTGCGCCGTGGTCGGCGTCCCGGCCAGCGCGATCGAGTCCTTCACGCCGACCGGGATCCCGTGCAGTGGACCGCGATCCAGCCCGGCCGCGAATTCCCGGTCCGCCCGCGCCGCCGCTGCTCGGGCCTGGTCGTCGAGCCTGGTCAGGTACACGCCGAGCCGACCATCCAGGCGGTCGGCGGTGGCCAGCGCGGACTCGGTCAGCGCCACACTGGTGATCTCCCCGGCCCGCAACGCGGCGGCCGCGGCCAGTAGCGACCTCGGCTGGTCGATCATCGGCAACCCCTCCCCGATTAGGTGAGGCTTACCTTGCAAGCTCAACCCGGGTTGAGGTCAACTGTGCTGGTGGACACGCTCTGCTCGATCCGGACCACTGCCGCCCACTTCGGCCTGCCGGTCTCCACGCTGCACTACTGGGAGCGCCGCGGCCTGATCACCCCGCACCGCCGCGGTGGCCGCCGCTACTACGACACCGACCAGCTCTACCGGATCGCGGCCATCCGGCACTGGCGCGACCTCGGCCGGTTCAGTCTGGAGGAGATCGGCGTGCTGCTGGCCGGACGCACCGCCACGCACGACTGGCTGGCCACGGTCAGCGCGCGGATCGCGTTGGTGGACAAGGAGATCCAGCAGCTGGAACGCACCGGCGCGTACCTACGGCACCTGCTGACCTGTCGACAGGACGTGCCGGAACGGTGCGCGACCTTCCGCGCGGAGCAGGAGATCCCGTCGCCGTAAAACCACGCGACCAGAAGTCCCGCCGCCAACTCGCGGGCGTGTTGGCCGTTGTCGTACACAGTCTTGGCCGAACTGGTACGCCGTTCGGCGAACTCGCCGTCCAGATCGGCCAACTCACCGTCCGGAACGGCCAACTCACCGTCCGGAACGGCCAACTCACCGTCCGGAACGGCCAACTCACCGTCCGGAACGGCCAACTCACCGTCCGGAACGGCCAACACGGGGGTGGGATGACCGGGTGACCCCGGGCTACTCGCGTTAGGCGAGGCTAACCTATGCTGCGAAGGTCGCGGCGCTGGTCGCCGCCTGGGGACGCGAGGAGTGCGAGTGGGACGCGAGGACCACCGGCACCGACATCTGGACCGGATCGCCGAGGTCCGGGCCGGGTCGAGTGCCGAGAAAGTGCCGTATCCGATCGGGATCCGGGAGACCGAGGTGCTCGGCGCCCGGATGGTCGGTTCGGGCCTGCTCCGGTTGACCCTTGGCGGTCCCGGCACGCTCGGTTTTGAGGCGCACGCGCCGGATGAGCACATCAAGCTGATCTTCCCGGACGCCGGGGGCGTGCTGCGGCTGCCCGAACCGAACGGGCTGATGCTGCGCTGGCCGCGACCCGCGCCGGTCTCCCGCGAGTACACCGTGCGCCGCCACGACCCGGCCACCGGCGAGATCGACCTCGACATCGCGCTGCACCCCGGCGGGCTCGGCTCGGACTGGGCCCAGGCTGTGCGGCCGGGGGAGCGGGTGCACGTCGCGGGCCCGCCCGGCGGCCGGATCGTGCCGCCCAACTACGACCGCTACCTGCTGGCCGGGGACCTCACCGCGCTGCCCGCCATCGCCAGGTGGCTGGAGGAACTGCCACGTACGGCCGCGGGCTGGGCGTTCATCGAGGTCGCCGACGCGACCGAGCAGATCGAACTCGCCGCGCCCGAACGGTTCGAGGTGCGCTGGCTGCACCGGGGCGAACTGCCCGCGGGCACCGGCGGCCTGCTGGCCGACGCGGTGCGCGCGGTGCGCTGGCCCGCGGGGGAGCGGGTGCACGTCTGGATCGCCGGCGAGGCCGGGCAGATCAAGCCACTGCGCGGCTGGGTCCGCGATCTGGGGCTGGCCAAGGGTGATCACGACATCACCGGCTACTGGAAGTACGGCGTCGCCGACTTCGACGAAGACCACGAACACGAGCACGAACACACCGCCGCCGCTGGAAATGAGGACCGCTGATGTCCACCCGCCGATCCGCCCGCCTGTTAGGCGCCCTGCTGGTCTCCCTCGCCCTCGCCGCCACCGGCTGCGGCGCGGGTGACGCCAAGGACAACGCGGTCGAGACCCGGGTGGTCAAGGCCGACAACGGGGACATCACCATCCCGGCCAAGCCCAAGCGGGTGATCGCCACCGGCTACGCGGTGCCGGTGCTGATCGAGTCCGGCGCGCCGCTGGTCGGCGTCTCCTCCTGGACCCGTGGCCTGCCACTGATGTCGGCCACGGACCGGGCCAGCTACGACGGCCTGAAGAAGGTCGCCGGGGAACAGGCCAAGGAGACCAACTACGAGGCCATCGCCAACGCCCAGCCCGATCTCATCGTGATCGGCGTGCCCGCGCCGGTGCTCGGCGACATCGACCTGGCCCGGCTCAAGACCGTCGCGCCGGTGGTGGCCATCGGCCCGACCGTGCCCTCGGCCTGGAAGGAACTCTCCCGCCGCCAGGCCGACGCGGCGGGCGCGCTCACCGGGTTCGACGCCGCCCAGACCAAGTACCAGGCCAGGGCTGCCGAACTCGGCGCCAAGTACAAGGGCGTGCTGCCGCAGCTCAAGCTCGGCCACCTCGGCGCGTACGGCGAGGTCGCCAAGGGCCAGTTCCAGCACGAGTTCAACGGCTCCTGGGGCACCAACATCGCCCAGGACATCGGCGCGAACTACTACGGCCAGGTCAAGAAGAAGGGCGGCGGCTCCAAGGACGTCAGCGAAGCCTCTTCCATCGAGGAGCTGACCACCGCCTACGCCGAGGCCGACGCGATCAGCTACTCGGTCAAGCCGGACGGTTCGGTGCCGCCGCCGGTGCAATACGTGCTGGATTCGGGGCTGTGGAAGAACCTGCCCGCGGTCAAGGCGGGCCGGGTCTACCCGTTCCGGCTCACCGAGGCCGCCACCTACACCTCGGCCCTGCAGACCCTGGACGCGATCGACACCGCGTTCACGCCACTGCTGGCCAAGTGAGCGCTCGGCGACTCCCGGCCCGGCAGCTGACCGTGCTGCTGGGCGCGCTGGTGCTGCTCGCCGTGGTCGCGGTGCTCAGCCTCGGCGTCGGCGCCAACCCGGTCGCCCCGGCCGAGGTGCTGCGCGCACTGGTGTCCTACAACGGATCCAGCGCACACCTGATCGTCTGGGACATCCGGGTGCCGCGCGCGGTGCTGGCCGTCGGGGTCGGCGCCGCGCTGGCCACCGCGGGCGCGGTGATCCAGACCCTGTCCCGCAATCCGCTGGCCGAGCCCGGAATCCTCGGGGTCACCGCCGGCGCCGGGTTCGCGATCACCGCGGGCTCGGCGTTCGGCCTGGCCGCCACCCAGAGTGGACAGCTCGGTCTGGCCGTGCTCGGCTCGGCGCTGGCCGCGCTGCTGGTCTACGCGGTCGGCCGCCAGTCCCCGCTGCGCCTGGTGCTCACCGGGGTGGCGCTGAGCGCGGTGCTCACCGGCGTCTCGCTCGGCCTGCGGCTGATGGTGCCGGAAGTCCTTGACCAGTACCGATTCTGGTCGGTCGGCTCGCTGGCAGGCCGGGAGCAGGCGCCGCTGACGCTGCCGCTGGTGGTGATCGCGCTCGCGCTGGGCGGGACGCTGCTGGTGAGCCGGTCGCTCAACGCGGTCGCGCTCGGCGAGACGGTGGCGCACGCGCTGGGCGTGCACGTGGCCAGGGTCCGGCTGATCTCGCTGGTGCTGATCACCGTGCTGGTCGGCGCGGCGACCGCGGTGGCCGGGCCGATCATCTTCGTCGGCCTGATGGTGCCGCACCTGGTCCGGCGGCTGGCCGACGGCTCGATCCCGTGGCTGCTCGCGCACACCATGGTGCTCGGGCCGGTGCTGCTGCTGATCGCGGACACGCTGTCGCGGGTGCTGCTGGTCACCGGCGAGGTGCCGGTGGCGATCGTGACCGCGTTCCTGGGCGGCCCGGTGCTGATCTGGGCGGTCCGGCGGTACGGGACGGAGTCGTTGTGAGCGGCCTGCTGAGCGTCTCCCTACCGAACGGTCGGTCGGTACGCATGGAGCGGCGTACCCTGGTGGTCGCGCTGGCGCTGACCGGGTTGATGCTCGGTCTCGGCCTGCTCGGGCTCTGCCTCGGCGCCTCCTGGTCCAGCCCCGCGGAGGTCTTCGCCGCCCTCGGCGGCAGCGGCGAGTCCGTTGTGGTGATCCGGGATTGGCGGCTGCCCAGGGTGCTGGCCGCGCTGGTCTTCGGCGCCGCGCTCGGCCTGGCGGGCGCGATCTTCCAGAACCTCACCCGCAACCCGATGGGCAGCCCGGACGTGCTCGGCCTGGACAGCGGCGCCTACACCGGCGCGCTGTTCGCGATCACCGTGCTGGCCGGCACCGCCGCCGACCGAGCGGTCGGTTCGGTGGTCGGCGGCCTGATCGTGGCCACGCTGATCTACCTGCTGGCCAGCCGTGGCGGCCTGTCCGGGATGCGGCTGGTGGTGATCGGGGTCGCGGTGAACGCGATGGCGGTCGCGCTGAACTCCTGGATCGTGCTGCGCGCCGAACTGGAGGTGGCCATCGCCGCGGTCGGCTGGCACGCCGGCTCGCTCAACGGCATCGGCTGGCCGCAGGTGGTGCTGCCGTTCGCGATCATCGGTGTGCTGCTGGCCCTGCTGTTCACCCAGTCCCACGCGGTGCGGCAGCACGCGCTGGGCGCGGACCTCGCGGCCACCACCGGCGTCGGCGTGTCCCGGCTGCACCTGCTGATGGTGCTGATCGGCGTCGGTTGCACCGCGACGGTGACCGCGGTGGCCGGTCCGATCGTGTTCATCGCGCTGGCCGCCCCGCAGATCGGGCGCAGGCTGGCCAAGGCGCCCGGGGTGCCACTGCTGCCCGCCGCGCTGACCGGCGCGGTGCTGCTGCTGACCGCCGACCTGCTCGCCCAGTTGCTGCTGGCGCCGGTCGCGCTGCCGGTCGGCGTGCTCAGCAGCGCGATCGGCGGCTGCTACTTGATCTGGCTGCTCACCAGGGAGGTGAGGCGCGCGTGACCGCACGCCTGAACGCACGGGAACTGACCCTGCGCTACGGGGAGCGGGTGGTCTCCACCCGGCTGGACCTGGACATCCCCGACGGCGCGTTCACCGCCATCGTCGGCCCCAACGCCTGCGGCAAATCCACCCTGCTGCGTGCCTTCGTCCGGCTGCTCCGCCCCGCCGAGGGCGGCGTGCACCTGGACGGGCGCCCGGTGACCGGCTACCCGCCCAAGGCACTGGCCCGCTCCCTCGGCTTCCTGCCCCAGGATCCGGTGACCCCGGAGAACATCAAGGTCCGTCAGCTGGTCGGCCGCGGCCGCTTCCCGCACCAGTCCCTGCTCTCCACCTGGTCCACAGTGGACGATCAGGCGGTGGCCGAGGCGATGACCGCGGCGGGCGTGGCCGACCTGGCCGAGCGCGGCGTGCACGAACTCTCCGGCGGCCAGCGCCAGCGGGCGTGGGTGGCGATGGTGCTCGCCCAGCAGACCCCCTGGCTGCTGCTGGACGAGCCAACGTCCTTTTTGGACATCACGCACCAGTACCAGCTGCTCCGGCTGCTGGCCCGGCTGCGCGATGAGGGCCGCACCATCGTCGCGGTGCTGCACGACATCAACCAGGCCTGCCGCTACGCCGACCACCTGGTGGCGATGAAGGACGGCCGGGTCGTCGCCGAGGGCCCCGCCGCCGAGATCGTGGACAGCGCCCTGATCAAGGAGGTCTTCGACCTGCCCAGCATCGTGGTCCCGGACCCGGTGACCGGCACACCCATGGTGGTGCCGACGTTATGACCGGGCGCGCACCGGCCTGAGCGCGAAGGCCAGCGCGCTCGCCACGGCCAGTGCGACCCAGCCGGTCCAGCTGCTCACCCCGACCTGCGCGGCCAGGTTCGGCGTGCGCAGCTGGTCGGCGTCGATGAACAACGCGGTCAGCACGGTGGCGACGGCGTTGTTGGCCCCGTGCGCGAGCACGCACGGCCACACCGAACCGGAGGCCAGCCGCAGCCAGCCGAACAGCACGCCCAGCAACACGGCCGTGACCAGGAACGGCGGCAGCCCGGCCAGGTCACGGCCACCGGCGCCGAGGTAGATCGGCAGGTGCCACAACGCCCAGATCACCCCGGAGAACAGCAGCGCGGGCCACAACCCCAGTGGCAGCAGCCGGGGCAGCAGGAACCCGCGCCAGCCCCACTCCTCGCACCACATCAGCGGCAGGGTGAGGGTGAACAGCAGCGCGCTGGTGCCGAGCATGCTGCCGATCAACGCCCACGGCACGCCGGTGCCGCCCACGGTGTCCGGCGCGACGGCGGCCCGCAGGCCGGAGAAGTCCGCCAGGTCGACCCGGTAGTCGCCGGTGAGCCAGCCGAGGCCGAGCCCGGCCAGGTTGACCACCGGGATCAGCAGGAATCCGAGCAACAGCCAGCGTGGCCGGTGCGGCCGGACCAGCGCGGTCGCGGCCGGGATCGAGGCAGGCCGCACCGACCACCGCAGGGTGGCGAAGGTGGCCAGCGCGACGCAGACCATCGAGCCGCCCTCCAGTACCGCCGAGGGCAGCCGGCCGCCCAGCAGCGCCCACCACAACCAGGTGGAGCCGAAGGCCAGTAGGACAAAGACACCGATGTGCCGCCAGGGCACGGCTGGGGCGCGGGTAGGCGCGTCGAGCACGGTCATGACTTCCCCTCAGTCGGTTGAGCTGTTATAGATTACATATAACAGATAGACTGGACCGCGTGCAGCTGAGCATCGACCTCGACAGCGAGGTGCCGATCTACCAACAGATCCGGGATCGGATCGTGGAAGCGGTCGCCGACGGCGGCCTGGCCGAGGGCAGTCCGCTGCCGTCCACCCGGCAGTTGGGCGCCGACCTGGCGATCAACTTCCACACCGTGAACAAGGCCTACGACCTGCTCCGGCGGGAAGGGGTGATCCGGATCAACCGCAAGAGCGGCGCGGTGGTGCGCCGCGACCCCGGTTCCGGGCCACCGGAGCCTGGGTTCGCGCAGGACTGGCAGGCGCGTTTGCGCACGCTGCTGGCCGAGGCCGCGGTGCAGGGGGTTGGGGCCGATGAGGTGCTGCGGCGGTGTGGCGAGCTGCTCGCCACGTTCCGCACTGGGGAGGAGAACGAGACGTGATCATGACTGTGCTGCTCGACCTGCTGGTGATCGCGCTGGTCACCGCGGCGGCCTGGTCTGGGCCGCTGCTGGCCCGGCCGACGCTGCCCTTCGGGGTCAGGGTGCCAGCCGCCCGCGCCGAGGACCCGGCGATCCTGGAACACCGCACCCGCCACGGTCACCGGGTGCTGGCGCTCGGCGCGATCGCCGCGGTCACCATGCTCGGCTGGTGGCTGTGGACCGGCTGGGCGCCGGGGCCGGAACTGCTGCTGCTGCCGATGTTGTTGGCTGGCATCGCTTTCGGGCTGCTGGCCGCGCGCGAAGTCCGGAAAACCAAGCGGGACAAGGACTTCGACGCGGGCACTCGCCGGGTGGCCACCGCCGACCTCGGCCTGCGCGTCAACCCGGTCCGGCTGCCCTGGCTCTGGCTGGCGCCCGCGATCCTGGTCACCAGCGCCACCGCCCTGCTGCACAGCCTGACCCCGGGCGCCACCTTCACACCGGTGCTCGCCCAGCTGCTGCTGATCACGCTGGTGCTGCTGGTCGCGGCCGGAATCCTGCGTGCCCGCCCGGAAATCGACCCCGAACGCCCGATTGGCTCGGCCCGCCGCTACCGCGTGTACCTGCACGGCTTCACCCGCCTGCTGCTGGCCTCGGTGGCCCTGGCCAACCTCACCGTGCTCGCACATGCCTTGCCACAGTGGGGAATTCTCCCCATCGACGGCTGGTTCACCGCGCTCGGCTACCTGCCGCTCGCGCTGGCGCTGGCCGCCTGGCTGCGCTTCAGCATCCGGGTCGGCGAGGCCGGACACCGCCTGCCGGCCGAACCCGGCGAAGAGGCCCCGGCCCCGGTCCGGCGCGACGACGACCGGCACTGGCACCTGGCCGGGATGCTCTACCTCAACCGCCGCGACCCCGCCGTGCTGGTGCACCGCCGCTCCGGCCTGTTCTGGACCCTCAACCTGGGCCACCCGCTCGCCTGGACCGCCGTCGCCGCGGTCATCCTCCTCGCCGTGCTGACCTCCCTCGGCGTGCTTGAACTGCCCAGCCGGAGCTGACCCGGCGAAAAGCCGCGAAACGGTGAAGAACCCCCATTCCGCCCGTCCACCTGCCTAGACTCCCGCGGACCCGCCCCGGCGACCGTGAGGAGAACCGTGCCCCTGTTCCTGACCCGGCTGCTCGCCCGGCTCGCCTTCCTCAGCAGCTGGGCGACCCCGGCCGCGGTGGTGCTGTTCGTGTTCTGCACCAGCTGGCCGCTGATGGCGCTGGCCGAACCCGCGGACAGCGACCTGGTGCGACCGGGCAACTACTGGTGGTACTTCGTGGTCACCGCCGCCACCGTGGGTTACGGCGACCTGTACCCGACCTCGGACTGGGGTCACCTGGTCGGGGTGTACGTGATCATCGGCGGGATCGTGGCGCTGACCACGGTGTTCACCAAACTCGCCACGGTGCTGGAACAGGCGAAGGGACGGCGCATGCTGGGCTCCAACACGGTGGACGCCACCGGCCACATCGTGCTGCTCGGCTACGAACCGGGCCGCACCGAACGTTTCGTGGACCGCCTGCGTGCCGAGGGCGCCGATCGGGTGGTGCTGTGTGCCCCGGAGGAGGTCGGCACGCACCCGATGCCCAGCCCCGAGATCGACTTCGTCCGCGGCCAGCTCACCGACGAAGCGGTGCTGCGCCGGGCCGCCGTGCCCAAGGCGGCGGCGGTGCTCATCGACGCGCACGGCGACAACGAGGCCCTGGCCATCGCGGTCGCCGTCGACCACCTGGGCTCACCGGCGCACATCGTGGTCGCCCTGCGCGACACCGACCGCACCAGCCTGATGCACTACGTGGACAAGAACATCCACTGCGTGCCCTGGCATCTGCCCCGGATGATCTCCGAGGAGCTGACCTCGCCGGGGATCGGGGAGGTCTACACCGAGCTGATGGCGCACGGCGGCGCGAACACGTATTCGTTGCGGATCCCGGAATCGCTCGGCTCGGTGTCCATTGAGGACTGTCAGTTGGCGTTGGGGCGCAAGCACGGGGTGACGGTGCTGGCGGTGCGGGACGGGGCTGGCACGCTGGTGGTGAATCCGAGCTGGCAGAGCGAGGCTCCGGCGGGGTCGGTGCTGTATTACGTGAGTCCGCGGCGGTTGTCGGATCGGCAGGTCGAGGACGCGCTGCGCGGCTGATCACGGGCGGTAGGTAGGGTGCTGCGGCATGGCAAGGATCGTGGACGAGGTCTCGCGGACGTTCAATGAGTACCTCCTGCTGCCGAATCGGACCCGGATCGAGTGCTCGGCAGGCGCCGTCGATCTGCGCACACCCCTGGTGCGGCACCTGGTGGGCGAGGCGCCGGCGATCGAACTGCAGGCGCCGTTCACCTCGGCGATCATGCAGGCGGTCAGCTCGCCGGAACTCGCGATCGCGTTGGCCCGCAACGGCGGCCTGAGTTTCCTGCACCACAACCAGTCGATCGAGGAACAGGTCGCGGCCGTCCGGAAGGTGAAGAACTTCAAGGCCGGTTTCGTCACCAGCGACACGAACGTCCGGCCCGAGGACAGCCTGAGCCACCTGGTCGGCATCATGCGCCGCACCGGCCACAGCACCGCCGCGGTCACCCACGACGGCAGCGCGTCCGGCCGCCTGCTCGGCCTGGTGACCTCCCGCGACTTCCACCCCCAGCGCCACGATCTGGACGGACCCGTCAGTGGCCGGATGACGGCCATCGCCGAGCTGCCGCACGCCGGCGGTGACTGCACGCTCTCCGCGGCCAACGCCAGGCTGTGGGACGAGCGACTGGACTGTCTACCGGTGGTAGACGATGCCGGGCACCTCCAGCACCTGGTGTTCCGGTCCGACTACGCCGACAACAAGCGCTTCCCCAACCAGGTCGTGGACGGAGACAAGCGGCTGCGGGTGGGCGCGGGCATCAACACCCACGACTACCGCGAGCGGGTCCCCGCGCTGCTGGCCGCGGGCGCCGACGTGTTGTGCTTCGACTCCTCCGACGGCTACAGCGACTGGCAAGCGCAGGCCCTGACCTGGGTGAAAAAGCACTACCCGGAGATCCCGACCGGTGGCGGCAACGTGGTCGACGGCGAGGCGTTCACCTTCCTCGCCGAGGCGGGCGCGGACTTCGTCAAGGTCGGCGTGGGCGGCGGCTCGATCTGCATCACCCGTGACCAGAAGGGCATCGGCCGCGGCCAGGCCAGCGCGGTGCTGGACGTCGCCGCGGCCAGGGACGCCTTCGCCGAACGCACCGGCGAGTACGTGCCGATCTGTTCCGACGGCGGCCTGGTGCACGACTACCACGTGGCCCTGGCCCTGGCGATGGGCTCCGACTTCGTCATGATGGGCCGCTACTTCGCCCGGTTCGACCAGGCGCCGGGCGCGAAACTGCCTACCAGGGACGGCTTCGTCAAGGAGTACTGGGGCGAGGGCTCGAACCGGGCCCGCAACTGGCAGCGCTACGGCCAGGGCGGCCAGGGCCTGGTCTTCGAGGAAGGCGTCGACGGCTACGTCCCCTACGCGGGCGACCTGCACGAGGGCCTGGCGGTCACCATCGCGAAGATCAAGTCCACCATGGTCTCCTGCGGCTCCAGCTCGCTGCCGGAGTTCCAGTCCTCCGCCCGGCTGACCCTGGTCTCCGAGCAGAGCTTCCAGGAGAGCCACGCGAACGTCACGGTGCGGGACACCGCGGCGACCGTCGACTGAGCGGTCGGGCGGCACGGGAGAAGCGCCCGGCGGGGTATTAGCATGGCCGGGTGGCTTGAATGCAATAGTGAGTTCAGTGCTGAATGAAATGAAAGTTTCGCTGGTCAAGGGCACAATCCAGCCCAGAGGAGGGGCGCGGGTCGTGGGTGTGCGGAGGTAGCTTGTGCCTGCCTTGGCGGTACAGTGATCTGGCAAGGAGGGGTACCCATGACGGCGTTGCCGACCGACTACCTCTACCCACCTCCGGGTGGGTGGACGCTGGCTGACGTACGGGCCCTTCCAGAGAAGTGTCGTGTGGAAGTGCTTGACGGAGCCCTCATCGTGAACCCCAGTCCACTGCCCATCCACCAGCGCATCATGCGCCGACTCGCCGCGGCTCTGGAGCCCGCGTTGTCGCCGGAGTGGCAGCTGGAGGTCGACATCGACGTGCTTCTGGAAGAGGAGCCGCTCGATTACGTCGCCCCAGACATCGTGGTCTTCTCGGCCACTGTCCCGTTGACCACCCGCCCGATTCCCGCGGGCACCGTGTTACTCGCGGTCGAGGTGGTTTCCAAGGGGTCTCGTCGTGAGGACCGGGGGTCCAAGCCACTGGCCTACGCCGAGGCCGGCGTCCCGCACTACTGGCGTCTGGAAAGCCAGGCCAGTGGCGCACTGGCCCCGGCCATGCACACCTACGTCCTGGACGTGGTGACCGGCGCCTACACCGAGACCGGCGTGCACCACGACCGGTTGCGCAGCAAGGTGATCGGCCCGGTGGACATCGACCTCGCCGCGCTCACCCGCTGACCGCCCGCCCGCCTACTCGATCACCGTCGCCAGTCCGCGCAACCGCGCCGCGTCCTGACCCGGTGGCGCGCCGAACATCCGCCGATACTCCCGGCTGAACTGCGACGCGCTGTCATACCCCACCGAATGCCCCACCGCCGCCACCTCCCCGCCCGCGGTCAGCAGCCGCAGCCTGGCCTGCTGCAACCGCAGGTGTTTCTGGTACTGCACCGGGCTCATCGCGGTCACCGCGCGGAAATTCCGGTTCAACGTGGACACGCTCAGCCCGATCGCCGCCGCCAGATCATCCACCCGCAGCACCTGGTCGAAACGTCGCTGGATCCAGCGGATGGCGTGCGCGACCGTGGTCAGGCGGCTGTCGGCCAGGCCGATCTGGCGGACCAGGCTTGCCTGGGGACCGGTCATCAGGCGCCAGTGGATCTCGCGGCGGACCGCGGGGCCGAGTACGCGCAGGTCCTCGGGGGAGTCGGTCAGGCGGAGCAGGCGGAGGACGGCGTCGAGCAGGTCGGGGGGTGCGGGGCTGACCGCGATGGCCATGTCGTCGCCGGGTGTGCTGCGGCTCGGTCCGGCCTCCAGCAGCAGTTGGGCGATGGTGTTGGCCTCCAGGGGAAGTCCGAAGCCGAGGAAGGGTTCGGCGGGGCTGGCCTGGGTGACCTGGCCGACCAGCGGCAGGTCCACGGTGACGACGAGGTACTCGCCCGCGTGGTAGTCGAACAGGTGATCGCCGAGCACCGAACGCTTGGCGCCCTGGGCCACCAGCGCGAACACCGGTTCGGTCACCGTGCCCATGGGCGCGGTCGCCTGGTCGGTGGCGGCCACGATGATCTCGCCCTCGCGCACGGGCTGGGGACGGTCGACGGCCAGACGGTGGATGCGGTCGCGCAGCTCGGCCGGGACGTCCATGTCGCCAGTGAACCAGGGTGACCGGGCGGTGCCAACTCGATCCGGGCGAAGTTGAGCGGATCGTGCACTCGGCTGGGTCCATTGGTCTAGGGGTACGGGGGTGCTGCTGGTGGAATTGAGCAGTAGCACGGGCGGCCGTTCCGGTGGGCCCGATGATCTGTCTGGAGTACGCGGATGTCTCTTGATTCCTATGTGACCCTTGGTCGTTCCGGACTGCGGGTGAGTCCGTTCATCTTGGGCACCATGACTTTTGGTGAGGACCACGGCTGGGGCAGCAGTGTCGAGGAGTCGAAGGAGATCCTGGCCGCCTACCTGGACCGGGGCGGCAACTCGGTGGACACCGCGAACATCTACACCAACGGTCACGCGGAGGCGATCATCGGTGACTACCTGGCCGGGCGGCCGGGGTTGCGTGACCGGATCGTGCTGGGCACCAAGTTCTTCGCCAACCTGCACGAGCAGGATCCCAACGGCGGTGGGCCGGGCCGCAAGGCGATCATGAACCAGCTGGAGGACTCGTTGCGGCGGTTGCGCACCGACCACGTGGATCTGTACTGGCTGCACAACTTCGACCCGGTGACCCCGGTCGAGGAGACCCTGCGCGCGCTGGACGACCTGGTGCGCGCCGGGAAGATTCGCTACGTCGGCTTCTCCGACGTGCCCGCCTGGGCCACCGCCGAGGCCGCCACCATCGCCGGATTCCGTGGCTGGGCCCCGATTGTCGGCCTGCAGGTCGAGTACAGCCTGCTGGAACGCACCTCCGAGGGCGAGCTGCTGCCGATGGCGCAGGCGCTGGGCATGGGCGCGATGGCCTGGAGTCCGCTGCGCGGCGGGCACCTCTCCGGCAAGTACACCCGCGCGAACGGCGGCCCGGTGGACACCGCCCGTGCCGGCCTGGTCGGCGGCCCCCGCGAGCGCGACTACCCGGTGCTGGAAGTCCTGGACGCGGTGGCGGCGGAAGCGGGCGCGACCCCGGCGGCGGTGGCGCTGGCCTGGGTGCGTGGTCGTGCGGGCATCGCCTCCACGATCCTGGGCGCCCGGCGGCGGGAGCAGTTCGAGCAGAACCTGGCGGCCCTGGCGGTCACGCTCACCGCGGCCCAGGTGGCGGCTCTGGAGGAGGTGTCCGCGCCCAGCCTGAACTTCCCGGCCGAGAACAACCGGACCCTGTCCAGGGCTTTGCAGTTCGCGGGGGCCAGGGTGGACGGCGTCGAGTCCGCGGTGCTGCCGCTGTTGCGGGCCAGCGCGGTCCGGTACTGACATCTTCAGCATCCCGACAGCCCGCACACAGCTCCATGACAGTCCCCGCCCGCACTGTGGTGGCATGCGCAACCGCCACCACACCTACCAGGGCCGCCCACTGCCCCGGCCGCAGGACGAAGTCGTTGACCAGGGACTGGGTTTCGACCTGGGCACGCTGTTGAGCCGCCGCCGGGTGCTGGGATTGTTCGGGCTCGGCGCCGCCGGACTGGCGCTGAGCGCGTGCACCCCCAGTGCCACCGGCACCGCTCCCGCCGGCACGTCCGCCGCCGCCGGGTTGGCGGAGATCCCGGAGGAGACCGCGGGGCCGTTCCCGGGTGACGGGTCGAACGGGCCGGATGTGCTGGCGCAGAGCGGGATCGTGCGCGGTGACATCCGGTCCAGCTTCGGCGCGTTCACCGGCACCGCCACCGGTGTGCCAATGAACCTGGAACTGTCCATTGTGGACATCGCCAACGGCGGCAGGCCGTTCCAGGGCGTGGCGGTCTACGTCTGGCAGTGCGACGCCCTTGGCCGGTACTCGCTGTACTCCGACGGGGTGCGGAACGAGAACTACCTGCGGGGCGTGCAGATCGCCGACGCCGAAGGGCGGGTGCGGTTCCAGAGCATCTATCCCGCCTGTTACCCGGGGCGCTGGCCGCACATCCACTTCGAGGTCTACCCGGACCAGAACAGCATCGCGGATGTGGCCAACGTGCTGGTCACCTCCCAGGTCGCGCTGCCCAAGGAGGTGTCGGACACGGTGTACGCCCAGCCCGGCTACGAGCAGTCCGGGCCGACCTTCCGGCAGGTGAGCCTGGCGCGCGACAGCGTGTTCCGGGACGACGGCGGCGCCAGTCAGCTGGCCACGGTGACCGGTGCGGCAGGCACCGGGTACACGGCCGCGCTGCGGGTTGGCGTGGACAGCTGAGCATCCGCACCTGACGGAACGTCAGATTTCGGGACATTTGTACCCGGATTTCGCGTACATCAGTCGATTACGGCGAACCCGAGCTGATCCCTACCTTATAGCCGCGTCCCTTCGGCGCACTGGGGATCGGTTCACAGGGGGTTCGGATGACAGCCGCCGTGCTGCGTCATGTCCGCGGTCGACTTGGCCTACTCGGGATGGTCGCGGCGCTCGTCGGCACCACCGTGCTGACCCTGCCCGCGGCCGCCGCACCGGCCGCGCAGGCCCAGCGGGTGGAGATCGAGTCGGCGCGGACCGAGACCGCGCAGGTCTTCCAGGAACCGGACGGTTCACGCACCCTGGAACAGCATCCGCGGCCGGTGCGGGTGCGTGCGGGCACCGGGTGGCGGGCCCCGGACACCACCCTGCGCGTGCAGTCCGACGGCCGGGTCACGCCGGTGGCCGCGGCGCTGCCGATCACCTTCTCCGGCGGCGGTCGCGGGCCGTTCGCGCGCATTGGTCAGGCCGGGGCGGCACTGGAGTTGAGCTGGCCCGAACCGCTGCCCGCGCCGACGCTCTCCGGCGCCTCGGCGACCTATGCCGAGGTGCTGCCCGGCGTTGACCTGCGGGTGACGGCGCAGGTCAGCGGGTTCACTCACCTGCTGGTGGTGCGCACGGCCGAGGCGGCCCGGCAGCCGAGGCTGGCCAAGCTGACCTTCGGCACCCGCGCGGACGGGCTGCGGATGGCGGCGGGCGAGCAGGGTGGGCTCACCGCGACCGGCCAGGACGGCAAGGTGGTGTTCCGGGCCCCGCAGGCCCAGATGTGGGACTCACCGGCCACCGGTCCGCGCGCGCCCGGCGCCACCGGTGCGGACGCGCGGCGGGTGCGGATGCCGGTGGAGCTGGGCCGGGACACGCTCAGCGTCACCCCGGACCGGGCCATGCTGGCCGATCCGGCCACCCGGTTCCCGGTCTACATCGACCCGGGCTGGGACGGCGAACCCGGCGGCTGGGGCCTGGTCTACGGCACCCCGGACTCCTATCGCGACCAGTCCTACTGGCAGGGCGACGGCGACGGCATCGCCAAGGTTGGTTACAGCAACTGGGAAAGGCCGACCGTGCTGGCCCGGTCCTTCTTCCAGTACGACGTGCGCAGCCTGAAAAACCGCCGGATTTCCGTTGGCAAGAGCAGTTTCGACGTGTTCCAGAGTTACGCGCCCTCCTGTCAGGCGCGCTGGACCGAGCTGTGGCAGACCCAGGTCTACGAGCCGTGGCACACCTGGAACAACCAGCCTGCCGGGGTGCGCAAGCTCGGCGCGCACAACGTGGCGCGCGGCTACAACGCGGCCTGTCCCGGTGACTGGCTCGGCTTCGACGTGCGGGACGCCGCGGTGGACGCGGTGGACGGCAACGGATTCGTCACGCTGATGCTGCGCGCCGGCGACGAGGGCGATCCGCAGGCCTGGCGCAAGTTCCACCCCAATCCCAAACTGGTGATCAACTACAACACCTACCCGGACCGGCCCGGCGAGCTGAACGCCGCAGGCAAGCCCTGTGCGGTGCAGCCGCAGGAACCGCACCTGCGGATCACCACGCCGCAGTTGAACGCGACCGTGGGCGATCCGGACGGTGGCACGGTGGCCGCGGAGTTCGAGTGGTGGATCCGCGGTGAGCGGCCGGTCGGTTCCTTCCGCACCGCGACCCAGCACTCCGGCACCCCGTTCAGCGCCACCGTGCCGCCAGGGACCTTCGGTGACGGCAGCCGGATCGGTTGGCGGGTAAGGGCTTTCGACGGTGAACTCTTCGGCGACTGGTCCGACTGGTGCGATGTCACCATCGACCTGACCGCCCCGCGCACCGCCCCGGAGGTCGGTTCCGCCGACTACCCGGCGGAGCAGTTCGGCGGCGGCATCGGCCGGACCGGCTGGTTCACCCTGTCCGCGCCGGGTGAGGCCGATATCGCCGAGTTCCAGTACCGGCTGACCACCACCGAGTTGCGGAAAGTGCCCGCGGTGAACGGGAAAGCGACCGTGCCGCTCACCCCGCCGCGGGACCTGCGCAACGTCGCCGAGGTGTACGCGGTGGACAAGGCAGGCAACATATCTCCCAAGCGTAGCTACGAGTTCTTCGTGCGCAGCACCAGGTTCCCGCCGGTGCAGCACTGGCGGCTGGACGGGAAACTGCCCAGCACCACCGTGCCCGACGCACTCGGCCGCGGCGCCACCGGCAGCTTCACCCAGGGACCGGTGAGCTGGACCACCGGCCGGGACGGCGACGCGCTGCTCTTCGACGGCCGCAGTGGCCAGGTCGGGCTCGGCCCGAAGTCCACCGTGCACACCGGGGACAGCTTCTCCGTCTCCGCCTGGGTCCGGCTGGACCGGCTGGACGGGCCGTGGCAGACCGCGGTCAGCCAGGACGGCACCCACGCCAGCGGTTTCTACCTGCAGTACCGCAGTGATGAGCGGCGCTGGGCGTTCACCATGCCGGAGGCGGATCAGCACAACTTCGGCAAGGACCGGGTGAGCGCGGATGTGCCGGTGCGCCAAGGAGTGTGGACGCATCTGGTCGGGGTCTACGACTCGGCGGCCGAGCAGTCGCTGCGGATCTACGTGGACGGCCGGTTCGCCGGCGCGGCCGAGCACAAGGCGCGCTGGCACGCCGGTGGCGAGGTGCGGATCGGGCGCGGCAAGTACAACGGCGCGGCGGTGGACTTCCTCACCGGCGCGGTCGACGACGTGCGGATCTATGACCGGGTGCTCGGCGACGGGCGGATCAACCCCGGTGACCGGGTGGCCGAGGGCTCGGACGTGCACACCTTGTCCACCAAGTGGTTGCAGGAGTCCGGGCAGTGGCTGGCCGAGGAGAACTCGGGCCGGGTGGCCGGGGACATCTCCGGCAACTACCGGGAGGCGAGTTTCCAGGGCGGGGTGGCCTGGGCGCCGGGCCGAGTGGGTTCGGCGTTGCGGTTCAACGGCATTGACGGGCACCTGAGCACCGCCGGGCCCGCGGTGCGCACCGACACCAGCTTCACCGTCAGCGGCTGGGCGAAGGCGGATTCCGTTGGCGCGCAGTCGATGACGATGGTCAGTCAGGACGGGGACCGGGCCAGCGGGTTCAGCCTCGGCTACGACGGCGGGCGCGGGCGCTGGGCGTTCGGGATGAACCGCACCGACGGCGACGGGGCCGTGCTGGACGCCTCGGTGTCCGCGTCCGCGCCGAAGCCGGGCGTCTGGACCCACCTGGCCGGTCGTTATGACGCGGCGGCGGAGGAACTCCAGCTGTTCGTGGACGGCAAACCCGAGCCGCCGCAACGGTTCCGGGCCACCTGGTCGGCCGGTGGCGGGCTGCGGATCGGCCGGGCCAAGGTCGACGGCGGCGCACTGCGGCACTGGCGCGGGGATATCGACGAGGTGCGGATCGTCGGCGGTCTGCGCACGGCGGACCAGCTGCTGGAGGAAACCACCCTGCCGTGGACCGGGCGGCCGCTGATCCGGGACGGCCTCAACCGCTACTACGGCCACAACCGGGACCACTTCACCACCGGCGGCGCGGGTGCGGGTGGGGCCGCCCCGCCCGGCTATCACCTGGAGCACGAGCTGGGCTGGTTCGCGCCAGAGGGCGCACCGAACACGCTGACCCTGTACTCCTGCCTGACCGGCGAGGACCAGTTGGCCTCGGCCGAGGCCAACTGCGAGGGCTTCCGCAAGCTGGCCACCCTGGGCCAGATCTACCGGACGCCGCCCGCGGGTGAGCCGACGGTTCCGTTGCAGCGCTGCCGCACCGAGGGCGGCGAGCACTTCGAGTCGACGCACGCCGACTGCGAGGGCAAGACGGTGGAGCACCGCCTCAGTTACCTGCGGGCCTACGCGCCGCTGGTGCGCTATGCCCAGCAGGACCAGCCAGGTGATCACCTCACCTCGGTCGGCGGCGTGCCCACCGGGTACCGGGCGGAGTGGCGGCTGGGCCTGCTGCCGTTCATCCCGCAGCCGGGCACCAAGGCGCTGGAGTTGTGCCAGGACGGTACCGATGCGTTCACCGCGCTGGAAACCGACTGCGGCGGCAAGACCAAGCTACGCACGCTGGGCTGGATCCACACCGAACCACCGGCGGGCAAGGAGTCGGCCCGGTTGCTGCGCTGCCGCCTGCCCAACGGGGAACGCTTCGAGACCACCGATCCCGGCTGCGAGGGCCAGACCCCGGACGGCACGCTCGGCTACCTGATCACCCGGCTCTGAGCCGTGATCCCACTGGGGGAGAACACCATGAAGACCCGTACCTCGCAGGCGTGTTGGCCGTTGTCGTACCCAGTCTTGGCCAAACTGGTGCGCCCATCCGGCCAACACACCGTCCGCAACGGCCAAGACACCGTCCACAACGGCCAACACGGCGTCCAGAACGGCCAACACGCCGTACGACAACGGCCAACACGGTGGGGGTTGGGGGTGCTTCGCTGGGTGAGCGCCATCATGTCCACCGTGGTGCTGGTGACCACCGCGCAGGCGCTGCCCGCGGTCGCCGCACCCGCGCCAGTGCGATTCACGCCGGGTCAGGTCGATCGGCAGACCCCGGTGGTCCCGGTCCAGGCCGATCGCGGGGCCAGGCATCGGCAGAAGTCCGAACCACCGCGGATTTCCTGGCCTGCCAAGGATTCCGCCCGGGTGCTCGGCTCCTCGGCCAAGGCCGAGGTGCTGGATCGCGGCCGTGGCGCCGCACTCGGCGTCGACGGGCTGGTGCTGGCGGTGACCGGCAGTGGTCCGGCCGAGGTCCAGCTCGACTACGCCGGGTTCCGGGACTCCTTCGGCGGTGACTGGGCGCAGCGGCTGCGGCTGGCCGAGTTGCCCGCCTGCGCGGCGAACACACCCGAGCGGGCCGAATGCCGGACCAGGACACCGGTGCCCAGCCGCAACGATCCGGCCACCGGCCGGGTCACCGCGCGGATCGCGCCCTCGGCACCGTCCACTGTGTACGCGCTGGAGGCAGCGCCGGAGGGGGCGACCGGGGACTACAAGGCCACCCCGATGGCGCCGTCCGGGGACTGGCAAGTGGCCGCGCACAGCGGCAACTTCAGCTGGAACTACCCGTTCCGGGTGCCGCCGGTGCCGGGTGACCTCGCGCCGAAACTCGCGCTGGGCTACTCCTCGGGTTCGGTGGACGGGCGGGTGGCCGGGGTGAACAACCAGCCCGGCTGGGCCGGTGAGGGCTGGGACTTCTGGCCCGGCCACATCTCCCGCTCCTTCAAGGCCTGCGCCCAGGACAGCACGGTGGCCAGTCAGAAGACCGGCGACCAGTGCTGGGCCGGTGGGCACCACCTCAGCTTCGTCAACGGCGGCCGCTCCGGCGAGCTGGTGTGGAGCGAGGCGGACAAGTTCTGGCGCAGCGCGAGCGATGACGGCTCGCGGTTCGAGCTGAAGCAGGGCGAAAGCTATCCCGGCGGGGACAAGTTCGGCGAGTACTGGGAACTGACCACCACCGACGGCACCCGCTACCAGTTCGGCGCGGTCAAGGACGCCCAGTCGGTGTGGACCGTGCCGGTGTTCGGCAACCAGGCCGGGGAACCCTGCCACACCGGGGATTTCGCCACCTCGCACTGCGAACGCGCCTGGCGGTGGAACCTGGACCGGGTGATCGACCGGCACGGCAACACCATCAGCTACACCTACGAGAAGGAGACCAACGCCTACGGCCTGAACATGGGCAAGGCCAAGGGTTCCTACACCCGTGGCGGCACCCTGCGCCGGGTCGACTACGGCCAGCGCGAGGGCGTGGCCGGACCCGCCGCCGCCCAGGTCCTGCTCGACCACGCCGATCGTTGCGCACCGGGAACCGACTGCAACCAGCGCAACGCCGCCAGTTACCCGGATGTGCCGTGGGACCTCCAGTGCGACACCGCGGCCTGCACGAAAAGCTACGCGCCGAGCTACTTCTCCGCCAAGCGGCTGGCCAAGCTGAGCACCCAGGTGTGGGACGGCGCCAAGTACCTGCCGGTGGACTCCTGGCAGTTCCAGCACTCCTACCCCAGGCCAGGCGACTCCACCCGGGGTTCGCTGTGGCTGGACTCGATCGTCCACACCGGACTCGCCGGTGGCTCGATCGCGCTGCCCGCGGTGGAATTCGCCGGTGAGTTCCGGGAGAACCGGGTGGACACCGCGGGCGATGGCAAGCCGGAGCTGAAGAAGCAGCGGATCACCTCGATCCGCAACGAGCACGGCGGCGAGACCACCATCGGCTACAAGGCCGCCGAGTGCGTGCCGGGCGCGCTGCCCAAGCCGGAGGAGAACGCACAACGCTGCTTCCCGGTGCACTGGGCGCACGACGGCGGCATCGCCAAGGATGACTGGTTCCACAAGTACGTGGTGGACCACGTGTCCCTGGTGGACCGGGTCGGTGGCGCACCGGCCCAGGAAACCCACTACGACTACCAGGGCGGCGGGGCCTGGGCCTACCAGGACAACGAACTGATCCCACAGGAGCGGCGGACCTGGGCGCAGTGGCGCGGCTACCACACGGTGCTGGTGCGCGAGGGCTCGGCGCAGGTTCCGGCCAGCCAACGGCCGGAGAAGGAACTGCGCTACTTCCGCGGTCTGCACGGCGACCGGCTCAACCCCGGCGGCGGCGCCAAGCAGGTGTCCCTGCCCGACACCGAGAACCGGAACCTGGAGGACGCCACCGCGCTGGCCGGGTTCCAGCGCGGCGAGATCGTGCGCGACGGTCTCAACGGCCCGGTGGTCACCGACACGGTCACCGACGCGGAAATCCGGCGCACCGCGACCGCGCACAACCGCACCGCCTACTTCACCGGCGAGTCCCGCAGCCTGGTGAAAACCACGGTGTCCCAAGGCATCCGGCGCACCGAGAAGAAGACCCGCTACGACCAGCACAACCTGCACCAGGAGGTGGCCGAACTCGGCGATGTCACCACCGCGGCCGACGACCGCTGTGTGCGCACCAGCTACGCCCGCGACGAAGGCGCCCGGCTGCTGAACCTGGTCAGCCGGACCGAAACGGTCGCGGTCGCCTGCGACGCGCCGGTGCAACGGCCGGACCAGGTGGTCTCGGACCAGCGCACCCACTACGACGGCAAGCCGTGGGGCCAGCCGCCGGTCAGGGGCGATGTCACCCGCACCGAACGGGCCACCAGTTTTCCCGGCGGGCAGCCGAAATACGAGCAGCAGACCAGAGCCACGCACGACGGGTACGGCCGGGTGCTGCAGAGCTTCGACGCCCTGGACCGGCGCACCAGCAACGCCTACCAGCCGGAGACCGGACCCACCCGGACCACGGTGGTGACCAATCCGCTGGGGCACACCAGCACCACCGAACTACGCCCGGAATGGGGCAGTGTCGCGTCCACTGTGGACACCAATGAACTGCGCACCAGTCAGACCTACGACGCGCTGGGCCGGGTCACCGCGGTCTGGAAGCCGGGCCGGACACCGGGCCGGGACGAGCCGCACCTGCGCTACACCTACCAGCTGCGCGGCCGGGACGGGGTAAGCGCGGTGAGCACCCAGACCCTGCGTGGCAGCGGTGATTACGTGGTGGAGCACCAGCTCTTCGACGGCCAGCTCCGCCCACGCCAGACCCAGACCCAGGCCTGGACCGGCGACCGCGTGGTCACCGAGCACAGCTACGACAGCAGAGGACTCCAGGTCCGGGAGAGCAAACCGTTCCACGCCAAGGGAACACCCGGTATCGACCTGGTGCAGAGCCTCAAGGAGACCCCGCCGCCAGGACAGGTGTTCACCGAGTTCGACGGCGCCCGGCGAAGCACCGCCAGCACCCTGCGCACGCCGGTGGACGAGCGGCGCACCGTGACCCGGCACCGCGGCGACCGGACCGAGGTGATCCCGCCGACCGGGGACACCACCACCGCGACGATCACCGACGCGCACGGCCGGATCACCGAACTGCACCAGTTCCACGGCCCGCAACCCGATGGCGCCAAGGACATCACCCGCTACACCTACTCGATCCGGGGCGAGCTGGAGACGGTCACCGACAGCGCGGGCAACCGGCCGCTGCGCACCGTGCACGACCTGGTGGGCAACCGGATCGAGGCGCACGACCCGGACAAGGGCGTCTCCCGGATGACCTATGACAACGCCGGACTGATGCGCACCAAGACCGACTCCCGCGGCCAGCTGCTGGTCTACGGCTACGACGACCTCAACCGGCCCACCGAGATCCGCGCGGGTTCGGCCACCGGCACGCTGCTGGCCAAGTGGGAGTACGACGCCACACCCAGGGCGGGCGGCAAGATGGTGCGCGGGCAGCCGTCCGCGGAGATCCGCTACGCCGGCGGCCAGACCTACCGCAGCTCGATCCTGGCCTACGACGAGGGTTACCGGCCGGTGCGCACCGAGGTCGCCCTGCCACCTGCCGAGACCGGGCTGCCCGCCAGCTACACCACGGTCAGCTCGTTCAACCCGGACGGCAGCCTCGCCGCGCTGACCCTGCCCAAGATCGGCGACCTGCCCGCGGAAACGCTGGTCTACCGCTACGACTCGATGGGCCTGCTGCGCACGATGTCCTCCGCCGCTGGCAACTACGTGCGGCAGACCGAGTACACCGCCTACGGTGAACTGGCCGAACTGCGGCAGGGCCCGGACAGCGCCGTGGTGTCCCAGCGTTCCTTCTACGAGGAGGGCACCCGGGTGGTGGCCAGAACGCTGGTGGAGCGGGAGATCGGCAACCGCCTGGTGGACGACACCCGCTACACCCGTGATCAGGCAGGCAACGTCAAGAAGATCAGCAGCCAGGCCGCCGACGGGCTGGACACCCAGTGCTTCAGCCACGACCACCTGCGCCGGATGACCCAGGCCTGGACCCCGGCAGGCGAGTGCGGCACCGGTCCCTCCGGTTCCCTCGGCGGTCCGGCGCCCTACCGGGTCGGACTGTCCTATGACGCCAGCGGAAACCGGCGCACCGAGACCCGCTACGGCGCCGCGCCCGGCACTGACACCGTGCGCGGCTACGACTACCCGGCCACCGGCGCACTCCAGCCGCACGCGGTCCGCTCGGTGACCACCACCGCCCCCGGCGGCCAGCCCAAAGTCGAGGACTACCGCTACACCCCGACCGGCGGCACCGAGTCCCGGCCCGGCGTGCACGGCGGCAGGCAGCAACTCGGCTGGGACGCCGAAGACCGGCTCACCGAGGTCAAGGAAGGGGACAGGACCACCAGCCACGTCTACTCCCTCGGCGGCCAGCGCCTGCTCACCCGCGACCCCGGCGGCCGCACCCTGCACCTGCCACACGGCGAGCTGCGCTACGACGAGACGAGCAAAACCCTGCGCGGCACCCGCTACTACAGCAATGGGAAGGAACGCACGATCGCCGTCCGCACCGAAGGGAAGCTGTCCTACCAGGCACTGGATCACCAGGGCACCGCGACGCTGACCGTGGACGCCACCACCCACCAGGAAACCCGCAGGCGGCTGGACGCCTTCGGCACCCCGCGGCAGGCGACCACCCTGCCCGGCAACCGCGGTTTCGTCGGCGGCACCGAGGACAAGAGCACCGGGCTGACCCGGCTCGGCGTCCGCGACTACGACCCCGGCACCGGCCGGTTCCTGTCCGTGGACCCACTGCTCGCCCCGCAGGATCCCCAGTCCCTCAACGGTTTCGCCTACGCCAACAACAACCCGGCCACCCTCAACGACGCCAACGGCCTGCGGGCGACCATGTGCGCGGTGATGGACGACGGCTTCCCCGGCGAGCCCTGCTACGAGGAGAAGTCCGGCGAGGAATACCAGCGGCGGATCACCGAACGGCGCAACCAGCTCAAGACACCGGGCAAGTGCGGGCCGCCGCGGGTCTGCTTCGGGGACTACAAGCTCAAGTTCTGCGGACTGGGCGCCATGCGGGAGATCTGGCAGTCCTGCCCGGCCGCCCGCCGCTCGGACAAGGAGGTCGCCGCCGAACGCCGCGCCGAGGACGCCCGGCGCCGCGCCGCGGAGGAGGCGGAACGACGCAAGACCATGACCTACACGGTCGCGGTCTGCGAGTCCTACACCGTCTCGATCGTCTTCGTCAGCTACACCACGGAGACCTGCAACCTCACCGACGCCGAGGGCACCGGCAAGAGTTCCTCGTCGAAGTTCGGGTTCGGACCGGGCTTCGGCGCGAGCAAGACCGACTCGATCAAGCACACCAACGGCCGGATCGGTGTCGGCAACCAGTCCAGCTGGGGCGTCGACGGCAGCCTGGGACAGCTGGGACCGATCGGCGTGGAAGGCGGAATCTCCCGGCCGACCTCCGGCAATGAACTCGGCGACCTGACAGTCGGCGGCGGCCTGTCCCAGGGCCTGGGCACCCCGCGGGTGACCATCGGCTACGAGTACGGCACCACCTGGCGAACATGAGGCGGTAGGGACTACGTGGAGATCGTGGCCGCGATCGCGGCCACGATCGCGAACAAGAGAGCGAGGACGAGGATCGTGGTCGCGGCGCGAAGCAGCTTGAACTTCTTCGCGCCGAGCCGGGAAACCACCCGCAACCGCTCGCGGTGCCAAGCAGTCGGATCCGCCGCGATGCGGGTGAAATGCGCCGCGAGTTCCACGTCGGTCATCGACTGGTAGACGGCGAAACCACTGCCGCGCAACCTCGGTCGCACGCTGACCAACAACAGCAACAGGGCGACGCCGAGCAGCAGCAGAGCCGCCCAGAACCCGAGAGCCGCGGCCAAAGGTGTTGACAGGCGCGGCAACACCGCGACACCCACGGTGAGGATGGGGCTGAACACCGCCAGCAGGATCCCGGTTTTCGTCTCCGTGCGAGCGAGTGCCGCATCTCCCCGGCTCAGTTCCTCCTTGAGCAGGTCGTCGAGCTTCGTCGAATCGAGGTCCCGGCGATTCTCGATCGTCCCGTCTTCGGCCACCGCCGCATCATGCCAGCGCGTCCTCCGGCGGCTGAGTGGGGTCTCGGTGAGAATGGGCTTGAGTTTCCACCCGCTGGAAGGTTCAGGCTGAGTCCCGTGAACGACCCGACCGAGCTGTTCACCATCGGACAGCTCGCCACCACCACCGGTCTGTCGACCAGGACCATCCGGTTCTACTCCGACAGCGGCCTGCTACCGCCGACGACCAGGTCTTATGGGGGTTACCGGCTCTACGACGCGGCCGCGGTGGCCCGCTTGGAGCTGGTGCGGACCCTGCGGGAGCTGGGACTGGATCTGGACACGGTGTCGCGGGTGCTGGCCGAGCAGGTCACGGTGACCGATGTGGCGCGCACGCATGTGACCGCGCTGGATGCGGAGATCCGGACCCTGCGGGTGCGCCGGGCGGTGTTGCGGGCGGTCGTTCGACGTGGTGGATCGACCGAGGAGATGAGACTGATGAACGATTTGGCCAGGCTGTCCGCGGGGGAGCGGCAGCGCGTCCTGGACGAGTTCGTCGAACGTGCCTTCGAGGGCGCGGATCCGGCGGCGCCGGGGGCCGGGCTGGCGGACGCGATGCGGCAATTGCCAGCGGAGTTGCCGGATGATCCCAGTGACGAGCAGGTGGATGCCTGGGTGGAGCTGGCGGAACTGGTGCGGGACAAGGACTTCCAGCACCGGGTGCGGCAGATGGTGGTGGCAGGGCAGAACGAGGTCGGCCGGGAGGTGCAGGCGCAGGGGCCCTCGGCGGAGCAGGTGATCGCGGCGGCCGGTGTGGCGGTCGAGGCCGGCATCGCGCCGGATTCGGCCGAGGCCAAGGAGATCCTCGGCCGGGTGGTGTCGCCGGAGTTGTCCGCGGCGGAACGGGTGCGGCTGGCCGATGGCTGGGCGGTGTTCACCGATCGCCGGGTGGCGCGTTACTGGGCGCTGCTGGGGGTGCTCAACGGCTGGCCGCCGCGGCCGGGGCCGGACGGGGTGCCCGCGTTCGAGTGGGCCATCGCGGCCCTGCGCGCGTCCAGCTGACGCGGCGGGTCAGTCCTGATTGGCCCGCCGGCGCCGGATGATCCGCAGCAGGCCGAAACCCAGCACGCAGATCACCACGGTGGCCAGGATCAGCAAGGTGAGTTTCAGCCACTCCGGTTCGGAAATGAAACCGGCGATGGCGACCAATGCGAATGCGGGCACGAGTAGTGCGGTGAGCACCTGCGTGGACCGATCCTGTTCGTTCTGCACCGCGCGAGTGTAACAGGGTGAAAGTAAAACCGAATTTACCCGATCGGGGCTGTCGTGTGTATCGGCGGCCCCGATCATCGGTATCGGGATTGATTTCCGGCCGCTCCCGGAGTTGGCGTGCGAATGCGGTTGGGTGATTTCCCGGACTGCCGGACGCCGTGCCATGGCGAGCCGCGCCGCATCGCGCGGCCGGATTGGGTTTGATCACGGCATGACGACGATGCGTGCGGTGGTCCTGGACGGTCCGGGCTCGGTGGCGGCGTTGCGGCTCCGCGAGGTGCCCATCCCCGAGCCCAGGCCAGGCTGGGTGCGGATCCGGGTGGAGGCGTTCGGGCTCAACCGGTCCGAACAGCACCTGCGCACCGGGCTGGCCGGCAACCCGGTGTTCCCGATCATCCCCGGCATCGAGGCCACCGGCACCGTGGACCTCGCACCCGGCGGGGAGTTCGCGGCCGGGCAGCCGGTGGTGGCGATGATGGGCGGGATGGGGCGGGCCTACGACGGTGGGTACGCCGAGTACACCGTGGTGCCCGCGAGCAGTGTGACGCCGGTGCGCACCAGCCTGGACTGGGCCACATTGGGCGCGCTGCCGGAGATGCTGCAGACCGCGCACGGGTCCCTGCACACCGGGCTGGCGATCCAGCCGGGGCAGAGTTTCCTGGTCCGCGGCGGCACCTCCTCGGTGGGCGTGGCCGCGGCGGTGCTGGCCAAGGAACACGGCCTGGAAGTGTTGTCCACCACCAGGAATCCGGCCCGGCTGGACGTGCTGCGGGAACTGGGCGTGGATCACCTGCTGGTCGACGACGGCTCGATTGCCGCGCGGGTAAGGGAAATCCGGCCCGAGGGCGTGCACGCGGCGCTGGAGCTGGTGGGCGTCAACACGTTGCCGGACACCTTGCGTGCCACCGGGACGCACGGCACGGTCTGCTTCACCGGCATGCTCAGCGATGAGTGGACCATCCCGGACTTCTACCCGATGGACTACCTGCCCAACGGCGTCCGGCTCACCGCGTACAGCGGCCAGAGCAGCGACCTGCCCCAGGCCGATCTGCAGCGCTACCTGGAACTCATCGAGGCCGGGAAGCTGCCGGTGCGCATCCACAAGGTGTTCGCGCTGGAGGAGATCCGTGAAGCGCACCAGCTGATGGAAGACGGTGGCGCGGTGGGCAAACTGGTGGTGCGGGTCCGTGACTGACCGCTTACGGATCCGCTCCGGCGTGTGGTTCGGGACGCCGGATTGGCTGGCGCGGGTGCGGGTGGAGACCGACCGCTGCCGGTACCCGCGCTTCGAGCTGTCCATGCACGGCGACCCCGGCCGGGAGTCCTTCTTCACCGCGGTCCGCCAGCACCTGCCACAGGACCCCGTGCTGGTCAGCTCACTCAGCTGGGACGCGCTGCTGGACTCGGTGCGCAACGGCTTCCACGAGGCCAAGGGCAATCGGTTCGTGGTGGTGTGGCCGGATCTGGGCGAGGCGCCGCCGTTCGCGGTGGAGATGCTGGACAAGGTGGTGTGGCACGTGGCGGCCGGGCGGAAGTACCTGTGCGTGTACGCCGAGCAGAACCCCGCGTTCCCCGGCGGGCGCTACCAACCGCCAGTTCGCTGAACTCGCAGCTCAGTGATGGTTTCCAGCAGGTACCTATCGCACAAATAAGTGCCTAATTGCTGAAAGAGACCAAGGATAGGAGAGTGGTGCGCAGACAGGGACCACGCGGAGAGGGAAGATCATGGGCAACACGATGCGGGCGGTGCGGCAGGACTCCTACGGCGAGCCGGAGGTGCTGCGGGTGGCCGAGGTGCCGCGACCGGAACCGCTGCCGACCGAGATCCTGGTCCGGGTCAAGGCCGCGGGCATCAACCCGGTGGACTGGAAGACCCGGGCCGGCCAGGGCGTCGCCGGACTGCTGGGCGAGCCGCCGCTGATCCTGGGCTGGGACGTCTCCGGCGTGGTCGAGGCAGTGGGTGGGGGCGTGACCCGGTTCCAGGTCGGCGACGAGGTCTACGGCATGCCGCGCTTCCCGCACCGGGGCAACGCCTACGCCGAGTACACCACCGCCCCGTCCCGGCACTTCGCGCCCAAGCCCGCCACCCTCGACCACGTGCACGCCGCCGCCCTGCCACTGGCCGGTCTCACCGCCTGGCAGGCCCTGGTCGACACCGCCGATGTCCAGCCGGGCCAACGGGTACTGGTGCACGCCGCGGCCGGCGGCGTCGGCCACCTCGCGGTGCAGATCGCCAAGGCCCGCGGCGCACACGTGATCGGCACCGCCAGCGCGGCCAAGCACGATTTCCTGCGTGACCTGGGCGCCGACGAACTGATCGACTACACCAGCACCGACTTCGGCCAGGCCGTCCGGGACGTGGACCTGGTGCTGGATCTGATCGGCGGCGAGTACGGCGAGCGCTCGGTGCGGACCCTCCGGCCGGGCGGCCTGCTGATCGTGGTGCCCTCCGCGCCCGCACCGGCGGCCGCCCTCGCCGCCGAGGCCGCCGGGGTGCGGTTCACCGGGGTGCTGGTCGAGCCGGATCACGCCGGGCTGGAGCAGCTCACCGCGTTGGTGGCGCAGGGCAAGCTGCGGGTCGAGGTGGACACGGTGTTCCCGCTGGCCGAGGCGGCGCAGGCGCACAAGCTCGGCGAGACCGGGCGAACCAGGGGCAAGCTGGTGCTCACCGTGTGAGTGAGCCAGGCCACCGGATACGTTGTCCGGCGCGGGGTCCCCGGCGCCGGACAACGCGGCTCCGGACAATCCTCGGCGTACCGGACGACGAGGAGCGCGCTGATGCCCCGCAAGGAACAACCGCTGGTCCCGAACGGGCTGCCGCTGGTCGACTTCGCGATCGAGCTGCGGAAACTCCGGGCCGCGGCAGGGCAGCCCGCCTACCGCACGTTGGCCGCCGCCACCCACTACTCCTCCAGCACGCTGGCCGCGGCCACCGGTGGACAACGTCTGCCCAGCCTGGCCGTGACGCTCGCGCTGGTGCGGGCCTGCGGTGGGGAGATCGCCGAGTGGGAACGGCGCTGGCACCAGGTCGCGGCGCAGGTGCACGAGGAGGCGCCGCGACTGCCGCCGGCCGCCGCCGCGCCCTACACCGGGCTCGCGCCCTACCGGCGGGAGGACGCCGACCGGTTCTTCGGGCGGGACCAGGCGGTGGCCGACCTGCTGGCGCGGCTGGAACGCTGTGCCGTGGTCGCCCTCTTCGGCGCCTCGGGAGCGGGCAAATCCTCCACGTTGCGGGCGGGTCTGCTGCCCCGGCTCGGCGCCCGGACCGCGGTGGTGTTCGCACCGGGGGAGGACCCGTGGGGCTCCTGCGCCCAGGCACTGGCCGGGCCACTCGGGCGGCAGGCGGCCGGGCTGCGGACGGAACTGCGGGGCGATACCGAAGCGCTGGCGAGGGCGTTGCGCGAGCTGGCCGGGGGCGAGGCCGGGGTGCTGCTGGTGGTGGACCAGTTCGAGGAGCTGTTCACGCTGTGCGCCGACGAGGCCGACCGGGCCGGGTTCATCACCGCCCTGTGCGGTGCGGCCGGGGAGCGGCGGCGGGTGCTGCTCGGGGTGCGCTCGGACTTCTACACGCACTGCTCCACCCACCCGGACCTGGTGCAGGTGCTGCGTGCGGGCGTGGTGCCGCTGGGCGCGATGAGCCCGGCGGACCTGCGCCGGGCCATCACCGGACCGGCCAACGCGGCCGGGTGCGCGGTGGAGACCGACCTGGTCGCGCACCTGGTGTCCGGGGCGGCCGCCGAGCCCGGGGTGCTGCCGCTGGTCTCGCACGCGCTGGCCGAGACCTGGCGGCGGCGCAAGGGCAACACGCTGACCTTCGCCGGGTTCCAGGCCACCGGCGGGCTGGCGCACGCGCTGGCCAACACCGCCGAAGCCGTGCACGACGGGCTCACCGAGGCGCAGCGCGAGCTGTGCCGTCAGCTGTTCCGCAGGCTGACCGCGCCGGGTGAGGGCACCGAGGACACCAAGCGCCGGGTCGCGCACACCGAACTCGACCACGCGGGCACCGGGCTGGCCGAGGTGGTCGAGCACTTCACCGCCGCCCGGCTGCTGGTCGCCGACGAGCACGGGGTGGAACTGGCGCACGAGGCGCTGCTGCACGCCTGGCCGCGGCTGCGCGGCTGGCTGGTGCAGGATCGGGAGGGGCTGCGGGTGCAGCGCGACCTCTCGCACGCCGCCGCCGAGTGGCGCAGGCTGGACCGCGATCCCGGCGCGCTGTACCGGGGCGTGCGGCTGGCCCTGGCGCGGGACTGGGACGAGCGCGAACAGCCCGCGTTGTCCACCGGCGAACGGGATTTCCTGGCCACCAGCCAGGCCGAGCTGGCCAGGGAGGACACCCGGGCCCGGCGGCTGTTGCGCCGCACCCGGTTGCTGGCCGCCACGCTGGTGGTGTTGTTGCTGGTGGCCACCGGCATCGCCGGCTACGCCGTCGAACAGCAGCGCACCGCCACCTCCCGCCAGCTCAGCGCCGAGGCCCGGGTGCTGCTGGGCACCGACACCGAGGCGGCGATGCGCCGCGCACTGGCCGCGCACGCCGCCGCCAGCACCGAGCAGTCCCGCAGCATGCTGTTGCTGCTGGCCAACACCCCGCCGGAGCACTCCCGCGCCCTGCACGCCGACCAGCAGTTCGTCTTCGCCGGCGCCGATCCGGGGGTGCTGGACATCCAGCAGCGGCGGCTGCTGCTGACCCGCACCCCGGCCACGGTGTCCACCCAGGGCGTGCAGTCCGCGCGGAACTCGCCCAAGGATCCCGACCAGCTCGCCTACCTGTACCCGGACCAGGTCAAACTGGTGGACCGGCGCACCGGCGCGGTGCTGGCCACCATTCCCGACCCGCCCGAAGGCGCCAACGACCTGGGGCTGGCCGCCGACGGGCGGCAGGTCTGGCTGCACGCGCCCGGCGCCGCGCCGCGGCAGCGGGACTTCACCACCGGCGCCGCCGGTCCGACGTTGCCCACCCGGTCCCAGACCATCGCGGTGGATCGCGCCGGACGGCTGCTCGTCACGGTGGACCAGCAGGGTCAGGTGGAGCTGTGGGACGCGGTGACCGGCGCGAGCCGGGGCCGTGGACCGGGCGGCCTTGGCGAGGTGCGGGTGCTGGCCCTGCACCAGGACGGCCGGTTCCTGGCCGCTGGTGGCGCGCAGGGGCGGACCACCGTGTTCGACCTGGAACGCGGCACCGTGGCCGCTGAACTGGCCGATCAGGGCGGCACGGTCAGCGACCTGGCCTACGGCATCGACCCGAACGTGCTGGTGGTGGTGCAACAGGGCCGGGTCCGCTGGTGGGACAGCCGGGGTGATGTCGCGCTGACCCTCAGCGGGGACCGCGGCGATTTCCTTGGCGCCACCTTCGACCCGACCGGGCGGGTGGTGCTCGGGGTCAACGGGCTGAGCAACACGGTGTGGGACCAGTGGCGGCTGCCCCTGGTCGCCGGGTCGCCGATCACCCAGCCGCTGGCCTTCAGCGCCGACGGCCAGACCCTGCGCGCGGGCACCGGGACCCAGCAGCTCAGCTGGCCACTGCGCCCGGCGGGCCCGTTCCGCGGCACGCCCCGGCCGCCGCTGCGGGAGGTGGTGGTGGACCGGGAACACACCGTCGCGCTCGGACCGCGCGGCGAGGCCCTGGTGCTGTGGGACCTGCGCCAGGACCGGCAGCTCGGTGAACTGCCCGCCTCGCTCGGCGGGAACGGCGCGCTGAGCCCGGACGGCGCCACCGCCGCGATCAGCACCCCCACCGCGGTGCGGCTGTACCGGGTGCACGACCAGGCCCGGCTCGCCGAGCTGCCCAGCGGGGAGATCGAACCCGCCACCGGGGTGGTGTTCGCCCCGGACAACCGGAACCTGGCCTGGATCCGGCGTGCGGGCCCCGCCGTGCTGTGGGATCAGCGGAGCAACCGGGAACACGTGCTCGGCACGGACCACCCGCGCCGGGTGGTCTTCGCCCCGGGCGGCCGGTTCGTGCTCACTGTCACCGACGATGACCTGCAGGTCTGGGAGGTGGCCACCGGCAGGCGCACCGCCCGGCTGGCCCTGGACCGCGCGCACTCGCTCACCCACGCGCTCAGCCCGGACGGCCGCACCCTGGCGCTGGCCGGGGCGGGCCGCGCGATCGAGGTGTGGGACCTGCCCACGCAGACCCGCACCGCCACCCTGGACGGTCCCCAGCCGCTGGTGCACCTGGCGACCTGGAACGACGAGGGCACCGTGCTGGCCACCGCGGGCACCGACACCACGGTGGTGCGCTGGAACCTGGGCGTGGCGGCCGCACGGCGCAGCCTGTGCGAGGCCCTGACCGAGGACTTCGTCTCCACCGACGGCACCCCACTACCCCCCTCCTGCCCCTAGCCAAACCCGCCGCCGTGTTGGCCGTTATAGACGGCGTGTTGGCCGTTGCGGACGGTGTGTTGGCCGTTATGGACGGTGTGTTGGCCGCTGGGTGTACCAGTTCGGCCAAGACTGTGTACGACAACGGCCAACACACCGGCGGGGTTTGAGCTGGGTGGGTCAGGTGATGATGTCGAAGGGCTGCCAGCCGGTGCCGATGAGCTGCGGGCTGCCGAAGGTGGTCATCCCGCTGACGCCCTTGCTGTGCGGGTAGACCAGCAGTTCCCCGTTGCTCTTGATCTTGCCCACCAGGTCTGGCCAGCCGTCCAGGTTGACGTCGGTGAGCGTGATGGTGTCCATCATCGTCCAGCCGGTGCCGACCGTGACCGGCCCCCAGCTCGCGGCGGCCCTGGCCGGTCCGGCGCGCACCCGGTCGAACCGTGGCGCTTGCCGTTGTGCCGCAACGGAACGCGCCGAGATGCCGTTGTCGCCCGGGTACAGGGTCAGCCGTCCCTGGTCCACGGTCGGGTCGGCCGCGATCAGATCGCTCACCCCGTCACCGGTGAGATCGGCCATCGCCAGCCAGGTCACCGGACCCCAGCCGGTGCCCAGCAGTTGCCGGGCCCCGAAGGTGGCGGTGCCGTTGAACACCCCGGAGTGGTAGTAGACGTAGAGGTCGCCGGTGGCCGCCTCGCGGGCGATCTGGTCATCCCAGCCGTCGTTGTTCACGTCGTGGAACAGGGTGAAGTTGTTGACGTTGGCGCCGAAGCCGAGGGTGACCGGGGCCAGCCAGGTCGAGGTGCCGTTCAGCTTGCCCGAGTGCGGGTAGACCTTCAGCTCGCCGCCGCCGCTCTGGTGCCAGCGGGCCACCTGGTCCGGACCTGGCCCGCCGGTGATCCGGGCCAGGGCGTAGAAATCGGCGATGCCCGCGCCGTGCCCGACCACCACGCCGGGCGAGGTGAAGGTCTGCTGCCCGTTGAAGACACCGGAGTGTGGGTAGACCAGCGTCACGTTGTCGCTGGCCCGGCGGGCGAAGAGGTCGTTGCGGCCGTCCAGGGTGATGTCCCTGGACTGACCGCCGAGCCCGGCCGCGGCCGGAAGTCCTGTGGTGGCCAGGAGCGCGAGGGCGAGGCCGACCACGCCCGCGGCCCGGCCGAAGCGCCGGATCATGGTGTTCCTCCAAGGAAATAGCCGTGCACGTAGCTGCGCAGGTGCGCCTGACCGGCGCTGTGCCACAGGGTCAGCGCCCCCGACGGACCGAGCCCGGTGACAAAGGCGTTGTTGCGCAACGGATGTCCGCTCGCGCTCAGCGGCAGCAGCGGTTCGGTGCTCAGCGGCGCGAAGCCGGTGTTGCCGTGTTCCTTCTGCCACACGTCGATGTCGGTGGCCTGACTGGCCAGCCGCACCGAGGCGGTGACCACCGCGCCGGTGGCGTTGCCCGGCACCCCGTCCCGCCGGGTCACCGGGACCTCGACCGGGGTGCCGCTGGGCAGGCCGGAGCTGAGCGCGCCTGCGCCGGTGGCGTTGCCGGAGCTGTACTGGTGCACGGCGTGCCGCAGCGGGACGTAGCGGGCCCCACCGGACTTCACCTCGAACCAGCCGGTGACCTCCACCGTGACGGTGGCGCTGCCGCGCGCGTTGTAGAGCTTGATCGCGTTGTCCGCGCCGACCGGCACCAGCACGCTGGTCGTGGTTTTCCCGCCCGGGTAAGGCGTGCTGGTCCAGGAGGCGGTGCGCCGGGTGCCGAAGACCTCGATCTCGGTCGGCTCACTCGCCGCGGTGGTGGTCACGTTGACCGCCACCGCGGTGGCCGCGGCCGGGATGCCCTGCACACCACGGGCGATCACCCCGAGCTGGGCGTTCGGGCCGATGGTGGCCGGGCCGTGCAACCGGAACGGCCTGCGCACCGGGAAGAACAGCGAGGCGCTGCCGCCGCTGTAGTAGCCGAGCACGTCGATGGACAGGTTGACCTTGCTGTGTGAGTTGTGGATGCGGATGACCTTGTCCACCGGGTTCAGCGTCGCGGTCATCGTCTCCGACCGGATCTGTCCTTTTCGGACGTCCACTGTGGGCACCAGGCTGGCAGGCTTGCTGACGTCGGGGGTGATGCTCAGGCTGGTGAACTCTTCGGCGTGCATGCCGGTCACGGTGAGCACCACCGCCTGCGCGTCGGCGGGCAGCCCTGGGATGGGCAGCGTGTAGGTCTCACCCGCCTCGAACGGCCGCTGGTGCCCGCCCTCGGGGCCGTAGGTGTTGAGCACCCGGTTCTGCACGGTCAGCGGGGTGTACCCACTGCCGGTGGGCGCGGCCAGCGCGCGGTGCTGGCCCAGGTGCAGGGTGCCCCGGCCGAGCGTGTTGTCCCGGCCCTGGCGGTTGGCCGCGTCCAGCAGCAGGGTGCGCAGGTGCTCGGCGTCCAGGTCGGCGCCGCCCCGGTAGACCGCGGCCGCCCCGGCCACGTGCGCCGCCGCCACCGAGGTGCCGCCCAGGGTCGAACCCGGTGCGCTGCCGCCGCTGTAGGAGGAGACGTTGGTGAGCGCGGTCAGGTCCGGCTTGACCCGGCCGTCCACCGTGGGACCCCGGCTGCTGTAACCCTCGACCTGGCCGCCGGACTGCTGATTGGCCGGGGTGATCGCGCCGACCGCGAGCGCGTACGGGGAGCTGGCGGGTTCGGCGATGCTCTGCGCCGGGGTGGTGTAGGACAGGCCGTGTGCCGGGCCGTGCACGGTCAGGTCGTAGCGCATGTCCCGCGCGCCGCCGTTCCACTTCACGTAGGCCCAGTAGGTGCCGGGCGCGTCGGCGGGCTGGGTGAAGGTGACGGTCTCGACCGGGGTGAGCCCGCCCGAGGTGCCCTTCTGCGCACGGATCGAGTACCGGCCGCTGAGTGCGGGATCGTTGAGGCCACTGGGTTTCGCGGGTGTGCTCAGCACGTACAGGTCGAAGTCCACCGTGGTGCGCGGCCAGGCGTCCCACTTCAGTTCCACGGTGACCGTGCCGCCGGAGGAGACGGAGAAGCCCTGCCCCTGCGCGTTGCCGTTGAGGTACTGCCAGCCGTCGGCGTCGGAGCCGAGCAGCCGCCCGCCGAGGTGTTTGTCACCCTCGTTGCCCGCGGCGGCCACCACCAGCACGCCTGCCGCGCGCAGCGCTCGCACCACGTTGGCCGGGGCCGTGGCACCCTCGACGTCCTCGCCGGTGCCGTCCCCGCGCCCGGTGCCGGGAAAACCGAGCGCGACGGTGACAATGTGCACGCCCTGCTGCCGCAACCACTCCGCCGCGTCGTCGAAGTCCATGGTGTCCACGATGCAGGCCAGGAACAGCTGGGCTTCGGGGGCCATGTCGTGCACCACCTCGGCCATGGTGGTGCCGTGCGAGCTGATGTGCTCGGTCCCGCAACGTCCATTGTGGACTGTCGCGGTGGCGGGCAGCTCGCCCGCGGTGCGGGCCGCGGCCAGTCTGCCGTAGCCGATGTCGATCACCCCGACCTTGGCGCCCGCGCCCTTGCTGCCAGCGCCGTGCCAGGCAGGGGAGTTGGTCAGCGGCACGCCTTCGGAGACGACCATCGGGATCGGCCGGATGGGCTGCCGGATCTCGCGCACCGCCTTGTTCGCCGCGATGGCAGGCAGGGCTTCGCCGGGCAGGGTGGCGCGGATGCGGCCGGGGGCGGTGTCGGTGACCTCGCCGCCGTTGGCGCGCACGGCTTTCGCGGTGGCGGCCGGGTCGCCGTCGAGGTAGACCTCGGCGCTGGCGCCGGACTCGGCGGCTGCCAGGGCGTACTGGTCCATTGTGGACAGTACGGGGGCCGCCGAGGCCGGGACGGGTGCGCCCATCGCGAGCGCGGCCACCACCCCCGAGGCCAGCGCCACGGCGCGTCTGGAAAGTCTGGTCATTCCGCTGTTCCTCATTCCAGGTTACTTGCAGTTGTTGCCGGGGCCCAATGGGGCGTAGGCGCGGTTCTCCACGGTGATCGCCCTGGTGTAGCCGCGGTGCCCCACCGCGACCAGGCTCACCGACTCGGGCACCGGGTTGCCGCCGTCGTAGTTGGGCACGGAGGCGACGAAGATCCGCTCTCGCTGCTTGACCTGATCGGCCACGCACTTCTCGAAGTTCTGCCGCATCTGGTTGGTGTTCGCGGTTCCCACCAGCGGAACCAGGTTCTTCCTGATTCCTTCGCCGTGGAACTCACTGGCCACCAGGTGTCCCCGGTGGTGGTCCAGCTCGCGGTCGAAGCCGGGCGGAGTGTGTCCCGGCTTGGGTTCGTGGCGTTTGAAGACCCCGGGATAGTTCTGCTTGTTCCACAGTGTCTCCACGCAGACGAACGCACCCTGGGCCCGGCCGCTGTTGGCCTGGTCCAGTTCCAGGTAGCGCGGCGTGTTCGCCGCCATCGTCGGCACGTCGTCGACGCAGGACTCCGCGCGTTCCCTGACGTCCTCGACCAGGTCCTCGTCCACGTCCGGGCCGCGCTTGAGACCGGCGGGCGGGCCGTCCAGCATGTCGTTGAGGTACTCCATGCCGAGTGCGGCCGTGACCGCGGTGGCGGCCGCGATGAGGCTGTTGGACGGGTCGATGAACTCCGTCGTGGTGTCCACCGGGATGTTGGTCGGCGGCCGCGGCGTGGTGGTCGAACCGGGCTTGGGCGGCTTCGGCGCGCGTACCAGGTTGAGCAGCCACAACGGCGGCGGGGGCGGGGGAGGGGTGACCCTGGGCCGGGGCGTGGTCCTGGTGCCCGGACCTGGTGTGCCGCCGGGGCCGGGGGTGACTCCGACACCCGGACCCGGTGGGACGTACCCGCCGGCGCCGGGTCTGGTGGGCACGGGCCGCTGGGTCCGGGGACGGATCTTGTGCTCCGCTTTGGAGACCTTCGTGGTCGGGCCCCCGAGTAACGCGGCGGCCGCCGCCCCCAAACCGACGAGGGCCGCGATGGCACTTCCCGCTTCGCTGACGACGAGCGCGCCCCCGACGAGGACCGGCACCAGATGCCCGCTGGGATCGGTGTTGTCCAATGGCGCGGCGTCGCCGTAGGTGTACCGGTTCGCCTTCACCGACGGCCGCGGATCCAGGGTCCAGGTGTCCCGGCTGCTGAACCCGCTCGTTCCCGGTTCATACCACCGGGTCAGCATGTTCACCGACCCGGTCTCCGGCTCGGTCCACTCGCCCTGGTACCCCAGCGCGGGCTGCGCACCCCGGCTGGTGGTCACCGAGCCGAACGGGTCGAATGTGCGCTGTCCGAACACATCCAGCCCCCGGTAGGACCCGGTGACATCGCCGTGCCGGTCGGTGTAGAGCAGCGTGCCGTTGCCGGTGGCGTCCACCGCCTTGTCCGCCAGCGGTTCGCCGTCCGGGCCGCGGCTGATCAGCCGGGCGCCGTCGGCGACGACGTCGTTGTCCGTGGTGGCGTAGCGGAAGGTGCTGCCGTTGCGGCTGGCGATCCGGCCCAGGCTGTCGTAGCCGTAGCGGAGGCCGCCGGATTCGCGGATCTGCTCGAAGGCGTCGGATTTGGTGCCGCGGCCGGCCGGGCCGGTGGTGGCGGCCAGGGTGCCGCGGGGGGTGTAGGTGCGGGTGGTGGTGCCGTCGGTGAGCAGGCGGTTGCGGTCGTCGTAGGTGTAGGTGGTGTTGCCCGCCTTGGTGCGGTTGCCCGCGTCGTCCCACTCGTAGCCGGTGCGGACGCCGTCCTGGCGGGTCCAGGAGGTCAGCCGGCGGGCGCCGTCGTAGCCGAAGGTGTCCGCGGTGGTGGCGCCGTTGTCGATGGTCTTCTTGGTGGTGAGGTTGTCGTCCTTGTCGTAGTCGTACTCGGTGCCCAGCAGCACCAGCGAACTCGTGCCGCTGGGCTCGAACTCGGTCAGCCGGTCACCGGTGAGGCGGCCCAGGGCGTCGTAACCGCGCACCCGGCGGACGAAACGCTCCATACCGCGTTCGGCGGTGTGCGCCAACCGGCCCGCCGGGTCGTAGGAGTGGTCCACGGCCCGGCCGTTGAGGCCAACGGTGGCGGAGGTGAGCCTGCCCGCGCCGTCGTAGCTGAAGGCGGCGGTGCCCGAACTGTCCACTCTGGACTTCAGGCGGCTGTCCGCGTCATAGCTGAACCCGGCCTCGCCGCTGCCGCCCTTGCTCTCGATCTGGTTGCCGCGGTCGTCGTAGCGGTAGCTGGCCGGTCCGGCCGGAGTGTCCTGAGTGGACAGTCGACCGGCCGGGTCGTAGCCGAACTTCTTGTCCGGGGTGGCGACCTCGGCGCCGCTGCCGCGTTGCACCCGCAGTCTGCCCTGGGCGTCGTACTCGGCGGTGAGCACCACGTTGCCGGGCCGGGTTTCCCGCACCGGCTGCCCCGCCGCGTCGTAGCCGGTGGTCCAGGTGCGCTGGGCCGGTTCCGGGTGGGCCGGGGTGACCGGTTCGAGCACCGATTCGGGCAGGCCCCACGGGGTGAAGGTGTACTCGGTGACCTTGCCGCGGCCGTCGGTGAGCCTGGTCCGGTTGCCCGCGGGGTCGTAGCCGAAGGCGGTGGTGATGGTGTGGTCGGTGCGAACGCGTTCCTGCTGGCGCACCGGGCGGTTCAGCGCGTCGTAGGTGGTGCCGCGCAGCCGTCCCTCGGCGGAGAGGGTCTCCGCGAGGTTGCCGTTCGGGTCGAATTTCGCGGTGCCTGCCCGGAGTTCCTTGCCGCCGGCGTGGTCGCTGACCCTGGTGGGCCTGCCCGCGAGGTCGTGCTCGGTGCGGCGGGTCAGCCCGGCCGGGTCGGTGTGCGCGGCCTGGCGGCCGAGGTCGTCGTAGCCGAAGGTGGTGGCGCGGCCGGTGGGGTCGGTGATCTTGACCGGTTCGCCCGCGGCGTTGAACTCGGTCCGGCTGGTGTGCCCGGCCGGGCTGGTGCTCGTGACCGGATTGCCCGCGTCGTCGTAGCCGGTTTTGGTGACGTAGTAACCCAGTTGTGGATGCCGGTCCACCTGGGTGGCGGTGATCTGCCTGCCCAGTTCGTCGTAGCTGGCCTGGGTGCTGCCACCGGCCGGATCGGCCTGGCCGACGAGTTCGCCGTTGCGGTTGTAGAAGTGGGTGGTGGTGCTGGGCTGGCCGTCCACCGGCGGGCGGGTTTCGGTGCGCACCCGGCCATACGGGTCGAAGGTGCGGGTGGTGACCCGGTCGAGCGCGTCGGTCACCGACTTCGGGTTGCCCACCTCGTCGTAGCCGGTGCGGGTGGTCGCGGTGATCGGCGCTCCGCCGGGCGGGGTGTAGCCGGGCAGGCTCACCGCTTCCTGGCGGCCCATCCGGTCGTAGGCCACGGTGGTGACCGCCCCGTTGGCGTCCCGCGCGCCGGTGACCTCGCCGAAAGCGTTGTAGCCCATGGTGGTTTCCGGCCGGACCTGCCGCGCGGGCTGGCCCGCCGTCCAGGCCTGCACCTGCGGGCTGGTGCGGGTGACCGGCCTGCCGAGGGCGTCCCTGGTGGTGTCGGTGACCAGGCGTGCCCGGTCGGCCTCGGCCACCACCAGGCCGCGCGGGTCGCGGACCACGGTGGTGAGCAGGCTGCCGCCGGAGCCGAGCGCGACCTCCTCGCGCAGCTGGTTGCCGTCGGCGTCGTAGCCGTAGCTGGTGGTCTCGACGCGGCCAGGAGCGACCGGCCCGGTGCTGGCGCGGCTGCTGACCTGTCCGTCCGGGTCGTAGCGGAAAGTGTTGACCCGCTTGAGTTTCCCTGGATCGAAGGTGACCGTCTCGGGCAGTCCGGCCCGGTCGTAGGCGGCGGCGGTGGTGACGTCACCGGCGCCGACCAGGGTGGTCAGGTTGCCTGCCGGGTCGTACTCGCGGCTCTCCAGGCGGACATCGCGGGTCGAGCCGTCCGGCTGGACCACACCGCGGCGGGTGGCGGTGGCCGGGAGCCCGTCGTCGAAGTAGGTGTAACTGGTCTCCCGGCCCATCGCGTCCCGGCTGAGCGCGAGCCTGCCAGCCGGGTCGTGCGCGTTGGCCTCGACCGTGAGCACCGCGTTGGCCTCGGGATTGGCCGGATCGGCCCCGATGCCGGAAACGGTGCGGCGCAACACCCGGGCCCGGTGATCGAGGTGGGTGGTGGCGAGGGTGCCCGCGGCGTTCCTGACCACGAGCTGCCGTCCGGCGTCCCGGTACTCCCTGGTTTCCGTGCTGCCGTCCGGGAAGGTGATCTTGACCGGGCGATCCTGCGGGTCGTACTCGTAACCGGTGGCCCTGGGCGGGTCGCCGCCGGTCAGGTCGAGCAGTTCGCGCCGGGTCTGGTTGCCGTTGCCGTCGTAGCTGTTGCGCACCTGCAGGGTGTGTGTCTTCCCGGTCAGCGGGTTGGGCACGCCGGGGGTGGTGACGGTGGCCAGTTCCGAGCGCGGGGTGTAGGTGTAGCCGGTGGCGCCGAAGCTGGTGCTGGCCTGGATCCGCCTGCCGATCAGGTCCTGTTCGTAGCCGGTGCGCAGCCCCAGCGGCGAGGTTTCCTCGGCCAGGTCGCCGTTGGCGCGGTAGCCGTAGCGGGTGACCTGGCCGGGCCGCCTGCCGGTGTGCTCGACCAGCAGACCCGCCGGGACCACCCCGCCGCCGACCGCGGCCTCCGATCCCTTGCTGTACACCCATTTCTCGGTCGGCGCGGCGGACCCGGCCGGGGCAGGGTACTTCGCGTCGATCTGCCTGCCGAGGGTGTCGTAGCCGTAGCTGGTGCGGTAGGTGGTGTCCGCGGGGCCGCTGGAGCGGGCGTCGGAATCACTGGTGCGGCGGTCGTTGCGCGGGTCGAGCGGATCCGGCAGCGGTGCGTGGTAGGTGGCGTAACTGGTCTGGCAGGAGGAGGTGCTGCGGCAGCTGGTGCGGGAGAGCACGTTGCCGCGGTCGTCGGTGCTGAAGCTGATCCGGTGGTTGTTCTCGTCGGTGACCGCGGCCAGCGCGCCGATCGCGTTGTACTCGTAGCGGCGGGTGCCGCCGTCCTGGGTCTCGGCGACCGGCCGGCCACCGCGGTCGGCGTCGTAGGTGTAGGTCGCGTCCGGGTAGGGGCCGCGCAGCACCACCATCCGGGTGGCCTCGTCCCTGGCCGGGGTGTCCAGCCGCCACTGCCTGCCGCCGTGGTCGGTGAGGGTGGCCACCCGGTCCTGGGCGTCGTCGTAGGTCAGTTGCGCCTGTACCCGGTCGTCCTGGGGCAGGGTGATCTTGGTGAGCAGTTCGGCCCGGCGCGCGGCGGCGTGGTGCTGCCGGATCGCGGTGTGGCCGAGGGCGTGCTGGTACAGCGCCACCTCGTCGATGAATCCGCTGAAGTGGAACTCGCCCTCCCCGGCCGAGGGCCAGCCCTTGCCCCGGCCCGCGCCGACGGTCAGGTGTGGCTGCTCGTCGTGGTCGATGAGCCCGGTGACGGTGCCCTGCGGCACCCCGTCCAGGTACAGGGTCTGGGAGTTGACGAACCCGGACAGCACCACGTGGTGCCACTTGTCGTCGTCCACCGGCGCGGCCGAGGTGACCTGCCGCGGCCCGTCCGGTTGCGGCACCCAGAAACCACCGCGCAGGTGACCGTCCTGGCCGACGTAGAGGATCGGGGTGGAGGCCCGCACGTCGGCGCTGCCGAAGGGCCGGTCGCTGGTGTTGAGCAGCACGCCGTCCCGGGTGGTGCGGAACCACAGCTCCACCGCGAGGGTGCTGGTGGGGCTGGCCAGCTTGTCCGGCAACGCGATCCGGCTGTTCGCCCCGTCGAAGGCGGCCGCGGTGTCCCCGGTCCCGGCCAGCGGACCGGCCGCGCCGAGGGTCACCCCGGTGTAGCCGCCCTTGTCCGCACCGGCCTTGCGCGCCACCGCGTTCGCCGCACCCGCCGAAGCGTCCTTTTCGGACAGTCGCCAGAATCCGCGTGGGCTGTCGTCGATGACGGTGGAGCGGTAGTGCGAACCGCCCTGGTAGTCATAGCGGGTGCAGTTCGGCGCGGCCCCGGGCGCGCAGGCTTTGACCAGTCGATCGCCCTGGTACTCATAGGTCCAGCTCAGCGGTTGCGCCCCGGCGCTGGGTGCGGCGGTGCTGACCGTGGTGACGTGGCCGTTGACCCAGGTCATGCTCAGCGTGCGGCCGCTGACCAGGTTGCGCAGGGTGTGCGGTTTCCCGGTCGGCCCAGCCTGGTCGTACTGGAGTTCCTCGGTGAGCCCGTTGCCGTCGGTGATCGAGCGCAACCGGCCCCAGGCGTTGAAGGTCCACCGGGTGGCCGTGCGGTCCCGCAGGCTGTACTCGCCGCGCACTGGATCGTGCACCAGGGTCAGGTTCTGCCCCGAGGGTGGGGCGAAACCGCCGTCGTGGTTGCGGCCGAAGCGGATCTGCCGCCCGGAGCCGAGGGTGACCACCACGTTGCCCGAGCCGTCCTCGTCGGCGGTCAGCTCCATGTCCAGCCTGGATGCCCAGCCTTCGCCAAAAGCGTTGTGCGGCCTGGGGTCCAGGCTGTTGTAGGTGCGGGTGAGCACCAGGTCGGGGCCGACCGTGGCGACCTCGGCGTCCTTGCCTGCCAGGCCGAAGTTGCCGACCTGCGGGTCGAGTCCTGGCGCGACGCTGTCCGGTGTGCCGCCCAGGTGTGCGGTGATCTGCGGTTGCGGCACCTGGGTGCTCAGCAGCAGCGGCCCCACCCAGGCCCCGGCCTCGGCGGTGTCGTGCACCTGCACCCACCAGTAGTAGTCGCGGCTCCACTTCAACGCGCCGGGCGGTGGGGCCCAGGTGGCGTTGGTCCAGCCGGATTCCACGCAGTCCACCGGATTCTCCGGGGTGCCCGCGCAGATCTTGTAGTTGTAGGTCAGGCCCTTGGCCGGCCAGTTGTCCGGGTCGATGCCCTCGGCGTACAGGGTGGGGCGCAGCGAGCCGACGAGTGCGCCGGAGCCGGGCTGCTGCTTGTCCGAGGTCGGCTTGATGTTCTTGATCTGCAAGCCGAACTGGCCTCTGGGCACGCCGTGCGCGGTGTGGAAGTCGGCGCCGTTGTCGTACATGGTGAGCACCACCGCGTAGTCACCCGGCGGCTGCTTGTGCAACGGGGCGCGCACCAGCGCGGAGCCGCCCGGTGGCACGTCGTGCGGCAGGCTGATGTTCCTGGTGTCCTGCTTGACCTGTCCGTTCTGCACCAGCTGCACGCCGAACTTGACCGCGCCGCCCGGACTCCAGCGCCCGGCGCCGCGGTTCCGCACGGTCACCGCGATGCTGCCGTCGAGATTGTTGAACGGCAGCAGGACCTCCTCGACCTTGTAGTCGGCGCCTTGCGGCGCGTAGGTGACGTCCAGGAACGGCTTGGCGTTGGCCGGGCCGTTGGCCGAGCCGAACTGCTTGTAGGCGGCGGTGTCCCGCTCGTCGGCGGCCCGCACCGCGAGGCCGTGGAAGGGCGCGCCGTGCGTCCAGTCGGTGGCCAGGTCGGCGTTGAGGTCGAAGTCCACCCGCGCGGCCGCACAACCCGCCTTGCCGTGCGCGAAACTGCGCTGTGCCAGGTGCTGGGCCAGTGGCGGGCCGGGCCAGGAGCGCAGTTGCCCGCCGTCCCAGGAACCGCCGACGGCGTAGACGTCCACCGGGCGCGGGGTGCAGGAACCGGAGTCGGAGTTGTAGAGGTTGAGGGCGAGGCCGTTGACGTACTGGTTGCGCAGGTTGCCGACCAGGTCGGGGAAGTGCAGGAACGCGGCGTGCACGCCGACCCCGGCCTGGTTGCCCGCGCGCAGGTCGATGGCGGCGGAGTTGTTGGCACTGCGGCCCTTGGTCAGGTAGGTGTCGTCGGTGGCCGCGGTGATCTGCACGGACGGGTCGGCCAGCACCGGGTAGGCGCGCTCGGGCGCGGTCAGCCAGGCCTGGTCCAGTTCCACCCGCAGCACCTGGGTGCCGCCGTCCTGGTCGAGCCGGTAGCGCACGTCGTGGGACTCCACACCGCGGGCGTCCCGCATCCAGCCCGGCGGGATGAGCGCGCGCACCGCGCCGGCGCCGTCCTTGAGCAGCACCTGGGCGCCGTCCAGCTCCGCGCGCAATCCCTTGAGATGTAACGGGAAGTCGAAGCTGGCAGGCGCGGCGCGGGAGTGCAGGACGAGGTTCTCCTTCACCCCACCTGCGGTGGCGGCCAGTTCGACGTCGGTGTGCGGCCGCACAGCAGGGTAGGTGGCGGTCGCGCCGTCCACCCGGGGCGCGGCGGAGCCGGCTCCGCGCAGGCCGAAGGCGATCTGGTGCTCCTGGCTCAGCGTGATCGAGGCCAGTCGCTGGTCCGCGCCGGAGCCCGCGAAACTCGTGTCCTGGGAGGCGGCGCGCGGGCGGAGGCGGTCGCCGGGGCGCAGGGTGAGGTCCAGTGGCGCCCAGCTGCCGTCGGCCTGCCGCAGGTGCACGGGGTCGGTGTGCAGGCGGCGGGTGTGGCTGCCGTCGGGGTTGCGGAAGACGGTGGAGGTGGCGGTGCGCTGTTCGGGCAGTTCCCGGCTGGCGGCGGTGAACCCGCGTTCCGCGGCCGGTACCGGGGTGACCCGGAGGTCGGTCCGGCGTTCCGGTCCGGTCCGCTCGGCGCGTAGTTCGGGCAGTGGTGGCCGGTCGGGCCCGGCGCCCGGCGGGCGTTGGCTTCCGGCGGGTCCGGGACCGCCCTTGGCGGCGGTCTGCTCCACCGGGACGCGGCCGGGCAGGCCGTCCGGGGTGCCGGATCGCTGCTGGGGCGCCTGCCGCGCGGCGCCCTCGGGCAGGGTGACCGCGCCCGCGAGTGGCGGCGCGATGACCTGTGGCGTGCTCGCCACCAGCGCCAGGCTGAGCAGTCCCGCCACGACACGTCTGGTCCCAGGCACCGTCGTTTCCTCCCCGCACGCACATCAGGCCGCGCGGGTGCGCAGGCCCTGTCCTCGCCATCGGGCGGATCCCCCAGTGGACCGGCCTGGAAGGGATCTATCAGCGCAGCGTTGTGCACCGCCGGGTTCGCAGGGCCGGACATCGAAGACCGGACAACCCGCGAACCCGGCGCCGGACAATGCCGGACAACGCCGCTACCTGCGAGGACTGTGCTGGGACGGTGCGGTCAGATTTCCCCTTCCTCCACCTCCGCCGCACCGGCCGGGGTCGCGGCGGCGGCGACCAGGTGCAGCAGTGGGGCGGCGAAGAAGCGAGCTAGGGGGATGTCACGGCGGAGTTCCTGGCGGGCCAGTTCGATGAACCGGATGGCGCGCACGCTGTCGCCGCCCAGGGCGAAGAAACTGTCCTGGCGGCCGATCTGCGGCACGTCCAGGACCCTGGTCCACAGTTCGGCGATGGCGGTTTCCACCGGGCCGGACGGGGTGTGCCCGGTGTCGGCGCGGGTGCCGCTGCGGGCGGCGATGGTGGCGCGGTCGACCTTTCCGTTGGCGCTGAGCGGGAACTCCGCGAACTCGGTGACGGACTCGGGCACCATGTGGCCGGGCAGCCGGGCCGCGGCCCAGTCCAGCAGGGTGCGTTCCGCGATCTTGCCGCTGGGCACGATCGCGGCGGACAGGCGGCCGCGGACCTGGACCACCACGGCCCGGTCCACCGACTCGTGCTGGCTGAGCACGGCTTCGATCTCGCCGAGTTCGACCCGGTGGCCGCGTACCTTGATCTGCTGGTCGGTGCGGCCAAGGAACTCCAGCAGGCCGCCGGGTTGGTAGCGGCCGAGGTCGCCGGTGCGGTACCAGCGGCCGTCGGGGGTGTCGACAAACGACCGAGCGGTCAGTTCCGGTGCGCCGCGGTAGCCCAGCGCGACGCCGGTGCCGCCGATCCACAGTTCGCCGGGCACCCAGTCCGGGCAGTCCCGGCCGAAGGCGTCCACCACCCGGTAGCGCTGGTTGCGCAGCGGGTAGCCGTAGGGCACCGAGCGCCAGGCCGGGTCGACCTCGCGGACCTCCAGTGCGTTGGACCAGATCGAGGCTTCGGTGGCGCCGCCGAGGGCGACCAGCAGGGCCGCCGGTGCGGTGGCGGCGAGGCGGCCGGGCAGGTCCAGGCCGACCCAGTCGCCGGAGACCAGGGCCAGCCGCAGGCTGTCCGGGGGCAGGCCATTCTCGGCGACGACCAGGAGCATGTCCAGCAGGGTGGGCACCGTGTTCCACACCGTGACACGGTGTTCGCGGACCAGTTCGGCCCAGCGCCGGGCGTCCCGCCGTTCGTCCTCGCCGGGCAGTACCAGCGCGCCGCCCGCGGCCAGCAGGCCGAAGATGTCGTAGACGGAGAGGTCGAAGTCGAGGGCGGACACCGCGAGCACCCGGTCCGCGGCGGTGACACCGAAGCGGGTGTTGATGTCCTCGACGGTGTTCACCGCGGCCCGGTGGGTGATCTCCACGCCCTTGGGCTCGCCGGTGGAGCCGGAGGTGAAGATCACGTAGGCCAGGGTGTCAGCGTCCACAGTGGACAGTGTGGTGGCCGGGGTGTGGGCGTCGGCGATGGTGAGTACGGTGCCGGGCAGGCCGCGGGCCAGGTTGTCGGTGAGGGTCAGGCGGGCGCCGGAGGTGGCGATGATCCGGTCTCGGCGGACGGCGGGCTGGTCGACGCCGACCGGGACGTAGGCGCCGCCGGCGGCGTGCACGCCGAGCACGGCGGCGATCTGGTCGATGCCCTTGGGCAGGTGCAGCACAACGGGTTCGCCGGGGGTGAGGTGGTGCTCGGCGAGCAGTCCGGCCACCCGCAGGGCGCGGTCGGCGAGTTCGCCGTAGGTCACCCGGTCCGGGCCCGCGTACAGCGCGATCGCGTCCGGGTGCCGGGCGGTCTGGGTGAAGAAACCGTTGTGCAGCAGAGTTTCCTGCTGGACTTCGGTGGTGGCGTTGACCTCGGCCCTGGTTTCCCGTTGCGCGGTGGGCAAAGCGCTGGGGACGGGGCTGGTCCAGTCCTCGGTGCAGAGCCAGTCGACCAGGCGCAGGTAGGCGGCGAACATGGCGTCCAGGAGTCCGGCCGGGAACAGGTCCTCGACGGCGTCCCAGTTCAGTTCGACCGCGATGCCGTCCGGGCCGTGCCGTTCCACCACCTGGTGGTCCAGCCACACCTGCGGGGTTTGCGAGACACCCCAGACCGGATTGGCCAGCAGCCCGGCGCCGGCGGGGGAGGCGGTGGGCAGGCCGAGCGCGCTGGTGAACACCACCGGCATGGTGACTTCGGCTTCGCCGGTGCGCCTGCCGCGTTCGCGGAGCACCTGGATCGCGGAGACCTCGCGGTGGTCCAGCGCGCGCCACAGGTCGGCCTGCACCGCGCGCACCCGGTCCAGCCACACCTCGCCGGGCTGGGGCTGGTAGCCGACCAGCAGCAGCGAGGTGAAGTCGCCGAGCACCCTGGCCACCTGCGGGTGCACCTCGCGGCGGTCGAACAGGGTCAGGTTCAGGGTGAGGTCGGGGCGGGCGCTGAACGCGCTGAGTACCTCGGCGAAGGCGGTGAGCAGTACCGAGGCCGGGGTGCTGCCGTGTTCGCGGGACAGGTGCAGAATCCGTTGCCAGCGCGTGGGATCGAGCACGGTGGCGCGGCGGGTGAACCGGGGCCGGGTAATCTCGGCCGGGTCGATCGCCAGGGGGAGTGCGGGGCCGGGCGGCAGGGTGTCCAGGCGGGTGGACCAGTAGGCGGTGGCGGCCGGGTCGGGTTCGGCGGGCAGGCTCCTTACGTAGTCGCGGAAGGACAGGTCGACCGGCGGAAGTTCGGTGCCGGGGTGGTCGTGCAGGGCGGCGAGTTCGGTGTAGACGATGAGCACGCTCAGCGCGTCCGCGATGAGGTTGTCGATGCCGATGGCCAGCCGGGTGCTGGATCCGTTGGGGGCCACGGCAATGCGGAACAGTGGCCACTCCGCCGGATCGAACACGTGGTGCGACAGGGCTTCCCGGAGCTGATCCGGGTTTTCGGCGAATTCGACGGTGAAGTGCGGGACCTCGGGTAGCACGCGCTGGTCGCCGCGTTCGTCGAAGACCGCGCGCAGCATGCCGTGCCGGGCGATGAGCTGGTTGACCGCGGCCTCTAGACGGGTCAGGTCCAACTCGGCCACGTCGTACTCGCGGTAGAAGTGGCAGCCGACGCCGCCGAGGGTGAACTCCCTGGAACGGCCCAGCCAGTAGGCGCGTTGCACGTCGGTGGGCGGGAACGGGTCGTGGCGGTGTTCGGGGTCGGCGACCAGTTCCTGTTGTGTGGTGCCGTTTGTGGCGGGAGTGAGGGTGGTGGCGAAGGCGGCGAGGACCGGGTTGGCGAACAGGTCGGACAGTGCCGCGCCCGCCAGTCCGGTCGCGCGCAGTTTGCCGATCAGGCGGGTTGCTAGGAGGGAGTCGCCGCCGAGGGTGAAGAAGTCGTGCTCGCGGCCGACGGTGGGCACGCCCAGGAGTTCCTGCCAGATCTCGGCGAGCAGCACTTCGGTTCTGGTGCTGGGTGCGGTGATCACCTGTGTGGATCCGGCGTCGCGTTCGGCGAGCAGGGTGCGCAGGGCGGGGCGGTTGATCTTGCCGTTGGTGGTGAATGGGAAGGCGGGCAGTACGAGCAGCCCACCGGGCACCATGGCGGCGGGCAGGCGGTCGGTGATGAAGGCCAGCAACGCGGTCTCGTCGACCTCGCCGGTGACCGCGGCGGCCAGTACCCGGCGATCCAGCACGGTAGCGACCGCGGCGCTGACCGACGGGTGGTCGGTGAGGGCGGCCTCGACCTCGCCGAGTTCGACCCGGTGGCCGCGCAACTTCACCTGGTGGTCGGCGCGGCCGAGGAACTCCAGCACGCCGCGGTCGCGGTAGCGGGCAAGATCGCCGGTGCGGTACCAGCGCAGGCCGTCGTGTTCGACAAAGCGGTCCGCGCTGCGCACCGGATCGTTGCGGTAGCCGAGCGCGACACCGGCGCCGCCGATCCACAGTTCGCCGGGCACCCAGTCCGGGCAGTCCCGGCCCAGCGCGTCGACCACCCGGCAGCGCACGTTGTCCAGTGGCGTGCCGTAGGGCACCGAAGTCCACTGTGGATCGACCGCGGTGACCTCGCAGACCGTGGAGTGGATGGCGGTTTCGGTGGTGCCGCCCAGTCCGGCGAAGCGCGCGCCTGGGGCGAGGGCGGCCAGGCGGGCAGGCAGATCCACGGTGACCCAGTCGCCGCCGAGCAGCACGGTGCGCAGCGGGAGTGGGGAGTCGGCGGCGGTGAGCACCATGTCCAGCAACGCGGGCACGCAGTTGAGCACGGTTGCGTTGTGCTGCAACAGCTCCCTCACCCAGGCCGAAGCGTCCCGGTGACCCTGCTCGCGTACGCACACCACCGCGCCGCCGACGGAGAGCGGGCCGAAGAGGTCGTAGACGGACAGGTCGAATTCCAGCGCGGACAACGCCAGCGTGCGGTCGGTCGCGCCGATCTCGAAGCGGGCGTTGAGATCCGCGATGGTGTTGACCGCGGCGGCGTGGCTGATCTCCACACCCTTGGGCTCGCCGGTGGAGCCGGAGGTGAAGATCACGTAGGCCAGTCCGTCGGCGAACACCGGTTCCGGCAACGGCTCCGCGTCGACCTCGATGCTGTCGATCAAGTGGGTCACACCGGCGGCGCGCAGGATTCGCTCCCGACGCACGGGAGGCGCATCCACAGCCAGTGGCAGGTAGGCGGCACCGGCGGCGAGCACGCCGAGCACGGCCACCACCTGTTCCGGGCCCTTGGGCAGGGACACCGCGACCAGCCCGTCCGCGCCCTGGGCCCGCAGGTGGCCCGCGATCCGGAGTGCGGCGGCGGCGAGTTCGCCGTAGGTCAGCACTTCCTGCTCGCACAGCAGGGCGGGGGCGTCCGGGGTTTGCTTGGCCTGGGCGAAGAACTGCTCGTGCAGGGCCCGCGGCTGCCGGGGCGCGTCGGTGGCGTTGACGCGGGCGCGGATCTCGGTTTGCGCGGCGGGCAGCAGTGGCCCGACCTCTGTGGTCCAGGCGTCGGCGGTGGTGAGCAGGCGGTCCAGCAGGCCGCAGTAGGCGGTGAACATCGCCTCGGGCACGCCGGGGGTGAAGGCGTCCTCGCGGATGTCCCAGTTGACCAGCAGACCGTCGTTGAGTTCGGTGACCTGGGCGTCCAGCCATACCTGCGGGCCCTGGGAGATGATCCAGGCAACCTCGCCGAAGGTGTCCCGGACCTGGTGCGAGAACAGCTCGCCGAGGCCGAGCGCGCTGGTGTAGACCACCGGGGCGAGGACCTGTTCGCCGTGCAGGCGGGACAGATCACGCAGCACGTCCACCCCGGAGTGCGCGGTGTGCGCGACGTCGGCGTGGAAGCGTTGCTGCAGCCGGGCGGCGCGCTCGGCGAAACTGCCGGGCAGACTGCCGTCCCATTCCAGCAGCACCGAGGAGGTGAAGTCGCCGACCAGGGCGTCCACGTCGGGGTGCAGGGGTTCGCGGTCGAACAGCGGCAGGTTGAGCAGGAATCGCGGTTCGGCGCTCCACGCGGTCAGCGTCTCGGCGATCACGGCGGCCAGGGCCATCGCCGGGGTCAGGCCGTGCCGCTGGGCGTTGTGCGCCAACGCACGCACCTCGTCCGGGGCCAGCCAGCGGTGCCTGCGCTGCACCACGGGGACGCCGCCGCCGGTGGTGGGCAGTCGCGGCGCGCCGGGCAGTTCGGGCAGGCGGTCCCGCCAGTACGCCAGGTCGGCGGCGGTGGGTTCGGCGGACCGGTCGGCGAGGTAGCGCGGGAAGCTGTAGGCCAAGGGCGGCAACGGTTGTCCGGCGTAGGCGGTGGCCAGATCGGCCAGCAGCACCCGCAGACTGAGCGCGTCCGCGGCCACCATGTCCAGGTTGACGTGCACCCGGGTGCGGCCACCCGGCAGCAGGGACAGTTGCACGTCGAAGACCTCGCCCGCACCGATGTCCATGGCACGGTGGGACAACTGCTCGCGCAACGCGGTCAGGTCGGGGTCGCGGTGCACGGTCAGGCCGGGCCAGCGGGACGGGCCGAGGTGCTGGGTGCCGTCATCGCCGACGCGCACCCGCAGCATGCCGTGCCGCTCGATCACCTTGCGCACCGCGGATTCCAGGCGTTCCGGGTCGACGCCGTCGCCGTCGAACTCGTGGTAGAAGTGCGCGGCCACGTCACCGAGTCGCTGGCCGGGCTGGCGGCCCACCCAGTAGGCGTGCTGCATCAGGGCGAGGGGGAACGGGGCCTGCTCGTCGATCTCGGCCAGTACCGGCACTTCGACGGCGGCGGGGGCCTCGGCCGCGGTCAGCAGGACCTGCCAGGCGGCCACCCGCGGATCGGCGATCAGGTCACCAAAAGCAATGCGCAGCCCCGCTTTCCGCCACGATCCGGCCAGGCGCATCATGGTGATGGAGTCCAGGCCGAGTTCGATGAGGTTGTCCTCGGGGCCGATCTGCTGCTCGGGCAGGTCGAGGGTGCTCGCCAGCAGCTTGGTCAGCGCGGCGGGGTCGGTTGGGTGCGGCACGGGGTTTCCTCTCTCGTTCACCAGGCCACCGGCAGCAGCCGCGGGCCACGCAGGAACGCGGCGGGCTTCCAGCTGACCTCGCCGGCCAGGTGCAGTCCGGGCAGGTTCCGGGTCAGCGCGCGCAGCGTTTCCTGGAGTTGCACGCGGGCCAGAGCGGCGCCAACGCAGTGGTGGCTGCCGTGCCCGAAGGCCAGGTGCTGCCGGGGCGGGCGGTTCAGGTCGAGCTGCCCGGGATCGGGGTAGCGCGCGGGGTCGTGGTTGGCGGCGCTGAGAGCCACCAGCACGGCCTCGCCCTGGCAGATGCGCTGGCCGCCGATGTCCAGGTCGGTGCGGGCGTAGCGGGGCATGGCCGCGGCCGAGGGCATGGCGACCAGACGCAGCAGTTCCTCCACCGCCTCGGTGATCGCCTCCGGTTCGGCGCACAGCCGGGTGTAGGCGCCGGGGGTGGTGAGCAGGGTGTGCGCGAAGTTGGCCAGTTCGGTGGCGGTGGTCTCGTAACCACCGAGCAGCAACGCGATGCACAGCTGCACCAGTTCCACTTCGGACAGTCGTTCGCCAGCGGCGCCCGCCTCGGCCAGCGCGCTGATCAGGTCGCCTGCCGGTGCGGTGCGCCGCTCGGTGAGCAGCTCACCCATGTAGGCCATCAGTGCCCCGGTGGCCTGCCCGAACTGCGCGGGGGTGCTGCCGCTGGTGGAGAGCACCACCTCGCTCCAGGCCCGGAACCGGTCCCGGTCGGCCACCGGCACGCCGAGCAGTTCGCAGATCACCTGGATCGGCACCGGCAACGCGACGTGCTCGACCAGATCGGCCGGACCGCCGTGTGCCCGCAGCGCCTGTACCGCCCGCTCGGCCTGCTCGCGCACGAACGGCCGCAGGGCCTCGGCGCGCCTGCCGGTGAACGCCTGGGCGACCAGCTTGCGCAGCCGGGTGTGCTCGGGTGGATCCATGGCCACGATGCCGATCGGACTCACCGGCGTGGTGCGCGGCGCATCCCGTCGGCCGGCCTCGGCGCGGCTGAACCGGGGATCGGCCAGCACCGCGCGGGCTTCCTCGTGCCGGGTGACCAGCCAGGCCGGTTCGCCGTAGGGCAGGCGGACCCTGGTCAGGCCGGGGCACTGCCGGATCTCGGCATATTCCGCTGACAGGGCAAGGCTTTCCGGGTTGTTGAACGGGTACGGTCGCTCAGTCATCAGCGCAGCCTCAGCGTCAGGGTCTCCAGGCCGTGCATGGCGGTGCTGTGCCGCCAGCGCAGCGAGTCCACAGTGGACAGCAGCTCGATCTGTGTGAAGCGGTCCAGCAGTCTGCCGAAGGCGATCTCGCCTTCGAGCCGGGCCAGCGGCGCGCCAACGCAGTAGTGCATGCCGTGCCCGAAGGCCAGGTGCCCGCCTGCCGCCCGGGTGATGTCCAGGCGGTCCGGTTCGGCGAAGCGGTCGCTGCGGTTGGCCGCCAGCCAGGACACCATCACGAAGTGCCCCTCCGGGATCAGCACCCCGCCGAGTTCGACGTCCTCGGTGGTATAGCGCGGTGAGGACAGGTTGTTCGGCGTCTCATACCGCAGGAACTCCTCGACCGCGTTGCGCAGCAGCGAGTGGTCCGCACGCAGCAGCGCGAGCTGGTCGGGGTGGCGCAGCAGCGCGAGCATTCCGCTGGAGAGCAGGTTCACCGTGGTCTCGAAGCCGCCGGTGAGCAGCACCACCGCGGTGGCGATCAGCTCGCGGCGGGAGAGCCGATCACCGTCCTCGCTGACGTGCACCAGCTCCGACAACAGGTCCTCGGTCGGCTCGATCCGCTTGGCCGCCACCAGATCGCCGAGGTAGGCGGCCATCCGCATGGAGGCCGCGCCGATCTCCTCCGGGGTGGTGGCCGCGACCATGGTGCGCGACCAGTCCACGAAATCCGCCCGGTCGGCGAAGGGCACGCCGAGCAGTTCGCAGATGACCTGGATCGGCAGCGGGTAGGCGAAATCGGCCAGGAACTCCACGGACTCCTTGCCCGCCATGGCATCCAGCAGCTCGTCGGTGATCTGCTCGATGCGTTCCCGCATCGGCTCCACCGAACGCGTGGTGAACGCCTTGGCCACCAGCTTGCGCAGCCGGGTGTGATCGGGCGGGTCCAGGTTGAGCAGGTTCATCACCAGGTCGTCGGAGAAGGAACTCTCCGCGTCCGGCCCGATCCGCAGCCGTTCCAGGCGGTCGTAGACGCGGTGGCTGCTGAACCGGGCGTCGGTCATCACCGCGCGTGCCTCGGCGTAGCCGGTGACCAGCCACACCGGGAATCCGCCCGGTAGCACGGCGAAACGCACCGGGGTGGTCTCGCGCATGCCGGCCGCCACGGTGTGCGAGTCCTGGATGAACTCCTCGCCGAGCAGCAGGGCATCCCTCATGTCGAGCATCGAGTTCTCCTCAGACCAGGTCTAGTTCGGGCCGGTACAGATCGGCCCAGTGGTGGAAGTCCAGGGCGCGTTCCACGCCGGTGCGCCCACCGCCGGTGACCGCCTCGGCCGGTCCGGTGGCGACCTGGTGCAGCCAGGCCCGGTCGAACACCGCGAACACCGGGCTGTCCGCCTCGGCGAGCACCTCGCGGGCCTGTTCCTGCAAGGCCAGCGCATAGCCGCTGTCCTGTGTGGACGGATACGGGCTCTTCACCCGCTGCACCACCGATTGCGGCAGCAGGTGCGCGACGGCCTGACGCAGCAGGCCCTTCTCCCGGCCGTCCACGTTCTTCAGCGACCACGGCGTGTTGTAGACGTACTCGACCAGGCGGTGGTCGGCGAAGGGCACCCGGACCTCCAGGCCCACCGCCATGGACATCCGGTCCTTGCGGTCCAGCATGGCCCGGACCAGGCGGGTGATGTGCAGGTGGCTGCTGGTGCGCATCCGGCGGGCGAAGGCGTCCTCGCCGTCGAGGTGCTCGACCTTGGCCACCGCGGTGGCGTACTCGTCGGCCACGTAACCGCCGATGTCCAGTGCGGCCCGCAGTTCCGGACGCAGCGGGGTGCCGCGGTCGGCGGTGTAGGTGTTCTGGAAGGCCAGCCACGGGAAGGTGTCCGCGTCCCTGGCGGCCGGGTGGTGGAACCAGGCGTAGCCGCCGAACAGCTCGTCGGCGAACTCACCGGAGAGCGCGACGGTGGACTCCCGCCGGATCGCCTGGAACAGCAACAACATCGAGCTGTCGATATCGCCGAGGCCGATCGGCATGTCCCTGGCCGCGACCACCGCCCGGCGCAGGGCCGGGTCCATCAGCGCGCGGGAGTCGAGCACCACGTTCTGGTGTTCGGTGCCCACGTGCGCGGAAACCTCGCGTACGAAAGGGGAATCCGGGGTCTCACGCAGTTCGTCGGGTCGGAAGTTCTCCTCATATCCGGCGAAGTCCACCGCGAAGGACCGCAGTTTCTCCCCGGTGGCAACAAGTTCGGCCGCGGCCAGGGCAGTCACCGCGCTGGAGTCCAGGCCGCCGGAGAGCAGCACGCAGCGCGGCACGTCGGCGACCACCTGACGGGCCACCACATCGGTGAGCAGCTCGCCGACCCTGGCGATGGTCGTCTGCGGATCGTCTTTGTGCTCAATGGTTTCCAGCCGCCAGTACACGCGTTCGCGCACACCCGAGGCGTCCACGGTGACCACGGTGCCCGGTTCGACCTCGTGCAGATCACGCCACAGCGCCCAGCCGGGGGTCTTGGTGAAGCCGACCAACTCGCGCAGGCAGCCGGTGTCCACCCGCCTGGGGAAGCGCGGATTGGCCAGCACCGCCTTGGGTTCGGAGCCGAACAGCACACCGTCGGGAGTGCGGTGCAGGTACAGCGGTTTGACGCCCATCCGGTCCCGGACCAGCACCAGTTTCCGCTCCCGGCCGTCCCAGATGGCGAAGGCGTACATGCCGTTGAGGCGTTCGGCGAGCTGCTCGCCCCATTCCAGGTAGCCGCGCAGCACCACCTCGGTGTCGCTGCCGGTGCGGAAGGTGTGGCCGAGGCCGGTGAGCTGGGTGCGCAGTTCGGTGAAGTTGTAGACCTCGCCGGAGTAGACCAGCACTACCGAGCCCGCCGGGGTGTCCGCGCGCATGGGCTGACGGCCGCCGGGCAGGTCGATCACGGCCAGCCGCCGGTGTCCCAGGGCCACGTGCCGGTCCAGCCACACGCCGCTCTCGTCCGGGCCGCGGTCGGCCATGGTGGCGGTCATCGCCTCGACGAGGGGCCGCTGGGTGGTCAGGTCCGCCGTAAAGGCGACCCAGCCGGTGATGCCGCACATGTCAGGTCCTCTCAGGGGTGCGGGTCAGGAAGACGCGGTGCCCCAGGCGCGTCAGCGGGTGGTCCTCGGCCGGTAGCACGGGTTCGACGTGCAGGCCCGCGCCGACGAGCACGGCCAGCCACTGGTCCAGGGACAGGAAGGTGGCCCCGGACTCGGCGCGGGCATCCTGGGCCTGGGCCATCAGGAAGCCTTGGGAGGCCATCACCCAGTGCTCCTCAGCAGTGGGCTCGGTGAGCACCAGCCAGCCGCCGGGCACGAGCAGTTCGGCGAGCCAGCGCACCGCGAGGTCGGTGTCCGCGGCGGCGTTGAGCACGCCGCCCGCGAGCACCACGTCGAACTGGCCGAGTGCCATGCCCTGGGCCGCCGGGGCGGCGTCGATGTCGTACTGGCCGTAGCGGATCCGGTCGCCGAACTGGCCGCGGGCCTGTTCCAGGAAGTAGCGGGAGACGTCGGTGAACAGGTAGTCGACGTCCTGGCCGCGCAGGGCGGGCAGCACGGCCTCGGTGGTGCCGCCGGTACCCGCACCGACCTCCAGCACCCGCAACCTTCCTGGCGTGGATTCGGCCACGGCGCGCAGTGCTCCGGCGACCGCGGCCCGCTGGTAGCGCGCGGTGGCGCCTTCCCGGTACAGCGCGGCCGCCACCTCGGTGCGGCCCTCCGGGAACAGCAGGTGCACGGCCTGCTCGGTACCGCGCAACAGTTCGGGCAGCAGGTCGGCGCTGCGGCGCACGTAGGCCACGGTGTGCGCCGAACCGAGCGTGCCCGCCCACCGCTCGGCCTGGCGGTCCCAGTCGGCGGCGAGGTCCGCACCAGCGTCCACTGTGGACGCATAGCGGCCGTTGTCCAGTGTCAGCAGTCCTTCCCGGATGAGCACCGCCAGCCAGCGCCGGACCAGCGGGCGGAACTCAGGCAGTACCCGGGCGGTGGTGAGGATCTCGGATTCGGTGTGCGCTGACCCGGCGGTGAAGTTGCCGGTGCGGTGCAGGGCGGCGAGCATGGCCCGCAGACACAGTGCGCTCACCGCGTCGGAGACCTCGGCCGCGGCGTCAACGTCCAGTCCCGCCAGGGCCCGTTCGGCCTCGGTTTCGGCGGTGGCGACCGGGTCTGCCGCCGGGATGCTTGGCCGCACGATGTGTACCTCGGGGCCGAGTTCGGCCAGTGCGCCGGGGTTCCGCGGCTCGCCCACGCACACCACGCGGGTCAGCTCGGCCAGGTCGGTCAGGGCCGCCGCGGGTTCGGCGGCGAGGGCGTCGGCGAGTGCGGCGGGAAGGACAGCCGTACTTGCCCCGCTGCGTTCCAGGAAGGCGAGCACGGCGGCGGGCCGGGTATCCTTCGGTCCAATGAGGACAGTGCCGCCCGTCGCGCGCACCGCCTGCGCGGCAACGCCGTCAGGCAGCAGCACCGCGGTACGCGCCGGGTTTGGTCCGAGGGCACGCAGCAGGTCGTCGATCTCGTTGGCCCGCGGTGCGGCCACGGCGTGGAAGAGCCGTTGCCCGCCGGGGATGTCCGGCTGGGTCACGGTCGCCGGGATGAACCCGGCCGCGATCAGCTCCTGCTGCCAGTGTTTGGCGGGTGGGAACAGTTCCGCGCCGCGCCGGTCGCCGCTGCCCGGGGCCGGATCGCCGTCCTGGGCGGAGAGCAGGAAGTGCATGGAGGTGAGCACCGCGTGGTTGTCCCGGACGCAGTCGGTGAACACCAGCGTGCCGCCGGGCGCCAGCACCTCGCGTAGTTCCCGCAGGGAGAAGCCGAGGTCGACGGCGTTGTGCAGCACGTTGCCCGCCACCACCACGTCCGCGCTGCCCGGCGCGAAACCCTGCTCGGTGAGGTCGCGGTTGAGGTCCAGGCGGGCGGTGCGCACGCCGAGCCGTCCGGTCGCGGCCACGGTGAACAGCGTGGACCGGTCGGTGAACAGGTAGTCCACCTCAAGTCCGGCCAGTGCGGCGAGCACGGCCTCGGTGGTGCCCGCCGCGCCGCCGCCGACTTCGAGTACCCGCAACGGTTCCGGGCCAGCGGCCGCGCGCACCAGGTCGGCGCAGGCGGTATTGAGGGCCTTGGTGGCGTGGTTGTCCTGGTAGGCGGCCAGTGCGGCGAGGTGGTCGCCGTCGGCGAAGAGCAGGTCCTGCACCGCGATCTCACCCCGCAGCAGCTGCGGCAACGAGGCGAGCGCGGCACAGTGGAAGGCCGCCATCCGTTGCGGGAAGCCGAGTTGTGCGTAGGCGGCGTCGAGCCCGTTGGTGCGCAGCGAGGGTGCGGGGGAGCAGCGCAGCCGGTCGCCGTCAGCGCTCAGCAGGCCCGCGTCGGTGAGCGCGACCAGCCAGCGCTCGAACTGGCCACGGTGCCGGGGCGCCACCCGCAGCGTCGCGGCCAGTTCAGCGGCGGTGCCTTCGCCCGCGCCCGCGACGATCTCCGCCATGGCGGCCAGCCCGATGTTCTCCAGCTGCCGCATGGCTTCCGGGCCGGTCACAGCTCGCCCTCCTCGTCGGTGTCGATGCTGTGCACCGCACTCGCGACGGCCGGGCCGCCGGGGCCGGTCAGCTCGGCCACCAGGGCGACCGGGTCCAGTACGTCGGTGGCGTAGTGCCGCCCTGGCGGGACCTCGCCCCTGGCCACCGCCCGCGCGGCGAAGGCGGCCACCGCGCCGGTGATCGGCGCGTTGCCCGGACCGCGCAGCACCGAGGACAGTGCGGCGGGCTGACCGTCCTTGACGCCCTCGGCGCGGACCGCGATCACGGCCAGCGGCGCGCGTCCGGCCAGGTCGAGCAGACTGGTGCGGCACAACGCCGCGATGGCCTCGGCCCGGTCCAGCGTGTGCACCCGGTCGAACACGCTGAGCACGTGCGTGCCGGAGAGCACGGTGTGCCAGTCACCCCGGTGCAGGCCCAGTGCTTCGGCCAGCCGCACGGATTCGGTGGTCAGCTGGGGCAGCGCGGTGATCTCCCCGGCCACGAATGGCAGCCGGATGTCGTCCCGCCGGGTCAGCGCGCCGGGCTGGATCCCGTTGCGCCAGGCGGCCCGTGGGGTGCTCAACCCGTCCGCGACTGCCTGGAGGTACTCGTCGGCGGCGACCGCGGTGAACCGGTCGATGAGTCCGAAGTAGACGGTCAGTCCGGTGACCTGGTCCAGTCCGGCCGCCACGGCGCGGGGGAAGATCGAGGTCAGGCCGGGCTGGACACCGGCGGAGAGCACCGCGGCCCGCCCGGCCGCGGTGAACCTGGCGTTGTCCAGCCGGGCGTGCAGTGAATCGTCGCCCGCGGCGTCGACGTAGTCCGCACCGGCCCGTAGCGCGGCCTCGGCCAGCACATCGCCGACGGCGTGCGAGGGTCCCGCGCAGTTGAGCAGCACCCGGCACCCGTTCGCGAACTCCGCCGCCGCGGCCGGATCACGGAAATCAACCCGGCGGCACCCGACTGACCCGTCCAGTTGGGCGGCGAACTCGGTGGCAGCGGCCAGATTCCGGCCGCCGAGCCGCAGCTCCATGCCAGCCCGGTGCAGGGCCCTGGTGGCGTGGCCGCCGACGTCGCCGTACGCGCCGACGATGCCGATCAGCCCGCTCACGCGTCCGCCTCCGCGACCAGGCGCCAGCCACTGCCGCGCTGGCGGCGGTGCCAGAAGTCGGCGTAACGGCCACCGGCGGCGAGCAGGTCGGCGTGCCTGCCCGCTTCGGCCACCCGGCCGCCGTCGAGCACCAGGATCTGGTCGGCGGCCACCACGGTGGGCAGCTGATGGGCGATGACCAGCAGGGTGGACCGGCTCATCAAGGCGTGCAAGGCGTTCTGCACATGCCGTTCGTTCGCCGGGTCCAGCGCGGCGGTGGCCTCATCTAGGAGCACGATCGGCGCGTCCTTGAGCACCGCGCGCGCCACCGACACCCGCTGCCGCTCCCCGCCGGACAGGGACGCGCCGCCCTCGCCGACCCGGGTGGCCCAGCCCCGCGGCAGCCGCTCGACGATCTCGTCCACCCCGGCGACCCGCGCGGCCTCGCGCAGTTCCTCCTCGGTGGCGCCGGGGCGGCCGATCCGGATGTTGGCCTCCAGGGTGTCGTCGAAGAGGTAGACGTCCTGCATCACCAGCGAAACCTGGGCCATCAGGTCCTCTGTGGACAGTTCGCGCACGTCGACGCCGCCGACCTTCACGATGCCCTGGTTCGCGTCGAAGAAGCGCATCACCAGGCGGGTCAGCGTGGTCTTGCCGGAGCCGGAGGCGCCGACCACGGCGGTCATGGTGCGTGGCGGGATCGTCAGCGTCAGCCCGGCCAGCACCGGGATTTCAGTGCGGTAGCCGAAGGTGACGTCGGCGAACTCGATCTCGCCGGGCCGGGTGACCGGCTTGGGGTTGTCGGGCACCGGCAGCGGCGGCTCGTTGAGCACCGCGGCCAGGCGGGACAGGTCGTTGGCGGCCATCCGCAGCATGCCGCTGCGGCCGGCGACCTCGGTGAGCGGGCCGACGAACCGGGCGGACAGCGCGAGCAGCACGACGAGGGTCACCGGGTCGATGGCGGCGTTGAGCACCAGCAGCACACCGACCACCACGAGCAGCACGAAGGACAACTGCACGGCCAGGCCACCGGCGAGCAGCTTGGGCATGGTCTGCCGCAACATGTTCCCGCCCGCGCGACCCCGGTTCTCGATGGCTTCTTCCAGGGGCCGGTAGCCCTCGGTGCCGCGACCGAAGGCGCGCAAGGTCTTCTGGGTGCGGGCGAACTCGACCACCCGGCTGGCGGCCAGGGCGTCCGCGCCGTCACGCTGTTCCTCGGTGCGGCTGATCGCCGCGGCGGACCAGCGGTGGATGGTCCACACCACCGGCGCGCTGAGCACGATCACCAGGCCGAGCCGCCAGTCCAGCACCAGCACCGCCAGGCCGACGGTGGCCGGGGTGATGATGCCGCTGACCACCGGGGTGAGCATGTGCGCGAACACGTTGGTGACCATGAAGGTGCCGCTGGTGGCGCTGCGAGAGAGCCTGCCGACCTTCTCGCTGCTGAACCAACCGAGCGGTAGGGTCGCGATGTGGTCGCCGAGCCGCTCATGCAGGGTTTCCAGGGTGGTCAGGGCCAGGCCGAAGCCCTTCATGGCCTGCTGGTAGCGGGCCACGCAGGTGAGCAGCACGGCCCCGGCGAGCACGCCGAGCCAGCGCAGCGCGCCGTCGGTGTCGCCGTCGAGCAGGGCACGCAGTGCGGGCACCAGCGCCACCATGGCGAGGCCCTCCATCACGGCGTAACCGACCAGCCAGCACAGGTAGGCGCGCAGGGCGCCCCGGTGCCGCTCGCCGAGGACGGTGGCGAGGTGGCGGATCATCGGGTGGCTCCTTCGGGGTTCTGCACGGCGGCCCACATCCGGGCGTAGCGGCCGTCCAGGGCGAGCAGTTCGGGGTGGGTGCCGCGTTCGGCCACCCGGCCTTCGTCAAGCAGCACGATCTGGTCGACGCCGGTGATGGTGGCCAGCCGGTGTGCGATCACCAGCACGGTGCGGCCCCTGGCCAGCACGGACAGCGCGTCCTGGATATCGGCCTCGGATTCGGCGTCGGCGTGTGCGGTGGCCTCGTCCAGCACCAGCACCGGGGTGTCGGCGAGCAGCGCGCGAGCGATGGCCACCCGCTGGGCCTCGCCGCCGGAGAACACCGCGTCCTCGCCGACCACCGAGTCGTAACCCCTGGGCAGGGCGGTGATGCGGTCGTGGATGCGGGCGGCGGTGGCGGCCTCGACCAGTTCGGCCTCGGTCGCGCCGGGTCGGCCAAGGCGCAGGTTGTCCGCGACGCTGCCGTGCAGCAGCTGCACGTCCTGCAACACAAAACCGACCGTTCGGTAGAGATCGGCGGGCAAGAGGTTGCGCACGTCCACGCCGCCGATGCGCACCGCGCCGCCGGTCACGTCGTAGAACCGGGGCACCAGGGTGGCCAGGGTGGACTTGCCCGCACCGGAGGCGCCGACCAGCGCGGTGACCGTGCCCGCCGGGCAGTGCAGGTCCACTGTGGACAGAACGGGCGTGTTCTCGGTGTAGCCGAAGGTGACCGCGTCGAACTCGACGTCGTGCCCGGTGGGCTGCTGCGGGTTCGTGGTGACCGGCAGCGCCGGGGTGGCCAGCAGCGCGGCGAGGCGTTCGGCCGCGGACACCGCCTTGCGCTGGGCGGTGAAGCCTTGGTTGAGGGTGAGCAGGGTGGACGGGATGACCACCGCCACCAGCACCTCGGCTAGCGCGTCCACCGGGTGCACCCAGCCCTGCGCGGTGAACCAGATGCCACCGGCGATACCGACCAGCGCGACCACCGGCACGGCCAGTGCCATCGAGGTCAGCGCTTCCAGCCGCAGCACCGGGCGTACCCAGCCCGCGTAGCGCTGGGCGAACTCGCTGACCGCGCCGCGATATCCGGCGTGCGCGCGCCCGGCCTGGCCGAAGGTCTTGACCACGGCGATGCCGTGCACGAACTCCACGATCGCCGAGGACACCTTGGCGAAGCCGGAGTCCAGCTGTCGCATCTTGTCCGCGAAGCCGCGCATCATGAACCCGTAGGCCACCAGGTAGACCGGCAGGGTGGCCAGCGCGAGCAGGCCGAGTCGCCAGTCCAGCCAGAACAGGTAACCCAGTCCGCCCACCGGCAACGCGATCGCGCCTGCCAGTTCGACGTCGTGGTGGGCGATGAGGTGGTGCAGGTCGTCGATGTCGTCCTGGGCGGCCTTGCGCACCGCGCCGGAGTTCGTGTCGGTGTACCAGCCGAGTTCGACCTGGCCGAGCCGGGCGACCAGTGTGCGGCGCAGTCCGGCCTGCAACCGGCCGTCGGCGATGTGGGTGACCCACAGCGCCGCGCCGGTGCAGCTCCAGCCGAGGATGATCCCGGCGCCGATGAGCACCGCGGCGGTGATGATGGCGCTCTCGTTCAGCGGTCCCGGCGTGAGCAGGGTGCGGGCGAGTTCGGCGATGCCGATGAACGGCAGCAGCGTGGTGAGCGCGCCGAGTGCGCCCAGGGCCACGCCCAGCCTGGTGAGCCCGATGACCGGGGCGCGCAACTCGCGCAACGCGGTCGGGGTGGAGCCGCTCATGCCGGGATCTCCTGATCGGTGTCGGGGTGGACGCGCAGGGCGGTCGCCAGGTGTTCGGCGACCTCGCCGACGTGGGGTGGTTCGATGAGGCTGAAGTGGTTGCCTGGCACGCCGTGCACGGTGAACTCGTCGAGACAGGTGTTGGCCCAGAACGGTTCCGCCAGGTGCCCGACCCCGGCGGTGATGCCGAAGGACTGGGCCTGTTCGGCGCGCAGGAAGGTCAGGTCACCGGCGTAGGGCTCGGGGTCGAACCGGGCGGCGATCACGCTGTGCCGGGTGACCCGGAACAACGCCGGGATCAGCTCCGGCGCGACCGGAATGCCCGCGCCCTCGGCGCAGGCCGCCGCGTACCCGGCGAGACGTTCCTGTTGCGGCACCGCGGCTCGGGCGCGGGCGGCGGCGGCCACCGCGTCCAGGCCGGGGTCGCCGGTCAGCTCGGCGAGTTCGCCCGCCTCGATCCGGTTTCCGTTGCGCGCCATGAGCATCGAGACGGCGCGGCCCAGGTCGTCGGCGTCGACCTCCGGTCCGAACACGGCGGCGACCGGGTCCAGGTCCAGGTTCGGCACGAAGATCGACTCGAAGGCCAGTTCCTCGTCGGTGTCCAGCATCATCGGGATGCTGTCGACCAGGGTGAGGTTGGCGACGTCCAGGCCGCGTTCCAGCAGCCGCCGGGCCACCTCGACCGCGAACAGGCCGCCCAGGCAGTAGCCGATGAGCTGGAACCGGGTATGGCCTTCCTCGGCCAGGCGCTGGGCGTAGCCGTCGGCGACCGCGGCGACCAGGTCCCGTGGTGCGGTGGCGCAGTAGACCTCGGTGTCGGCGACCGCGATGCCCACGACCGGGCCGAGTCCCTGGGCGGCAAGGGCTTTGCCCAGGTGCTGGAAGTAGTCCATGGTGCCCAGCGCGGCGTGGAAGAGCACCCGCACCGGGCCGTCCACGCCACCGCCGAAGGGCACCAGCAGGGCGTTGCCGGAGCCGGGCCGGGCAGCCTCGGCCGGTAGTTCGGCCGGGCTGGTGCTGGCGCGCAACAGATGCAGCAGCGCGGCGATCCGCGGTTCGTTGAGCTGGGCGCGCAGCAGCGTGTCGTAGGGGAGTGCGGCCGCCTCGGGGAGCTGCTCGCGCAGCTTGCCCGCGACCCTGGCCATGATCAGCGAGTCGGCGCCGCGTTCGTAGAGGTTGTCCTCGCGGCCGAGCCTGGTCACGCCGAGGGCCTCGGCCCACAGTGCGGTGACCGCGGCCTCCAGCTCATCGGCCGGGGTGTCGGCGTTGTCGCTGCCGTCGTCGGCGACCGCCTGGATCCGCCAGTTCGCCAGCGCACCCCGGTCGATTTTGCCGTTGGCGGTGACCGGCAGTGCGTCCACGAGTTGGAGCTGGCCGGGCACCATGTGTGCGGGCACCCGTTCGGCCAGGTGGGCGAGGAGTTCCGGCGCGGTGACCGGGCTCCGGTCGGTCTTCACCCTGGCGGTCAGGAGGTGCATGCCGTGCGCGGCGAAGGGGTGGTCCTGCTCGGGCAGGCACAGCACCTCTTCCGCGCCGACCTCGGCGAGCAGTGCACGCCAGCGGGTCAGGTCGTGCACCGGGGTGGTGCCGTCCGGAGTGGGCAGCATCATGAAGCCCTGGGTGAGCAGCAGATGCGGCAGTTCGGCGGTGGGTTCGGTGAGCACCAGGTAGCCGCCGGGGGCGAGCAGTTCCACCGCCCGCCGCAGTGCCGCGCGCACATCCTTGGTGCTGCTGAGCACGCCGGCGCACAGCAGCACGTCCACCGAGCTGGGCTGCTGACCCTGCGCGCGCAGCTCGCCGTCCAGGTCGAACAGCGCCAACCGAGCGGTCGGGAACTGTGCGCGAGCCGCGCCGAGGAAGAACGGGGTCAGGTCGGTGAACTGGTAGTCCACCTCGTACCCGGCCAGCAGCGGCAGCACCACCGAAGTGGTGGCGCCGGTGCCCGCGCCCACTTCCAGCACGCGTACCGACCGACCGGTCGGGTGAGCCGCGGCAATCCGGCGCAGCACGGCGGCGGCGCCGTGGTTGAGGTAGCGGGTGATCGAGTAGTCCCGGTACACCGCCAGTGCCCGCGCGGTGTCGCCCGCGGGGAAGAGCAGCTCGAACGGGCTCTGCGTCCCGGCTAGCAACTCAGGAAGCCGGTGCAGGTGGTCCAGGTGGTAGTCCAGGAACTCCGCGGTCCACAGCCCCGCTTCGACGCCTGCGCGTACTCGGTGCCAGGCGGCGTCGACGTCCTCGGTGATGTCCACCGCGTAGTAGCGGTCGCCGTCCAGGGCCAGCAACCCGTGTTCCCGCAACAACTCCAGCCAGCGGCGCACCAGCCAGACGTGCTGATCGGCGACTCCGGCGGCCGCCAGCACCTCGGCCCGGGTGTGCCCGCCCTCGGCGAACAGCCCGGCGCCGGTGAGCGCGGCGAGCATGGACAGCAGCGCGGCCCGGTGCAGTGCGTGCACGTGCCCGGCCACCGTCTCGGCGGTCAGCTCGCCTACCTGTCGGTCGGCGAAGCGGTGCACCGCGGTGCGCAGCCGCTGATCGTCCTGCTCGGCGGGCGCGGTGTGCGCGGGCTCGGCGAAGGCCAGCAGCACCCGGTCGGCGGCGGTATCCCCGGCCAGCACGGCGGCGGCCGCGCCCACGCCGGGGTGGGCCAGCAGTCCGGCCTCCACCTCGCCGAGTTCCACCCGGTGCCCGCGCAGTTTGACCTGGTTGTCCCGGCGGCCGAGGAATTCGATTTCCCCGCCGGGCCGATAACGTCCGAGGTCGCCGGTGCGGTAGAGCCGCTGCCCGTCGGCCGGGTGCGGGAAGAACTTCGCCGCGCTCAGCTCGGGATCGCCGTTGTAGCCAAGGGCGAGTCCGTCGCCGGTGATGTGCAACTCGCCGACCGTCCACACCGGACAGTCCCGGTACTGCTGGTCCAGCACCCGGAAACCCTGGTTGCGCAATGGGGTGCCGTACGGGATGGACGGCAGGTCCGGGTCGGCCTCGGTGATGTCGTGATGAATGGACCAGATCGCCGCCTCGGTGGCCCCGCCCAGGGACACCGGGCGCAGGGCCGGGGCGAACCGGGCGATCTGCGCGGGCAGCGTCACCGGGATCCAGTCACCGGAGAGCAGCGCCAGGCGCAGCGTGAGCAGCTCGGTGGGGCTGCTTTCGAGGTAGTTGGCCAGCATCTGCAACTGCGCGGGGACCGAATTCCACAGCGTCACACCGTGGTCGGCGACCAGTTCGGCCCAGTGCGAGGGATCGGCGCGGCGCGCGGGGTCGGGCAGCACCAGGGTCGCGCCGACGGCCAGCGGTCCGAACAGGTCGTAGACGGAGAGGTCGAAGCCGAGCTGGGCCAGGCCGAGCACGCGGTCGGCCGCGTCCACCCGGTAGCGCTCGTTGATGTCCCGCACGGTGTTCAGCGCCGCGCGGTGGGTCATCAGCACGCCCTTGGGGGTGCCGGTGGAGCCGGAGGTGTAGATCAGGTAGGCCAGCGCGTCCGGGTCGCCCGCGGGCACCTCGGGCCTGGACTCGGCCGGAGTCAGCGCGTCGACGTTGGTGCGGTGCACCTCGGCTGGCCATTCGGTGTCCAGCCAGGACTGGGTGAGCACCTGTCGCACACCCGCGTCGGCGAGCATGCGATCGCGGCGCAGCCGGGGCTGGCTGGTGTCCACCGGCACGTAGGCGGCTCCGGCGAGCAGCACACCCAGCACGGCGACCACCTGGTCGGCGCCCTTGTCCAGCACCACGGCCACCCGGTCCGCGCCGGTACATCGCACCGCCTCGGCGACCGCGGCGGCCCGCCGGATGAGTTCGTCGTAGGTGAGCGTGCCCGCCGGGGTGCGCACGGCGATGGCCTCCGGGGTGCGCCCGGCCTGGGCGAAGACCTCGGCGTGCAGTCGCGCGTCCGGCAGCGGGCCCGCGGTGTTGTTGACCTCGGCGCGTTCCCGCTGCTGCCAGGCAGGCAGCGGCAGGTCTCGGCCGCTGGTCCACGCCTCGGCGTCAACCGCCAGGTCGGTGAGCAGGGCGCTGAAGGCGGCGAACATGTCCTCGACCAGCCCGGCCGGGAACACGCCTGCGCGCACGTCCCAGTCCACCACCAGTTCGCCGTCGCCGTCGTTGGCCTGGCAGTCCAGGAGCACCTGCGGGGTCTGGGTGATGCCCTCGCCGAGGGTGCGCCCGCTGCCCGTGCTGTCGGCCGGTCCGACGCCGATGCCACTGGTGAACACCACCGGCATCAACGCCGCTGCCCGGCCACGGCGGCGGGTCAGCTCGCGCAGCACTTCCACACCGGTGAACAGCCGGTGTTCCAGGTCAGCGAACAGGCGGGCGCCGATCTCACCGGCCCAGTCGGTGAATCCGCGTCTGTCGCGGGGTTCCACGGCCAGCAGACTGACCGAGGTGAAGTCGCCTACCAAGCGGTCGGTTTGCGGGTGCAGTGGCAGGCGGCCGAGCAGGGTGAGGTTGAGGCTGAACCGGGAGCGCGCGCTCCAGCGTTCCAGCACCGCGGCGTAGGCGGTGAGCACCGCGTTGGCCGGGGTGATCTCCCGGACGCGGGCCTGTTCGCGCAGCCGGTCCCACTGTGCTGCGGGCAGCCGGAAGCGGTGCCGTTCGAAGCGGCCGGGCCCCTGCGGCGCCGGGCCAACCGGCAGGTCGGGCGCGAGCGGCAACTCGTCCACCCTGGCCTGCCAGTACTCCTGATCGCGCTGGTAGCGGCTGGTTTGACGCAGGCCGCGTTCGGCGAGCAGGTAGTCCCGGAAGGTGAGTTCCAGCGGTGGCAGCTCGTCGCCGAGCATCAGCGCGTCGATCTCGTCCAGCAGCACGGTCGCGCTGCCCCAGTCGGCGATCAGCGAGTCCAGGGAGATGTGCAGGACGTCGCCGGCGTCGGTGCGGGTGAGGCGTAGCTCGAACAGCGGCCAGGCGGTGGTGTCGTGCCGGTGATGCCCGAGTTCTTCGCGCACCGCGGCCAGGTGTGGATCCGCGTCCCGGCCACGCAGGTCGGTCACCGGCACCCGATAATGGTCCACACTGGACAGAACCTGCTGGTAGCCGTCGGCCAGGATGATCGCGCGCAGCATGTCGTGCCGGGTGATGAGCTGGTTCCACACCCGCTCGAACCGCACCGGGTCCAGCAGCGGGTAGCGCACCTCCAGGTAGCCGTGGCAGGCCACCCCGCCGTACTCGAAGGATTCCTGCCGCCCCAACAGGTACGCGGTCTGCACATCGGTCAGCGGGAACGGCTCGTGTCGGGATCGAGGATCGGCCACCACCGATCCGGCCTGCGCTTCGGCCGACAGCAGGTCGAGGACCTCGTCCCGGTGCGCACGCAACCGGGCCCGGTGGTCCTCGGTGAGCAGGCCGGGCGCCGCGCGGAAGCGGATGCGGCCCTGGACGGTCCACAACTCCACGCCCAGTGCCTGCAACTCGGAAATGATCTCGGGCGCTGTCATGCCTGTGCTACTCCTCGGGTGTCGAGCGGGGAGATCGGGGTGAGCAGGCGGGCGACCGCGGTCGCCGGATCGTCCTGCCCTGGGAAGAGGTGTTCGGCCGACCCGGTGGTGGCCACGCGACCGCCGTGCAGGACCACAACCTGGTCCGCGGTGACGGCTACGTGCGGGTCGTGGGTGATCAGGACGACGGCGAGGCCGAGCTGTGCGCGCACGTCGGCGAGCACGGCCAGGATCTCCTGCTGCGCGGCGCTGTCCAGGGCCGAGGTGGCCTCGTCGCAGAGCAGCACCTCGGGTCCGGCGGCCAGCGCGCGGGCCAGTGCGACCCGTTGCCGTTGCCCGCCGGAGAGTTCGCCGGGCAACCGGTCGGCGAACTCCCCGGGCAGGCGCACCAGTGCCAGTAACCGGCGCACATCGGCTTCGGTCGCGGTGGTGCGGCGCAGGGTGCGGGTCGGCCGGGACAGTGCGGTGCGCACGGTCTGGTGCGGGTGCAGGGCGTCGGCCGGGTTCTGCGCGACCAGGCCGAGCGCGGCACGCTGAGCGAGGTTCCGCCTGCGCACATCCGGGGCGAGCAGGGTGCCGCCGAGCCGGATCTCACCGTCGCCCCGCGGATGCAGGCCGGTGATCCGGCGGGCCAGGGTGCTCTTGCCCGCGCCGGACGCGCCGAGCACGACCAGCAACTGTCCGGAGTGGACAGTGAGGTCGACTCCGGCCAGCACGGTCCGCTTGCCGTGCCGGGCCGAAAGTCCTTGCACGGTGAGCACCTCCCGGCCCGGACTGCTCCCGCTGCGCTGCCCGGCCACCCGGATCGGGCGGGCCATTGGGCGGCCGTCGCGGACCACCCGGCCCGCCTCCAGTTCCAGCACGCGGTTGGTCAGCGCGGCCACCGTGCCGTGATCGTGGCTGATCCACACCAGCCCGGTGCCGGACGCGCGGACCCTGGCCAGCTCGGCCAGAACCTCTTGCGTGGCCAGCACATCCAGCGCAGTCGTCGGCTCGTCCAGCACCAGCAACGCGGGCCGCCCGGCCAGTGCGGCGGCCAGCGCCACCCGTTGCTGCTGACCCCCAGAAAGCTGGTGCGGGTAGCGCCGGGCGAGGTCGGCGGGCAGTCCCACCCCGGCCAGCAACTCCGGCACCGAGCCGCGACCGCGGGCCGCGGTGCGCAGGATCGAACCGACTCTGGCATAGGGGTAGAGCGAGCCGCCGGGATCCTGCCCGAGGTAACCGAGCACCCGCCCGGCCACCCTGGGAGCGCGCCGCGGCAGCATGTCCTGGCCGTCGACCAGCACCCGGCCGCCGAGATGGCGCACCCCGGGCCGCAGGTGTCCGAACAACGCCAGCGCCAGGGTGGTCTTGCCGCTGCCGGAGGGACCGACTATGCCCACCGACTCGCCGCGGGCCAGCTGCACCGAAACCCCGTCGAGCAGCCGCTGATCACCCGCGCCGAGCGCGAGATCCTCCAGTCGTACCAAAGGTTTCACGCCAGCACCGCCTTGGCGCGGGCGCCGACGCCGTCGGTGACCAGGGTGGCCGACACCGCGAGCAGCGCGATGGCCAGGGCCGGGGCCAGCAGCGCCCACGGTTGCAGCGCCACCCCGGGCAGTGCCTCCACCACCAGCAGTCCCCAGTCGCTGCCGGTGCCGCTGATGCCGAGGAATCCGGCCGCGGCGACCAGGTAAACCGACAGCACGAACCGCAAACCCAGGTCTGCCAACAGAGTTCCCGCCACCAGTGGCAGCACCTCGCGGGTGAGCAGCCAGCCAATGCCCTCGCCGCGCAGCACGGCGGCTTCCACGTGCCCGCGGTGGCGGACCTGGTCGGCGGTGGCCCTGGCCACCCGCGCGGACAGCGGCGCGCTGACCAGCACCACGGCCAGCACCAGTCCGGTCCGGGTGGGCAGGGCGGTGAGCACCAGCAGGAGCAGCAGCACCGGCGGCACCGCGGCGAGCACGTCCAGCAGCCGGAACAGGGTCGCGTTCACCCAGCGCAGCAACGCCGACAGCAGTCCGGTCAGCGTGCCGAGCCCGGTGCCCGCGACCGCGGCCAGCAGACTGGTCAGCAACAGCGGTCGGCCACCGGCCAGCAGCCGGGAGAACACATCGCGGCCGAGGTGGTCGGTACCCAGCAGGTGTCCGGCACCCGGCGGCGCGTACGGCGGGCCGACCGGCGCGGTCACGCTGTGCGGGGCCAGCTCCGGGCCCACCAGCACGAGCACGATCACCGCGCCCAGCAACAGGAATCCGGCTCGCCTCATCCGGTCACCGTCGTGCGCAGGCGCGGGGTGAGCAGCACCGCGGCCAGGTCGGCCAGCACCAGCGCGAGCAGCATCCCGCCACCGAGCACCACCACCAGTGCCTGCACCGCCGGCAGATCACCCGAGCGCACCGAGGTGACCAGCAGTTCACCCACACCCGGATAGCCGAAAACCTGTTCCACCAGCACGGCCCCGCCGACAAAGCCGCTCGCGCTGATCAGCCACACCTGCACGGCCACCGGCAGCACCGAGGGCACCACCGCGCGCCAGGCGATGGTCAGTGGGGGAATGCCGTTGAGGGTCAGGAATTCCACCTGCGGCGAGCGCAGGGTGGCCACCGCGCAGGCCCTGATCACCCGCACCGCGTAGGCCAGGCCCACCAGCAGCAGGCTCAGCACCGGCAGCACCAGCACCGCGGGCTGGGCCAGCGGACTGACCCCGGCGGGCACGAAGGACAGCGCGGGCAGCCAGCCCAGCCCGGTCGCGAAGATCACCACCAGGGCGCTGGCCAGCACGAATTCGGGCAGGGACACCAGGGTCAGCGCGGCCGAGGACACGATCCTGTCGGCGGCCCGGCCCCGGTGCCAGGCCGCGAGCACACCGAAGAACACCGACAGCGGGGCCAGCAGCAGCACCGCGAGCACGGCCAGCAGCAACGAGTTGCCGATCCGGTCGGCGAGCACCTCGGTGACCGGCCGCCCGTTCGCCGCGTTGCCCAGATCGCCCTGCAGCAATCCCCAGGCCCACTCGGCGTAGCGGGTGAGCACCGGCCGGTCCAGGCCGAGATGTGCGCGGATCTCGGCGATCCGGGCCGGGGAGGTGTTCGGGCCGAGCCGGGCGGTCACCGGGTCACCCGGCAGCAGGTCCACGCCCACGTACACCACCACGGTCAGCAGCACGAGCAGTCCGCCGCTGAGCGTGGTGCGGCGCAGCACCATGGCCAGTCCAGGGTTCACGCGAGACCGGCCTTGCCCAGGTAGGGGTACTTGGCCTCATCCCGGACCTGCACGCCGGCCACGGTCTTGCGCGCCACGCTGAGCACATCGGCCTGGCCCCACACCACGGTGTTGCCGCGTTCGGCCATCACCCGCTGCGCCTGCTCCCAGGCCTGGGCGCGCACGCTGTCCTCGGTGGCGCCGAGCGCGCGCTGGAAGGCCGCGGTGAACTCCGGATCGGCCAGTGCCAGGGATGGGAACGCGCCGAGCCGCCCGTAGGTGGCCGCGAGCGGGGACGGGCCGATGGAGAAGGTCACGCTGTTGGCCTCGGCGAGCGCGGCCGGTTCGAAGAACTCCTGCAGCCCCACCAGTTGCACCCGGGCGTCCAGGCCGATTTCCTTGAGCTGCTCGGCGAAGAGCTGGGTGGAGGCGTTGTAGCCCAGCACGTATTCGGCCGAGCGCAAGGTCACCGCCGCGCCCTCCGCCCCCGCTTCCTTGATCAGCTTGCGGGCCGCGGCGACATCGCGGGCCGGTGGCGGCGTGTCGCTGTGGTGCCGGGCGCCTTTGCCGAACAGGTCGTTGCCGGGCGCGCCGTAGCCGAGCAGCACGGTGTCTACCAGTGCTTGACGGTTGACCGCGAGCCGCACTGCCCGGCGCACCCTCGGGTCGTCGAAGGGTTTGCGGGTGGTGTTGAGCACGAAGGCGAAGCCGATCCGGTTGGCCTCGCCCGCGGTGCGGATCTCCAGGTCCGCGCCGGGCACTCCGGTTCTGGCGGTGGCGACCGGGACGTCGCCTGCGTAGTCGGCCTGGCCGGAGGTCACCGCGCGCACCGCGGTCTGCGGATCGCTCAGGCTCAGCAACAGGATCTCGTCGGCCGGGGCCTGCCCATCCCAGTGCCCGTCGAAGCGCACGAGCCTGGTCTGCCTGCCCGCCTCGAAGGAGTCCACCCGGTACGGTCCGGTGCCGATCGCCTTGCCGGCGCTGAAGTCCTTGGCCCCGTCCTTGACCATCTTGGCCGGGATCGCGGCCAGCAGCTGCGCCGGATCGCCGACCGGGGTCAGCGTGGGCACCACGACCGTCTTGGCGTCAATGGCATTGGCACGGGCGACATCCAGGTAGGGCGCGAGCTGGCTGGGGAAAGGCCGGTCGGGGGAGCACATGTAGCGCAGGCTGTAGACCACGTCCTGCGCGGTGAACGGCGACCCGTCGTGCCAGCGCACGTTCTCCCGCAGCCGCAGCGTGAACGACTTCGCGTCCTTGGCGACCTCGACCGCGGTAGCCAGCGAGGGCACGGATTCCGCGCCACGCAACACGAACAGCGAGTCATAGACCACGTCGTTGCGCACGAAGTCCACCGGCGTGCCAACGGCGTAGGGGTCCAGGCTCTCCGCCGGGCCGCCGCCGAAGACCGCCCGCAGCGCGCCACCCCGGCGCGGCGTGGCCTGGTTGCCACCGGCCAGTGGCACGCCGCCCGGGGCGGGCGCGCCACCGCACGCGGCGAGCACGGGACTGGCGGCGAGTGCGAGCGCGATCCCCCGGAACAGGTCACGGCGGTTCAGCGGCATCGAGGATCTCCTTGGGGGATACGGGTTTCAGCGGGTGGTGGCGGGGCGGATCAGTGCGCCGCGGGTCAGCGCCGGGTCGAGTTCGGTGCGCAGTCCGGCCAGTTCCACGGCGAGCACCCCGGTCTGTTCGGCTTCCCGGAACTCGAAGTCGCCGCCGTCGCCGACGAGCAGCCGGAGCACCGGCAGGTCGGCCGGGCGCACCCCGAGCACCACCTTGGTCAGCGCGGTGGCCCCGTTCGCGTGCGTCACTGACGGCGGGTGCTGCGGTGGGTCGTAGGGGGTGACCAGGAACGGCGCCCGGTCGGCCCGCGGGTAGGCGAAGCGGAACCTGGTCTGCTGGCCATCCGGCTTGGTGCGGGTCCAGTTCACCACCCGGCCACAGCCGGAACCGTTGGCGCGCAACGCGTTACGCGTGTCGGTGAGCTGATCGTCGTTGACCAGCACGGCCGCGTCGCAGAAACCTTCCGGCTGGACGGCCCAGCGCACCATCCGCCGCCCCGCGCCCCGGCCGAAGGCGACCTCCAGTGGCCAGCGCAGGAACTTGGCTCCCTTGGGCGCGGTCAGCAGTTCCAGCACCGGCCCCTCACGGAACCAGACGTGCGCGTGCAACGCCTTGTCCTCGGCGGTGGCGTAATGCACGTCGAAACCGACCGATCGGTAGGCGGCGACCGCGCGCCGCAGATCGTCGACCTTGATCAGCACATGGCTGCACCTGCTCATCGGATTCCTCTCGCGTCCTCAGCGGCCACCGCGGCGAGCAGGTCGCCCACGGGCAGCACCGGCGGTTCCCCGGGGTGGATGGGTTCGGGCACGCCGAGCCGGGCGGTCAGCGCGGACCAGGCGGTGGCCACCCCCAGCGCCTGCTGCCCGGTGCGGGCCCGGCGCGCGGGTTCGTGGATGTCCTGGACCAGCCGGTGCAACGCGGTGCGCACCGCGTCCGGCCACAACTGCGCGAAGACCTGGTGGAAGGTGCCTGCTTCCGGGCCGAGCACGGTGGTGCTGGTCGCGGCGAGCCGTTCGGTGCCCGGCCCGGCCATGATCAGCCGCCCGGTGTCGTCGCGACCGGCGTGCAGGCGTGGTTGCCACAGCACCGGTCCGTGCGTGTCGGCCAGGGTGAGCACCCCGGCGTCGCCGCCGACGGTGATCCGGTGGAAGAAGTGCGCGTGATTGTCCGCGTCAGCCGGGTGCAGCTGGTTCTGCACCCGCAACGTCACCGGCAGCCCGCCGACGGTGGCGTGCAGCGTGCGGTAGGGCTGGCCGTCCGATCCGGTGGCCGGGCCGAAGCTGAACGGCCGCACCGATCCGGCGATCCGGGCCAGGATCTCGACCAGGGGGTAGGCGACCTGGTTGGCGCAGGCGGCGTCGACGAACCGCAGCGGACCCGACTGCCGCAGCACCTCGACCGCGGCCAGGAACCGGCGCACCGGCGCGAGATCCGGGTAGAGCGTGTGGACCGCATAGGCCGCGCCCCCGCGCCGCGCCGCACGCAGGTTGTCCGCGATCTCCCCGGCGTGCACCGGGTGCTCCTGCAGCACGTGCGTGCCGCGACCCAGGAACGCCTGCGCCAGTTCGGATCCAGGCCCACCGAGCAGTCCGGAGCGCACCACCACGCAGGCGAGGTCCACCTCGGGCACCTGCTCGACGGCGGTGTACAGCGGCACGTTGTGGTGGCGGGCGAGGTCGCGCGAGTACGCGCCACCGGCGCTGAGCACACCGGCGAGGGCGAACGCCTCCGGGGCCGAGCGCAGCGCGTCCAGGTAGATCCGCCCGAAGGCGGTGCCGGCGACCACGACCCGCACCGGCCGCGGCTGGGCTTCGTTCAACGTGCTTTCTCCGAGGTAGACGGCGGGTAGAGGGCCAAGTTAGGGTCCCCTTTTGAACACTGTTTTACATAGGCTAGGCTCGCCTAACTTCGCACCTCGCAGTCGTCGGCCCCTGGCAGGTTCGGGAGTTTGTCGGGCGACCAGCCAATCACCAGATCAGTCGCGCTCAATACAGTTGACAATGGCAATCATTGTCAATAGTTGGTGGCGTGCGTCACCGATCGGATGTCTGATGTTTCCCATAGGGGCAGTTGTGCGGGGACTTCCGTCCGATGTCCATTGTGGACAGTGGCATTCGGTCTAATGTGGATGGACCATTCGGACCGGGATTCGCTCGCCGTGATCAGCGGCGGTGCATCAGCGCCACGGTGAACCCGGTGGTCTGCTCCACCTCGGCGAGGGCGAACTGAGCCTGCACCGCGGCGGCCTTGTCCGGGCGGGCCGGGAACGCGACGAGTGCCGGGCTGCCCGCGAAGGGGTCCTGGCGTTCGCCGACGCCGATCACCCAGACCCGGTTCGCCCCGGCCAGCCGGGCGGCGTAGGCGGTGGTCTCGGTGCCGGCCAGGTTCGCGTTCGCGATCGGATCCCGGTCCAGGAAGACATCGCGCGGGCGGTCGGGGGTCCGCCAGTGGTAGTCCAGGGCGGTGTCGGTGAACCAGAAATCCGGCCGGTTCGCGTAGACGATCATGTCGCCCTCGCGGGCGTCCCGGCGCAGGCGGTCGGCGAGTCGCCGGTAGTCGGCGTACTGGCCGGGGCCTTCGGTGAACATGGCGTAGGGGTAGAAGGCCGCGTCGTGCGAGCCGGGGGAGCGGGCGGCCAGCTGGTCGGGCACGGTGATCGCCGCGACAGCCGCCAGCGCGAGTACGAGCACCGCCTGCGGTCGCGCCGCGGCGAGAGTGACGCCCGCGGTCACCACCAGCACCGGGAGCAGGAAGACCAGGTAGCGGGCGAAGAAGAAGGACGGCCCGGCCTGCGAGGCGGCCCACAGCACCAGGATCGGCGCCCCGGCCACGGCGAGGATTCCGGCGGCCCGGCGGCGTTGCGGCAGCAGCAGGGCGGCCAGGGCGAGGGCGAGCACGATCCAGGCGGTGGCGGCGGAGCGGAACAGTTGCGGCCACATCATGCTGTCCGCGGGCGCGACCGCGGTGAAGCCGAACAGGTCGAGCAGGCCCGGCCGGGGGATCATGCCGACCGCGCCCTGCCCACCGGAGAGCGACAGCACGGCCAGTGGCGCGGCTGGCAGCACGGCGAGCAGTGCGGTCAGGGCGAATCGCCACGGCCGCTGCCACCTGGCCAGCACCAGCACCACGTGCCCGGCCACGATGGCGAAGGCGGTGAGCTGGGTGAGTCCGACCGCGGCCAGTGCCACGCCGTAACCCGCCCAGTGCCGCCAGGACGGCTCGTCCAGGGCACGCAGCAACAGGTAGGTGGACAGCGCGATGAACAACATGACGAAGGCGTAGGGCCGGGCTTCCTGGGCCATCCGGGTCACCATCGGCACCAGCGCGAACAGCAGTCCGGCGCACCACCCGGCCCGCGTCCCGAACCATCGGCCGGCCAGTGCGGCCACCACCGCGGCCGTGCCCGCGGCGGCCAGTAGCGAGGGCAGGCGCAGGGCCACCTCGGAGTCGCCGAAGATCGCCATCCAGTAGTGCAGGAACAGGTAGTAGGGCAGGTAGAAGGCGTCCGCGTTGGCCGTCATGGCGAGCAGTTCGCCCACCGTGCGCCGGGCCGCGCTCCAGCTGGCGAGTTCATCCCGCCACAGCTGCGCCCCGCCGAGGCCGATCGCGCCGAGTATCAGCGTGGTGAGCGCGGCGGCCAGGGCTGGAAGTCGTCGCGACCAGGGTGCGATGTGCGGCGGGGCAAGGGTGTCCGCCAGAACCGGCGCGCGAGACATCACGTAGTCGATCTTAGGAGCGGCGGCCGGTGGAACCCGATCGGTCTCACCATCGGGCGGTCGGGTCTGCACCTCCGGACGTTTGACGGGTTGTGCGGTTCTGTTCCCAGCTGTGTGATCGTGGTTGGTTTTGTTTTGGTTTTCGACGTGGAACAAGGAGGTTCCGGTGGGTCGAGGCTGGCGGAGAACACTGCTGAGCACACTCGTGGCGGGGGCGCTGACGGCGGGAAGCCTGGTCGTGCTCGACGGGCCACCGGCGGTGGCGGCGGAGAACGGGCTCTCCCGGACCCCGGCGATGGGGTTCAACAACTGGAATTCCACGCACTGCCGGGCCGAGTTCAACGAGGAGATGGTCAAGGGCATCGCCGACATCTTCGTCAGCCGCGGCCTCAAGGACGTGGGCTATCAGTACGTCAACATCGACGACTGCTGGGCCGAGCCGCAACGCGGCGCCGACGGCAACCTGGTGCCGCACCGCACCCGCTTTCCCAACGGCATCAAGGCGGTGGCCGACTACGTGCACGCCAAGGGCCTCAAGTTCGGCATCTACACCAGTGCGGGCACCAAAACCTGTGACGCGCAAGGCTTCCCTGGCGGCATCGGGCACGAGGAGCGGGACGCGCGGCTGTTCGCCTCCTGGGGCGTGGATTACCTGAAGTACGACAACTGCGGAGACCACCTCGGTCAGAGCGCGCAGCAGCGCTACACCAGGATGCGCGACGCGCTCGCGGCCACCGGGCGGCCGATCCTGTTCTCGTTGTGCGAGTGGGGGCAGAGCCAGCCGTGGCGGTGGGCCCAGCCGGTGGGCAACAGCTGGCGCACCACCGGGGACATCAGCGACAACTGGGGCAGCATGCTCGGCATCTTCAAACAGAACGTCGGCCTGGCGGCGAACGCGCAGCGCGGCGGCTGGAACGACCCGGACATGCTGGAGGTCGGCAACGGCGGCATGACCGAGGTCGAATACCGCAGCCACTTCTCGTTGTGGGCCATGATGAACGCGCCGCTGCTGATCGGCGCGGACCTGCGCAAGGTGGGCCAGTCCACCTTCGACATCCTGACCAACCGGGAGATCATCGCGCTGGACCAGGACGGTCTTGGCGTGCAGGCCACCGAGATCAGCGCCGAGGGCGGGCGGCATGTGCTGACCAAGCCGCTGGACAACGGCGATGTGGCGGTGGCGCTGTTCAACGAGACCGGCGGCACCCAGACCATCAGCACCACCGCGAGCGCGGCGAACCTGGGCAACGCCAACAGTTTCCGGCTGCGTGACCTGTGGACCGGCCAGGAACGCGACACCACCGGCGCGATCAGCGCCTCGGTTCCGGCGCACGCCACCGTCGTCTACCGGGTCAGCCGCCAGGGCGGTTTCAGCAGCCCGCCCGCCGGGGTCAGCCAGCTCTCCGACCTCACCCCGTCGCTGGCCGCGAACGCCTGGGGCCCGGTGGAGAAGGACCGCAGCAACGGCGAACGCGGCGCGGGCGACGGCACAGCGCTGACCATCGGCGGCACCCGGTACGCCAAGGGCATCGGTGTGCACGCGCGCAGCGAGGTCCGCTACCACCTTGGCGGACGCTGTACCCGGTTGAGCGCCACGGTGGGTGTGGACGACGAGTCCGGCGATCGGGGCTCGGTGAGCATGGAAATCTGGGGCCCCGGCAGGCAATTGGCGAGCAGCGGGGTGCTGCGCGGCACCGACGGAGCGCGTACACTGATCGCGGATGTCACCGGCCTGCAGTACGTGCACCTGGCCGTGCTGCCCACCGATGACGGCGTCGACTACGACCACGCCGACTGGGCCGAGGCCACCATCACCTGCACCTGATCCGGTTGCCGCGGCGGGTCAGCCCGCCGCGGCAACTCCCGCCAGCGCCGCGATCTGCCCGCGTTCCTGGGCGCCGGGGGCGTGCTCACCAGCCCTCGGCCGGACTGCTGCGGATCGCCTGCCACTACCACACCTCGACCGAGGCCATCGCGGCCCTGCTCGACGCGCTGGCCGAGCACCGTCGGGGCAAGCCACAGCCAAGCGCTAATCGGCTCACAGCAACCTCTTAGAAACCAGTCGCACCATGAAGCTATGACGCTGATGGAGCATCGCAACCGGATCAACTGGGAAACCGCCACCGACCCCGGCCGCCGCCGGATCAACGCCGACGCCCTGGCCGTGCGCCCCGGGTGGGACAGCATGACGCCCGTGCTGGCCCTGGCCGACGGTGTCGGCGACACCCGCACCGCCGCCGACGCCGCCCGCGTCGCGGTTGACGCCGCCACCAGCACCGTCCCCGCCCGCGGACCCACCGAGGCGATCCTGGCCGCGCAACGGGCCGTGCTCGCGCTGGGCCACACCGGGGACGCGGTACTGGTGGTGGCGATGCCCTTCGCCGACCAGCTCGGCGGCGGCTACCGGATCGCCTGGGTGGGCGACGCCCGCGCCTACCGGTGGGATGGTCGCACGCTGACCCGGCTGACCACGGATCACACCGTGGCCGAGTACTTCCGGCGGCAGGGCATGGAGACCACGCCGTGGATGGAACACATGGTCACCGCGAGCGTGCGCTCCGCCCGGCCGCAGGACATCGGTCAGGTCGAGGTGCGCGGCGACCCGGGGTTGTTGCTGTGCAGTGACGGCGTGTACGGGGCGCTGGACCTGGCCACCATGACCGCCATCGTGGCCCGCCCCGCCCGCTTCGGCCCGCGCGCCCAGGAACTCGTCGCCACCGCCATCGACCGCGGCGCCACCGACAACGCCACCGCCCTACTCCTCACCCACTGACCCCCCACCCGCGTGTTGGCCGTTGGGCGGTTTCTAGGGGTCGTTGCGTGACCTGACCCCCCAGGACACCCAATGACCTTCTCCATCCGCCTCGACCGCACCCCGCACGGCTCAGCACCACTGCTGGCCGAACGAGCCGAGTACTTTCGGTT
>NZ_JBQJIM010000079.1:0-505 GCF_052078295.1 Crossiella sp. CA198
TGTCCAACGGAGTTCCTGCCGACAGTGATCTTGGTCGATTTCTGTTCTAGCAGGGACTCCGTTGGCTGTTTCACCAGGCTTGACAACCAGCCCCAAACACTAACTACGCGGCATTGCCCCTAACCCCCCGCGTGTTGGCCGTTATGGACGGCGAGTTGGCCCAACTCGTACGCCACGTTGGCCGTTGTGGGACGGGGCGGGCCGGGGCGGAGGGGTGAAACCCCCACGACGAGGGCTCTCGCGTGTTCTCCGTACGGCCTGGAGCATGCAGACCGCGCCTCGCCGAGTGGCCCCTGCAACCTGCTTCCGCATGCCCTCCCAACGTGACGGGGGCCGCTCGGTGAGGTGTGGTTGGCTGGCGGAAGGCCGTGCGGAGAGCACGCGAGCCCTCGGAGCCACGCTGGGTCTTAAGTCGGCAGCCCAAACCCCGCCCCGCAACCCGCTTGCCCCGGGTGTTGATCTGCCCCACCCCTCCGGTGGTCTGCCCGGCCGGCGAGGCCACCCT